>ONCF01000008.1 GCA_900316275.1 uncultured Veillonellaceae bacterium
TGAGGACGAGCTCAACCGCATTTTCCACGACTATGGCGAGGAACGCTGGGCGCGGCGTATCGCGCAGTTCATTGTCAGGGAGCGCGCGACGCAGCCGCTCAGAACGACGGGCGAGCTCGTGGACGTTGTGTGCAAGGCTGTGCCTAAAGCGGTGCGGCGCGCGGAGCATGGCCATCCGGCCAAGCGCATTTTCCAGGCCATCCGCATCGAGGTCAACGACGAGCTGGGGATTCTCGCGGACGCGTTCCGCACGGCCGTGCAGCATCTGCAACCGGGCGGGCGGCTCGCGATTATCACGTTCCACTCGCTCGAGGACCGCATCGCGAAGCAGACGTTAAAGGAAATGGCGCGTGGCTGCATCTGCCCGCCGGAGCTCCCCGTGTGCGTCTGCCATCACCATCCCGAAATCAGGCTGCTCGGCAAGCCCATTGTGGCGCAGGCCGCAGAGCTCGAATATAATTCACGTGCACACAGTGCGAAACTGCGTATTGCCGAAAAACTGCCACCCTATGCAGAATCTGGCACGGAAAGGAGTGACCCCTGATGCTGGCCCGACAGGAAGAAGAATACCAGGTCGAAGTACAGCCACAAACTGCACCAGAAGCGGAACCGCAATCCACCGTACGGCGCGTGCTGGACACCAGCCTCAGGAACCGCTGCCAGGTACTCTTTGTGGTGGCGGCCGTGCTGGCCATGCTCGTGACGGTGCAGAGCGGCGTCATCGCGAACCGCGGCTATGAACTCGTGGCTGTGCAGCAACAGGCGGAGGCGCTCGAGCAGGCCAATCGGCGGCTCAATGTGGAGATTGACCAGCTGAAATCGCCGCAACGCATCAAGGCTGTGGCGGCTGACAAGCTCGGCATGGAGGTCCCCCACCAGATTTATTTCGCGCACGATAACTGAGATGAAGAAAACAGGAAAGGGAAACAACAGGTTCTCTTTCCTTATTTATTTGCCTGCACCCCTATAAAAAAACGCGCATAGAGGTTATAATAGGGTACGGTCCGGCACCAGGCCGGATACGTAGAGGAGGAAATGAGATTGAAAACGCTCGCAGAACTGGCAGCGCGCTGTGAGGGCGCCGTCATCCGTGGTAATAAAGAGCTGGCGATTACCGGCATTGAGCATGATTCCCGCAAGGTACAGGCGGGAACCCTTTTTGTGTGCATTCCCGGCACGCATGTCGATGGCCATACGTTTATCCCGCAGGCCGTCAAGGCGGGGGCGGTGGCCATCCTGACCACGCGCGAGGATGTCGAGGTACCTGAGGGCGTCGCGGTCTTGCGTGTGCCGGAACTCCAGACGGCATTGGACGCTATGGTGCCGTATTTCTATGACTATCCGGCACAGTCCATGCGCGTCATCGGTATCACGGGCACGAACGGCAAGACGACGACGAGCTACCTCACGCGCGCCATCCTGCGTCGCGCGGGCTACAAGGTCGGCCTCATCGGCACGATTCAGATTATGATGGAGGAGGAGGTTTTCCCCATCCACAACACGACGCCGGACGTCGTGGAGTTGCAGCATACGCTGGCCATTATGCGTGACAAGGGCCTGGACTATGTGGTCATGGAGGTCTCGAGCCATGCGCTCGACCAGGAGCGCGTGGCGGGCATTGAGTTCGACACGGCCGTGTTCACGAACCTTACGCAGGACCATCTCGACTACCACAAGACGATGGAGAACTACATGCTCGCCAAGGCGAAGCTGTTCGACAAGGTCGGCCAGCCGGGCCAAAAGCAGGGCAAGACGGCCGTCGTGAATATCGACGACGCGGCGGGCGCGACGATGCTCGCGCACGCGCATTGCGCGCATATCGCCTATGCCATCGACAACGCGGCGGCGGATTTGCGCGCCACCGATGTGAACGTGCTCGCGAGCGGCGCGCAGTTCACGCTGAACCACGCTTCATTCGGGCAGATGCCACTTTCCCTGCATATCACGGGCATTTTCAACGTCTACAACGTCATGTCGGCCGTCGGCGCGGCGCTGGCGGAGCATATCGACGCGGACGTTATCGCGGCGACGCTTGCGGATTTCACGGCCGTGCCGGGGCGCTTCGAACTCGTCAAGGCGGGGCAGGATTTCTCCATTATCGTTGACTACGCGCATACGCCGGACGGTGTGCAGAACGTGCTGGAGACGGCGCGCAAAATCGCGAAAAAGCGCATTATCGCGGTCTTTGGCTGCGGCGGTGATCGCGACAATACGAAGCGTCCCATCATGGGACGTCTCGCGGGTGAGCTCGCCGATGTGGTTATCGCGACGTCTGACAACCCACGCACGGAGGATCCGCAGCGTATTCTCGACCAGGTAGAGGCCGGCGTGGAGGAGACGATTGGCAGCAAACACCACGAGAAAATCATCGACCGCCGCGCAGCCATCTACCGCGCCATAGAACTGGCGGAGACGGATGATATCGTAGCCATTCTCGGTAAGGGTCACGAGAACTATCAGATTCTCAAAACGGGTACGATTCATTTCGATGACCGCGAAGAGGCGCGGGCGGCTGTGGCGGCGCGTCTCGCCAAGGAGGGGAAATAATGCCAGCTTTCAATGTACGCGACGTGCTCACGGCCATTAAGCCGCAGGCGGCGAAGGCCACTCCGGCGGTCACGGAGTTCAGCGATGTGGTGACGGACACGCGCAAAATTGTGCCAGGGGTGCTCTTTATTGCGCTCAAGGGTGAGCACTTCAACGGCGAGGATTTTGCCATCGAGGCCGTGCAGAAAGGCGCTAAAGGCGTCGTGGTCTCCCAGGACTGCCCCGCAGAGAAATATGCGACTATCGAAAATGCGGACGTGTTTAGCGTGCCCGATACGCTCAAAGCTTACCAGCAACTGGCCCATGCGTGGCGTGAGCAGTTCGACCTGCCCGTCGTAGCTATCACGGGCTCGAATGGCAAGACGACGACGAAGGACCTCACGGCGGCTGTACTCTCGGCACGCGGGCCCGTGCTCAAGACACAGGCGAATTTTAACAACGAAATCGGCCTGCCTCTGACCCTTTTGGGACTAAAAAAAGAGCATACGGCAGCTGTGGTGGAAATCGGCATGCGTGGTTTCCACCAGATTGAGGCTATGGCCCCTATCGCGGCGCCGCAAATCGGTATCGTCACCAATGTGGGCGAGACGCATATGGAGCTCCTGGGCTCGCTGGAAAATATTGCCAAGGCGAAAAGTGAGCTCGTCGAGGCTATCCCCACGGGCGGCACGGTCATTCTCAACGCCGATAATGCGTATGTGGCCGGTATGCGCGACCAGGCCCGCGAGGGTGTGCGCGTGCTGACGTTCGGCCTGGAGCAGCCCGCCGATGTGCAGGGCAGTAATATCCGTACGCAGGGCCAGCAGACGACGTTTACGGTGGCCTATGCGGGCGAGCAGCATGACTATACGATAGCCATGGTCGGGCGGCACAACGTCTACAACGCGTTGGCGGCCATCGCTTGCGGCTTCGCGCTCGGCCTGACCCCCGCGGAGGTGCAGCAGGGCCTGCAGCAGCTCGAGGCCACGAAAATGCGCTTTGAGCTGCAGGAAGTCAAGGACTGGCACGTGGTCAACGATGCCTACAACGCGAGCCCCATGTCGATGACGGCGGCCATCAATACGCTCGCCGAGCTCGTGCCAGGGCGCAAAATCGCGGTCATGGGCGATATGCTGGAGCTCGGCAGCGTGGCAGAGCAGGCACACTACCATGTGGGGCAGGAGCTCGCGGCGCAACATTTCGCGGCCGTGGTTACGCGCGGCGAAATGGGCAAACTGATTGCCAAAGGCGCGCGCGACGGCGGGCTGTCGGCCGTTTACAGCTGTGACAGCCATGCGGCGGCCGCGGCGCAGCTGCACGAAATTTTACAGCCGGGTGACACCCTGCTGTTCAAGGGCTCGCGCGGCATGCAGATGGAAAAAATCATTGACCTGCTGTAAGGCGGGGCGCTAAAACATACGTTTTTTGCAAGTTAGGAGACGTTATTCGTGAGTTTATATCCCTTGCTGCTGGCGGCGGTTATCGCGGCGGCCTGTGTGCTGCTGACGGGGCCGTTCTTTATCCCCCTGCTGCACCGTCTGAAATTCGGGCAGAGCATCCGCGAGGAGGGCCCGAAAAGTCATCAGGCCAAGAGCGGCACGCCGACGATGGGCGGCGTGATGATTATTTTGGGCATTGTGGTGGCCACGCTCGTGGCAGCACCGCTCAATACGGAAATCTGGCTGGCGCTGTTTATCATGCTCGGCCATTTCGCGCTCGGCTTCCTCGATGACTACATCAAGGTCGTGAAAAAACGCAACCTCGGCCTCAAGGCGCGGCAGAAACTGCTGGGGCAGATTATCATCGCCATCGTTACGATGGTTGTGGGTACGCGCCTGCTCGGCATCGATACGACGGTCTGGGTGCCCGTGCTCGACCAGAACATTAACATCGGCTGGGGCTATTACCTGCTCGTGCTGTTCGTGCTCGTGGGCGGTTCGAACGCCGTGAACCTCACGGACGGTCTGGACGGCCTCGCCTCGGGTACCGTGGCCATCGCCTGCAGCTGCTACGCCATCGTCTGCCTGCTCACGGGGCATCCGGCGCTGGCCATTTTCAGTGCGGCCATTGTGGGCGCCTGCCTCGGTTTTCTGCGTTTCAATGCGCATCCAGCGCGGGTTTTCATGGGTGACACGGGTTCGCTGGCGCTGGGCGGCGCGTTCGCGGCGCTGGGTATTCTCACGCATACGGAGATTCTGCTGGCGGTCATCGGCCTCATTTTCGTCTGCGAGGCACTTTCGGTCATCATTCAGGTTATTTCCTTCCAGACGACGGGTAAGCGCGTGTTCCGCATGAGCCCGATTCACCATCATTTCGAGCTCGGCGGCTGGTCGGAGTGGCATGTCGTCACGGTGTTTTGGCTCGTCGGCCTGCTGGCGGGTATCATCGGCCTGTGGCTGCTGACGGCGTAAAGGGAGGCTTTTACTATGGATTTGACGGGCAAGCATGTCCTCATTGTGGGTGCGGGCGTCAGCGGCTTTGCGGCTGCAGAAATCGCGCATAAATACGGCGCGGCGGTCACGCTCTCGGACGCGAAAGCGGAGAAGGATTTGCCGTTCGATTTTGCGCCACTGCGGCAAATGGGTGCGGAACTGGTGTTTGGCCCGCAGGATGCAAGTCTGCTCGCGGGCAAGGATATGGTCATCGTGGCGCCAGCCGTGCCCGTGCGCATTCCGCTTGTGCAGGCGGCCTACGCTAAGGGCATCCGCGTGCTGAGCGAGGTGGAGCTGGCACAGGAGCTCGCGCAGTCGCCTATCTATGCCATCACGGGCACGAACGGCAAGACGACGACCACGACGCTGCTGGGCCGTCTGCTGGCCACAAAATTCGGTCAGGCCAAGACGGGCGTCGGCGGCAATATCGGCACGGCGCTCTCGCTGGTGGCCGATAAAATTGGCGCAGACGGCGCCATTGCGGCGGAGATTTCCAGTTTCCAGATGGAGGCCACGTTACATTTCCACCCGCACGTAGCGGCTGTGCTGAACGTCACGCCCGACCACATTATCCGCCACGGCTCCATGGAGGCCTATCAGGCCATGAAGGAGCGTGTTTTCGCCCAGATGGGCGCGGGTGATGTCGTGGTGCTGAACTATGATGACGCGCGTGTGCGCGGCATGCAGGCGCGGGTACCGGCGGGGGCGCGCGTCTGCTACTTCAGCCGCACGCAGGCGCTGGACGAGGGTATGGTGCTGGACGGCGACATGCTGACGCTGCGCTGGGACGGCCAGAGCATTCCTTTCGTGACGGTGGACGAGCTGGGGATTAAAGGACCGCACAATGTGGAGAACGCCATGGCGGCCATTGCGGTGGCTTATTTCGCGGGTTGTGACCCGCAGGCCATGCAGCCGGTGCTGAAGAAATTTGTCGGCGTGGAACATCGCATTGAGTATTTCGCCAAAGTCGACGGCGTGAAGTACTACAACGACTCCAAAGCCACGAATACGGATTCGGCCATCAAGGCGTTGGAGACGTTCCCCGGCCATATCGTGCTCATTGCAGGCGGCGACGACAAAAAAACGGACCTCACGGCCTTTATGCAGAAGGTCGTGGAGCGCGTCGATGCGCTGATTCTCATCGGCGACGCCTCGCTGCGTTTCCGCGACGCGGCGGCCGAGGCGGGGTTCCCTGAGGACCAGATTTATGCGGCGGGTTACTCCATGCCGCAGGCCGTGCAGTTCGCGCACGCCATCGCTATGGCGGGGCAGGTCGTGTTGCTTTCACCGGCTTGTGCCAGTTTTGATATGTACACGGACATGGCGCACCGCGGCCGCGACTTTAAGCGGCTCGTCTGTGCCCTGCCGGGCAAGGTGGAGCTGCCAGAGGATTTGGTGGAGAAAGACG
The DNA here is from genome assembly GCA_900316275.1 of uncultured Veillonellaceae bacterium. Classification (GTDB taxonomy): domain Bacteria; phylum Bacillota; class Negativicutes; order Selenomonadales; family Selenomonadaceae; genus UBA2897. The sequence continues at coordinate 6,367 of ONCF01000008.1, forward strand.
GAGGCCACGCGTGAAAATCATCGTTTCTGGTGGCGGTACGGGCGGGCATATCTACCCGGCGCTGACCATCATCCGCACCATTCAGGCGCAGCGCCCCGACGCGGAGTTTCTCTACGTGGGCACGCACGCGGGCCTGGAGGCCGATATTATCCCGAAGGAAAATTTGCCATTTGCCACGGTAGATATTCAGGGCTTCCGGCGGCAGCTGACGCTCGATAATCTGCGCCGCGCGGGCCGCGCCATGGTGGGCGTGGGCAAGGCCATGCGCATCGTGCGCGACTTCCACCCCGACGTGGCGGTAGGCACGGGCGGCTATGTCTGCGGGCCCATCCTGCTCGCGGCGAGCCTCGCGCATGTGCCGACGCTCATTCAGGAGCAGAACGTCGTGCCGGGCATCACGAACAAGCTGCTGGCACATTTCGTGAGTAAAATTGCCGTGGGCATGCCCGAGGCGGGCAAACACTTTCCTGAGGCGAAAGTCGTCGACACGGGCAATCCCATCCGGCAGGAGGTCATGACGGCTGAGCGGGCGGCGGGGGCCCAGGCCTTTGGTTTCGACCCCGCCAAGACGACCGTGCTCATCTCGGGCGGCAGCCGCGGTGCACGGGCTATCAACCGCGCTATGGTGCCGTTACTCGCCGAGGCAGCGCGGCATCCGGAGGTACAGATGCTGCTCGTGACGGGTAAAGGCGAGTACGACGATATTATGGCGCGTCTGCGCGACGCGGGCGTCGACCTCGCGCAGACGCCGCACCTGCAGGTCAGGCCGTACCTCTACAATATGCCACAGGCACAGGCCATGGCGGACCTGGCCGTGTTCCGCGCGGGCGCGACAGGGCTCGCGGAGCTCACGGCACGTGGTATTCCGGCCATCCTGATTCCCTACCCCTATGCGGCGGAGAATCATCAGGAGCACAATGCGCAGGCGCTCGTGGATGCGGGCGCGGCGCGCATGATTTTGAACCGCGACCTCACGGCGAAAACGCTGGGCTCCATGCTTACGGAGCTCCTGAGCCAGCCGGAGAAGCTCAAACAGATGGCGGCGGCCAGCCGTCAGCTCGGGCGGCCGCAGGCGGCACAGACGATAGCGGATTTGGTACTGGCACTGGCAGAGCAGCGCCAGTGAAAATAATGAGGATAGGGCAAGCATTTTAAGCGTAAGGGTGAGAAGACGATGAAAGAGCTCAAAGAGCTGGCAGGCATCAAAAAAATTCATTTCGTGGGTATCGGCGGCGCGGGCATGAGCCCGCTCGCGAAAATTATGGTGGAGCTCGGCTACGAGGTGTCCGGTTCGGACCGGGCAGACTCGGAGGTTATCCGCCAGTTGCGCGCGCAAGGCGCGACGATTTACCTCGGCGGCCAGCGCGCGGAGAACGTGCGCGGCGTCGATGCCATCGTGGTCTCGACGGCCATTCCCTACGACAACCCCGAGGTGCTCGCGGCGCGCGACCTCGGCATCCGCAAGCTGCACCGCAGTGATATCAATGCGGCGCTCGTGAATGAATATCAGGGCATTGCGGTCGCGGGTGCGCACGGCAAGACGACGACGACATCCATGATTGGTGTGGCGCTCGCGCACGCGGGTGTGTCGCCGACGATTGTCGTGGGCGGCGAGGTGCCAGACCTCGGCACGAACGCTCAGCTCGGCACGAGTGAGTACCTCGTCTCCGAGGCAGATGAGAGCGACGGTTCTTTCCTGAAATTGCGCCCGCACATCGCCGTGGTCACGAATGTGGAAGACGACCACATGGACCACTACGGTACGATGGAGAACATCATCAAGGCCTTTACGCAGTTTATTGAGAACACGGACAAAGCTACGGGCTACGCTGTGCTCTGCTTCGAGAATGCCAATCTGCGCGAGATTGCCAAACATATCGACCGCAAATTTATTTCCTACGCCATCGAGCAGCCCGCCGACTACAACGCGAAAAACATCACGCATAGCGGCTCAGGCATTGAGTTCGATGTGTGGCATGGCGCGGAGCAGCTCGGCCATGTGGCGCTGAATATCCCCGGCCGTCACAATGTGCTCGACGCCATGGCCTGCATCGTGACGGGGCTGTCTATCGGCGTGTCCTTCGACCAGCTTGCGGCGGGCCTCGCGGCCTTCCACGGTGCGAAGCGCCGCTTCCAGACGAAGGGACGCGTGCAGGATGTCTGGGTCGTCGATGACTATGCACATCATCCGACGGAAATTGCGGCGACGCTGGGTGCAGCGCGGCAGACGCGTCCGGGACGCCTCGTCTGCGCGTTCCAGCCGCACCGCTACTCGCGCACGCAGCTGCTGCACGCCGAGTTCGGCAAGGCGTTTGTGGCAGCAGACCTGCTCATTTTGACTGACGTGTACGCGGCGGGCGAGGCTGCCATCCCCGGCATCAGCGGCGAGACCGTACTCAAGGAAGTCGAGCGGCAGTCGGGGCAGAAAGTCGTTTACATCAAAGACCGCGAAAAAATTGCCCCGTACCTGGCGGAGCACTGCCAGCCCGGTGACCTCATCATCACGATGGGCGCGGGCGATATCTACAAGACGAGCGAGGAGCTCGTCGCGCTGCTGCAGGCGAAACAGGCATAAGATATAGGAGAATATTGCAAAATGAAAAATGATAAAATCGTCGTCGTCATGGGTGGTACCTCCACGGAGGCGGAGATTTCCCGCCAGACGGGCAACGCCATTCTCAAGGCTCTGCAGTCGAAAGGTTACAACGCGGTAGGCATGGAGCTCAATCCGCCGACTTTTGCCGAGGATATCAAAAAGGCCGACTGCGCCATTGTGTTCAACGCCCTGCACGGTAAATTCGGCGAGGACGGCATCCTGCAGGGCACGCTGGAGATGCTGGGTATCCCCTACACGGGCTCGGGCGTGCTCGCGGCGGCCGTGACCATGGACAAAGCGGCCTCGAAGCGCGTGTTTGTTGCCGAGGGTATCTCCACGCCGCGCTCGCATACGTACCAGAGCTACGAAATGCAGCAGCGCGATTTGGCGGCGGAAATCGAGCAGGAATTCGGCCTGCCTGTCGTCGTCAAGGCAGCGTCGCAGGGCTCGAGTATCGGTGTCTATATTGTCGAGCAGCCGGCGGAACTGGCAGAGGCACTCAAGGAGGCCTTTACCTATAACGACGAAGTACTCGTCGAGCAGTTCATCAAGGGCATGGAGCTCACGGTGGCTGTCTGGGGCAACGCAGCGGAGCAGCAGGCGTTCCCCATCATTGAGATTACGACGGAGTCAGGGCGCTACGACTACGACAGCAAATACACGAAGGGCGCCTCACACCATATTATTCCTGCGCGGGTGTCCGATGCCAAGACACAGGAAATTCAGGCACTGGCCATCAAAACGTTCCAAGCCTGCGGCTGCCGCGGCGTGGCACGCGTGGACATGATGCTGGGCGAGGACGGTACGCCGTACGTCATCGAGGTCAATTCCGTGCCGGGCATGACAGAGCTCTCGCTCGTACCGGACGCCGGCCGTGCCATGGGCGTGGAGTTCCCCGAGCTGTGCGAGCATATCCTCGAGCTGGCTGGATTTCAGCGTTAAGCAGGGTACAGTTATACTCAGTGATACATGATTTTAGCCGGTAGTTTGCAGGCAGCAGAAGTATCTTAGCAGAAAGAAGGTCAGGCTATGGCAGAGCAAAATACGCAGCCGGAGACTGTGTCGTCTGCCAAAAGGCGGCGCGCACCCAGGCGTTGGGTACGTGGACTCTTTTTTCTGCTGATTTGTAGTGCCCTGATGACGGCGCTGATTTACTCACCGCTGTTCACGCTGCAGCGGGTGGTGGTGCATGGTAACACCTACTTGCAGGCAGAGGATATCGAACAGATTGGCCGCATCTATAAAGGTCAGCCGCTGTTCCAGCTCAAGACCGATGAGGTGACGCAGCATCTGTTGCAGGATCTGCGTATCGAGTCCGCCGTGGTGCGGCGCGAACTGCCCGATACGCTCGCCATAAGCATTGAGGAACGCCAGCCCGTGGCGACGATTGCCACGAACTACGGCTATGCCGACCTTGACCGGCAGGGGCTGGTACTGGCCAGCTACAAAAATCTGCGCCAGGTGCCGCTGCCACTGATTACGGGCCGACAGCTGCAGGACCGCTTCGTAGGCGACACGAATACCGATGATGACGTGGCGGCTATTCTGGCTTTTCTGCAGCACCTGGATGGCAACGCGCTGAACCAGCTTTCAGAAATCAATGCGGCTGATATGAATGCCGTGACCATGTACACGACGAGTGCTGTGCAGATACGCTTGGGCAGCCTGGAGCGTCTGGAGGAAAAAGCGCAGCTGACGCAGGATTTTCTGGAGGCGCTGCCAGAAAGCAAGCACGCGATAGAGTACGTCGACTTCCGCTTCCGGGCCCCATATATCAAGCTGAATGAGGTTTATAAGGAGCCTGCGGCGCACTCTTGAACGTGTGTGGAGCAAGTTTTTTTGCCAACCCTATGGAAATCATACGGATTTGATGGTAAAATTAAAAAGGTATATCTGTAAATAACAATCGGCTAGGTGCGCGAATAAGCGCTCCGGTCCGCCTAAAATAAAGCTGCATGGGGGTTTGCACAGTGATTGAATTGGATGACAATGACCTGGGCCAGTTGGCCAAAATCAAGGTAATAGGTGTAGGCGGCGGCGGCAGCAATGCCGTGAATCGCATGATTTCGCTCGGCCTGCAGGGCGTGGAGTTCATTGCCGTAAATACGGATTCACAGGCCCTGTTGCAATCGCTCGCTCCCAATCGTATGCAGCTCGGCGAGAAGTTGACGCGCGGTCTGGGTGCAGGCGGCAAGCCTGAGGTCGGCCAGAAAGCCGCTGAGGAGAGCCACGACGATATTATCGAGGCTCTGCGTGGCGCGGATATGGTCTTTGTCACGGCTGGCATGGGCGGTGGTACCGGTACGGGCGCTGCACCGGTGGTGGCGGAGTGTGCGCGTGAAATCGGTGCGCTGACTGTAGGTGTGGTGACGCGTCCGTTCAAGTTTGAAGGCTTGAAGCGCAAACGCAATGCGGAAAAAGGTATTGCCGAACTGAAAAAGCATGTCGATACGATTATCACGATTCCTAACGATCGTCTGTCGCAGATTGTCGATAAGCGTACGCCGATTACCGAGGCCTTTCTGATGGCCGACGATGTGTTGCGTCAGGGCGTCAAGGGCATTTCGGACCTGATTGCGGTACCGGGCCTGGTCAATCTGGATTTTGCCGACGTACAGCATATCATGAGCAATGCCGGCTCGGCCCTGATGGGTATCGGTGAGGCCTCGGGCGAGAACGCCATCATGGAGGCAGCCAAGGCAGCTATCGATTCGCCGTTGCTGGAGACCAGTATCAACGGCGCGCGTGGTGTCATTATCAGCGTGGCTGGTTCCTCGGACAAGCTCAGCATGTTTGAGGTAGAGGCAGCTTCCAACGCCATTTACGAGGCTGTAGATGGCGATGCAGAGATTATCTGGGGCGCCGCAATCGATGATACCATGGGGGATGCGGTACGCATCACCGTCATTGCTGCCGGTTTTGAGGACGCGGATACGGCCAGCACGTCGACGGCCACGACGCAGCAGGTCGCACAGCCGGCAGCACAGCCTGCTGCCACACAGACGAATGTGGCAGGGACTGCGGCCCAGCAGCCACAGGCACAGCCTGCCCATCCCGCACAGCCTGCACAGCAGCCGGTACAGCCGCATCTGCAGGAAATGCAGGACTGGAATTTTGATATTCCGGTGTGGATGAACAAGAAATAATATCTTGACATATAAGCACATTGTGTTTATAATATTACCTGTTGTTAGTGCTAAGCACTAATGGGTAGGTGCCCGAGTGGTTAAAGGGAACAGACTGTAAATCTGTCATCTTCGGATTACGATGGTTCGAATCCATCCCTGCCCACCA
>ONCF01000112.1 GCA_900316275.1 uncultured Veillonellaceae bacterium
AGCGGCAGCGGATTGCGGCGGAGCTGCGGCAGCAGCTGCAGGATATCTGCCCCGTGCTCGTGCGGGGCGCGCTGGGGGAGGTGTGAGCATGGGCAAGCTGAGAAATGTCAACGGGCGTTTCTGCGAATACGACTTTGAGGATGCGCTCATCCGTATGCTGGAGCAGGCGGGCTGGCAGTATCTGGCGGGCTCGCAGCTGCCGCGCGCCTCGGAGCGTGAGGTCATCTATGTGGATGATCTGGAGCAGTTCCTGTGCAAGACCTATCCGGCTTTTTCTGTGTCGGATATCGAGCGTTTGCGCGATCAGGTACTTTACGCCGATGCGGGCGGCGATTTTGCTACGCTCCACCGGGTGTACGGCTGGCTCGTGGATGGCTTTTCCTTTCAGCCCGAGCAGGGACTGGCGCAACAGGTGACACTCATGGACTGGGCACGGCCCACGCAGAATATTTTCCGCGTGGTGAACCAGTTGAGCATTGCCTATACGGATAACGGTCAGGCGTGGGAGCGGCGTCCTGATATTCTGCTCTACGTGAATGGTATCCCCGTGTGTATAAAAAAAAAAAAAAATCCGGCCAATGAGGCTGTTGGCATCGTGGATGCCTGGGAGCAGATCGTTACGCGCTATTGGCGCGATATCCCGCAGCTGCTGCACTATACGCCGCTCGCGTGTATCACGGATGGAGTGAAGTCACGCCTGGGTACCGTGCGCACGCCGTATGAGCATTTCTATGCCTGGCGGCAGGTGCACGATGGCGATGCGGTCGCGACGGATGGCTTTGATGAACTGGCTACGCTGGTACAGGGCGTTTTTGCGCCGGAGCGCTTCCTCGAGATTTTCCGCGACTATATCTATTTCGCGGATGCGGATTATGATGACGAGGAGCGGGAGATTGTCTGCCGCTATCCGCAGTTTTTCGCCGTGCGGCGGCTCAGGGAGAGCATCGTCGCGGCGGTCAGGGCACAGTCTGGCAAAGGTGGGACCTATTTCGGCGCAACGGGCTGTGGCAAGACCTACGCGATGGCCTTTTTGGCGCGGCAGCTCGCCATGCGCTGCACGGAGGTGCCTGTCATGGGCTCGCCCACGGTGCTACTAATCGTCGACCGCGATGAGCTGCAGGAGCAGGGCGCACAGCTCTTTGCCCGCAGCAAGGAGTTCCTGGGACTGGGCGAGGTGCGTGTTGTGCCTACGCGCAGGCAGCTGCGTGAGGAGCTGCAGGCGCGGGAGAGCGGCGGTTTCTATATCACGACGATTCAGAAATTCTGCGATCGGCAGGAGGATCCGCTCGGCCTGCTCTCGGAGCGGGCGAACATCATTTGTTTCTCGGATGAAGCGCACCGCACGCAGCTGGCGCGTGCGAAGGCAATTCGCTTTTCGCAGGATGCCGATGCGAACATGAAGGCCATGCTCTCGAAACCCTATGCCAAGGTATTGCGCGAGGCACTGCCGCATGCGACCTTTGTCGGCTTTACGGGCACGCCGATAGCGGAGACGTACCAGACCTTTGGCGAGGAGATTGCGCGCTATACGATGGATCAGGCCGTGGCGGATGGCATCACGGTGCCCATCAAGTACCATCCCCGCATCGCGCGCGTGCTGCTGGATGAGCAGAAGGTCAAGGAGATTGAGGCGTACTACCGCCGCTGCAGCGAAGAAGGGGCCTCGGCCGAGGATGTGCAGGCCAGCAAGAAGGCCATGAGCTCCATGGAGATTATCCTCGGCGAGCCTTCGCGCCTCGAGCGGCTGGCTATCGACATCCATGACCACTATCTGGCGGCCTGTGCCGCCGACCCGCAGCGCGTACAGAAAGCGTTCATTACCTGCGCCTCGCGGCCCATTGCCTACGCCTTGCTGGAAAAATTCCGGGCTCTCTATCCGGAGTGGTTCACGCTGCGGCGGGTGCCGGAGGACTACGCGGCCAGCGATGAGGAACTGCGCACCCTGCCCGAGATGCCGACTATCGCGATGGTTTCCAGCGTGGGCAGCAATGACCCCAAGGCGATGTATGATTATCTGGGCGGCACGAAGAACGATCAGCGCAGCCAAAGACTGGAGGCGGCGTTTAAGCAGGAACATTCTAATTTCCGTATCGCGATTGTCGTCGATATGTGGATTACGGGCTTTGACGTGCCGACATTGACCTATTTGTACAACGACAAGCCCTTGGAGAAGCATTTGCTCATTCAGACCATCAGCCGCGTGAACCGCAAATATCCGGGCAAGCGCTATGGCATGGTCATCGATTATATCGGTATCCGCGATGCCATGCGGCAGGCTCTCAAGGTGTATGGCGGCACGGCGTCTGTCGCGCCTTCGTCGGATGATGTGGCACAGGCAGAACAGATTTTCCGCGAACTGCTGGAGATTTTGCAACGGCTCTTTACGGAGTTTGATCTGTCCGTTTTCTTGCAGCCGGATGCGGATCCTGCCCTGCGCTATCAATGCTTGTCCCGCGCCGCTGAGTATGTCCTTTCGGAGACGCGACGGCTGTCCCTGGAGCGTGAAGATGGCAAAGGCACGACGCGCGTTTCTTTCAAGACGTATTTCCTAGCCATGGTCAAGCGCCTGCGTGCTGCCTATGATGTCTGCCAGCCCTCGGGCGGACTGAGCGAGCAGGAGATGGCCTTGGCACAGTGCTTCTTTGCCGTAGCTGGTTTTGTGCGTAAATTGAGTGGCAAATCGGAGCTCGATGCGGAGAGCATGAACCGCCATGTCGAGCACATGGTCGCGGAGGCGCTCAAATACAGTAAGGTGGAAAATATCCTGGCGCCTGGTGAACAGGAGGATATCTTCAGTCCGGAGTTCGCGGAAGCCGTGGCGGATATCAAGATGCCGGCTACACGTCTCGAGGCCCTGATTAAGATGTTGCGCAGTCAGATCAAGGAATACCAGCGCACGAATCAGGTTGCGGCCCGCAAATATCAGGAGATGCTGGAGGAAACCATCCGCAAA
>ONCF01000084.1 GCA_900316275.1 uncultured Veillonellaceae bacterium
AGCTGGTCAGTAATAGATTTGAATTTACATGAGGTACGTTTTTTAGTCAACCCCTGCGCTCATTTATTAGTATACAGGAAGCTTTCATAGTATGTGTGGTCATAGATAAATACAAGAGCATTATAACATAAAAGGCCGTATATTTTATATACGGCTTTTGTCATGGGACAATATCTTTTCTGTATACAGGAGGGCTATGTCACCGTTATGTGGTGGCCGCATTGCCGGGCAGCAGGGCGGCTCAATGTGCCTGCGGTGCGGGGAAACTCTCACGGTGCACGATGACGGCGGGGTAGATGGTCTTGGAGGGCGCGGCGTGCTCGCCGTCCTCGAGGATTTTCGTGAGCACGTCGACGGCGGCAGGGCAGAGAATGTCGAGCCTATTGTCGATGCTCGTGAGCGCGGGTGTCGCGCACTCGGCGAGCACGGAGTTGTTGCAGCCGATGACAGGCAGGCGCAGCTCATGCGCGGAGAGCGCTTTCTGCGCGCCAACAGCCATGACGTCCTCGGCGGCGACGATGGCGTCGAATTTTACATTCTGGGCGAGCAGTTTCTCCACCGTTTTGCGCACGGCCTGCATGTCGCGGGCTGCCTGACAGACGAGTTTGTCATCGTCCGAGAGCCCGGCGGCTGCGAGGCCGTTGCGGTAGCCCTGGAGTTTGCGCTGACCGCTGTAGGACAGGCGGTCGAACAGGTAGAGGAGGCGCTCGCAGCCACTGGCGGCCAGCTCCTGCACGGCCTGCGTGATGCCGGCGGCCTCATCGCAGAGCACGCAGTAGATGTTTGGCAGCTCGATGAGGCTGTTGATGGTGATGATGGGCACCTCGTGCGCCACGTTTGCGAGATGCTCGTTGCTGCCGGCCTCGCGGTACGGTGAGCCGATGAGGATGATGGCGTCGACATGTTTCTGCAGCATGAGCTCGAGGTATTTCTTTTTGCCCGCGAGCTCCTCGCCCGTGCAGCCGAGGATGACGTCGAGGCCACGCTCGCGCAGGTCGTGCTCTACGAGTGAGACGGCCTTGGCATAGAACGCGTCGGCGATGTCCGTGCAGAGGATGCCGATCATCTTCATGGAGTTGAGACCGAGACCGCGCGCGAAGGGGTTCGGCGAGTAGTTCTGCTCCTCAATGGCTTGCAGGACTTTCTGCCGGGTCTTTTCACTGACCTTGTCGCTGCCGTTGATGACGCGCGAGACCGTCGCGATGGAGACGCCGCAGCTTTTGGCGATATCGTAAATAGTCATGCTCATAAATCCTTCCTCCGGGCTGTGTGCAGGCGTAACAGCGCTTTGCTTCAGCCCCCACGTGTTTATGCAACATTTTAGTAAAGAGCTTACAATCTCGTTCTGTCTATAGTATAAGCCATTTGCGCGCCTTTGACAAACCCTGATAGCGTATTGAACGCAATAGCAGGAAAAAGGGAAAGTTTCGTGAACAAAACCACAAGAATAAAAATATCTGAAAACGTTTTATTTTGTATTGACATGGCGTGTTTGGGCGTATACAATGACAAATGTGAGATATCACAGGGAACCACGTGGGAAAGACGTCAAAACTAAGTTAAACTCGGGCCAATTACGCGCATGTAGTGAACCGATACCCAGAAACGGTAACTGGCTCACTGAGAGTGCGTTGAGAGATTTTAGGGAGGTTTTGGTTATGTTCTTGAAGAAAAAAGTGCTGGCAGCGCTTTCCGTGCTGGCAGTGGGAACGATGGTGCTGGCCGGCTGCGGCGGCAGCGGCTCCTCGAGCTCGTCGGGCGGCGACAAAATGGTGCTGCGCTACGCGGAGAACCAGGTCAAAGACTATCCGACGACGAAGGGCGCGCAGAAGTTTGCCGACCTCGTGAAGGAGAAGACGAACGGCCGCATCACGGTTGAGGTCTACGACAGCGGCCAGCTCGGCGATGAGAAATCCGTCATCGAGCAGATTCAGTTCGGCGGCATCGACATGTCGCGCGTGAGCCTCACGCCGCTCTCCGAGTTCTCGAAGGACCTCATGGCCCTGCAGATGCCTTACCTGTATCGCGATGCGGACCACATGTGGAAAGTGCTCGATGGCGATATCGGCAAGAAGCTGCTGGGCAGCACGGAGAAAGACGGCATCGTGGGCCTGTCCTGGTACGATGCGGGCGCGCGTAACTTCTACAACTCCAAGCGCGAAATCAAGAGCATGGCCGACATGCAGGGCCTGAAAATCCGCGTGCAGGAGTCCGGCCTCATGATGGATATGGTCAAAGCTCTGGGCGCCAGCCCGACGCCGATGGCCTATGGCGAGGTTTACTCCGGCCTGCAGACGGGCGTCATCGACGGTGCGGAGAACAACTGGCCGTCCTATGAGTCCACGAGCCATTACGAAGTCGCAAAGTACTACGTAATCGATGAGCATAGCCGCATCCCGGAGATGCAGATTATCTCGAAGCAGACCTGGGATAAGCTCTCCGCGGACGACCAGAAAATCCTGCGCGAGTGCGCGGCTGAGTCCTCCAAGTACGAGCGTGAGCTCTGGGCGAAGCAGGAGCAGGAGTCCGAGAAGAAGGTCCGCGATGGCGGCTCCGTCATCACGAAGCTCTCTGAGGAGGCCCGCGCCGAGTTCGTCAAGGCGATGGAGCCGCTGTACGAGAAGTACGGTGCTGACTACAAAGAGCTCATCGACCAGATTCGCGCCGTCAAATAAAATCACAGTAACCTCTTTCATTTAGTCTTTGCTAGATGTGAAAAATACCCCAACACAAAATAGCAGACAGGCAGGGCAGGTCCTGGTAGCAGCGGCAAAGCGTCTGCACGGGGACCTGCCTTTGCTATGTCATAAGGAAACGCTGACGCTTTAAGCAGTGTTTCCTGCAAAGGAGTGAAGTCATATGGCAACACCACAGGGGAAAGAGCAGGAGAAGCTCAATCCCGTTATTTCCGCCATCACCTATGCGTTCGATGCGGCCTATTCGGTGCTCCTGACCTATTCGCAGTTCGTGCTGCTGGTCATCGTGCTCATCGTCTCGGCCGAGGTCGTCGGGCGTAAATTCCTCGGCGGCAGTATCCGCTGGTCCGAGGAGGTCGCGCTGTTCCTCATGGTCTGGATGGCCTTTATCTCTATGGCCATCGGTGTGCAGAAGGGCCTGCACATCGCGCTGGGCTTTTTCTATGGCCTGCTGCCACCGAAGGCGGCCTGGGTCGTGAATAAAATCGACACGTTCATCATCATGGCCTTCGGCGCGTTCATGGTCTACTACGGCTCGCGCCTCGTCATGAGCACGATGACCTCGACACTGCCCGCGACGCAGTGGCCGGCCGGCCTCATGTACCTCATGATACCCGTGGGCGGCCTGTTCATCGTCTATTTCACCTGTATGGAGTTCTTCGGCCTCACGCGCTACGAGCACAAGCAATTCTACCGCGATGAGCCGCAAGAGGACGTCGACGCGACGGATGGGGGTGCCAATTAATGTTTGATTCTTCACTGGCGATTGCGCTCCTGTTCGGGACGTTCTTCGTCTTTATCATCGCGCGGGTGCCGATCACCTTCGCGCTCGCGGGCTCGACGGCCATTACGATGCTCTACGTGCACGTACCGCTCATGTCGCTCGTGCAGCAGATGAGTAAATCGATTAACTCGTTCTCACTCATGGCCATCCCTTTCTTCATTCTCGCAGGTGAAATCATGTGCGTCGGCGGCATCAGCGACCGCCTGCTCGCGTTCGCGAATGCGCTCGTGGGGCGCTTCCGCGGCGGTCTCTCACACGTGAATATCGTCGCTTCCATGTTCTTCGGCGGCATCTCGGGCTCGGCCGTGGCTGACGTGTCCTCACTGGGCTCCGTGGAAATCCCCATGATGGTCAAGGCTGGCTACACGCCGGAGTTCTCGACGGCCGTCACGGTCACGGGCGCCTGCCAGGGCGTGCTCATCCCGCCGTCACACAACATGATTATCTACTCGCTGGCCGCGGGCGGTGTCTCCGTCGGCGCGTTGTTCCTCGGCGGCTTTATCCCCGGCGTGCTGCTCGGCTGCTGCCTGCTCGTCGTCTCCATCTACATGTCCATCAAGCATAAATACCCGAAAGGCCGCGCCGTTGGCCTCAAGGAGTTTATCACGACGACGAAGGACGCGCTGCTCGCACTCGGCACGGCGCTCATCATCTTCTTCGGCACGGCACTCGGCTTCTTCACGGCGACGGAGTCGGCGGCTATCGCCTGCATCTACGCGTTTATCGTCTCGTTCTTCATCTATCGCGAGCTGAAACTCAAGATGATTCCGGGCGTGCTCATGAACACGGTCAAGACCATCGCCATGGTGTTCAGCCTCATCGCGGCGGCTGGCGCGTTCGGCTGGATGATGGCGTTCCTCAAGGTGCCGGCGCTCATCACGCAGGGCGTGCTCAGCATCAGCGACAACCCGGTCATCATCCTGCTCGCGATGAACGTGCTGCTGTTGTTCCTCGGCGCGGTCATGGATATGGCGCCGCTCATCGTCATCATGACACCGATTCTGCTGCCCGTGGCCACGGCCTGCGGCATGAGCCCCGTGCAGTTCGGTGTCATGCTCATCTACAACCTGGCCATCGGCCTCTGCACGCCACCGGTGGGCTCGGCGCTTTTTGTCGGCTGCGGTATCTCGAAGATGTCGCTCGAGCGCGTGGGCAAGACCATGCTGCCCATGTATGCGGCCATGCTCATCGGCCTCATGCTCGTGACGTTCGTGCCGCAGCTTTCCATGGGCCTGCCGACCATGATGGGCGCGGTCAAGTAAATAGCTCTTGTTTCCTAGTATCTGGTGGTGCCACATCGCCAGATACTATTTTTCTCGCCAATCTCGTATAAATAGATTGACAATTCCGTACAAGGGCGATACAATAAGAATTGTAAGAGCTTACAGAGTATTGTAAGCAAGCGTGTAAAATCCGTGAAAAGTATATTTACTACCCAGGTTTTAACTCACAAAGGAGAGGTTAGAATCATGAAAAAGTTTATGGATGCTGATTTCCTGCTGGAGACCGAGACGGCGAAAAAGCTGTTCCACGAGCATGCGGCCAAGATGCCGATTATCGACTACCACTGCCACATCTCGCCGCAGGAGATTGCGGAGGACCGCCGTTTCAACAATATCACGGAGGTCTGGCTCGGCGGCGACCATTACAAATGGCGTCTCATCCGCTCGAACGGCGTCGAGGAGAAGTACATCACGGGTACGGCCTCCACGCCGCGCGAGAAGTTTCAGAAATTCGCCGAGGCCCTGCCGCGTGCGATTGGCAACCCGCTCTATCACTGGACGCATCTCGAACTGCAGCGTTATTTCCACTGCGACACGCCGCTGAATGGCGACACGGCGGAGGAAATCTGGAACCTCTGCAACAAGCGCCTGCAGGACGACGACCTGACGGTGCAGGGCATCATCAAGCAGTCGAACGTCAAAGTCATCTGCACGACGGATGATCCGGCCGATGACCTGAAATGGCACAAGAAAATTGCCGCGGATGGCAAATGCAGTGCCAAGGTGCTGCCGGCCATGCGTCCGGACGCGGCTATGCGCATCGAGAAACCGGAGTGGGCAAACTACATCCTCTATAAACTGGCCCCGGCTGCGGGCATGGAGAGCATCTCCACGATGCAGGACATCCGCGACGCGCTTGCGAAACGCATTGAGTTCTTCGCGCAGATGGGCTGCAAGGCTTCCGATCACGCGCTGGAGTACTGCTTCTACACGCCAGCTACGGAGGAGCAGCTCGACGATATCGTCGGCAAAGTACTGAACGGCAAGGGTGAGCCGAGCCAGAAAGAGCAGGAGCAGTACAAGACGGCCCTGCTGCTGTTTCTCGGCCAGGAGTATGCGCGCCGCGGCTGGGCCATGCAGATTCACTACAGCGCCCTGCGCGACAACAACTCGAACATGTTCGCGAAACTCGGCCCCGACACGGGCTTTGACTGCATCGCGACCTACAACTGCGGCGAGGGCCTCGTGCACTTCCTCGATGCGCTGAACAAGCGCGAGGCACTGCCGAAGACGATTATCTACTCGCTGAACCCGGCCGACAACGCGATGATCGGCACCATCCTCGGCTCGTTCCAGGGCCCCGAGGCGCGCGAGAAAATCCAGCAGGGCGCAGCCTGGTGGTTCAACGACACGAAGGCCGGCATGGAGGCGCAGCTGCAGAACGTCGGCAACCTCTCCGTGCTCGGCAATATCGTCGGCATGCTCACGGATTCGCGTTCTTTCCTCTCCTATACGCGTCATGAGTACTATCGCCGCATCCT
This sequence comes from uncultured Veillonellaceae bacterium, assembly GCA_900316275.1. GTDB lineage: Bacteria > Bacillota > Negativicutes > Selenomonadales > Selenomonadaceae > UBA2897. Next base: position 6,245 of record ONCF01000084.1, read on the forward strand.
CTGCAACTTCCTCGGCAACCTCGTCGAGAGCGGCCAGTATCCGGCGGACCTCGACTACCTCGGCCAGATGGTAGAGGACATCAGCTACAACAACGCCAAGAATTATTTCGGTTTCTGAGTTGACAGTTTGCTAAATTGACCTGTACCGCACGGTGTACGTTGCCGTGCGGTCAGGTTATAAGATGTGAACCGTTTCCGTAAACAGAGTAAGGAGAGCAAAAAATGCCAAGCATTACTGATAAATTTGCGCCGCAGCAGCATCCGGTGAAAGTGCTGCAGATTGGCGAGGGCAATTTCCTGCGCGCGTTCGTGGACTACGCCATCGACGTCGCGAACGAGGAGCAGGGCTTCGATGCGGGCGTGGCCGTCGTCATGCCACGCGCGAAAAAGCGCAACGAGCGCTTTGACAAGCAGAAAAATCTCTACACCGTGCTGCTGCGCGGCCAGAAGGACGGCAAACCGTACAAGGAAAACCGCGTCATCACCTGCATCAACGAGGTGCTCGGTGCCTATTGCGACTATGAGCGCTTCATGGCGCTCGCGAAGTGCGAGACGCTGGAGTACGTCGTCTCCAACACGACGGAGGCCGGTATCGTCTACGACGCGGCCGATAAATTCGACGACTGCCCGCCGGCCACGTTCCCCGCAAAGCTCACGCAGTTCCTCTTCGCCCGCTATCAGGCGTTTAACGGCGCGGCGGACAAGGGCCTCATCATGTTGCCGGCCGAGCTCATCGACCACAATGGCGCGGCACTGAAAAAATGCGTGTTGCAGTACGCTGACCTCTGGCAGCTCGAGGCTGGCTTTAAAAAATGGCTCGACACGGCCTGCCAGTTTGTGAGCACGCTCGTCGACCGTATCGTCGCGGGCTATCCGCGCGAGCAGGCGGCGGACTATGAAAAGGAAATCGGCTACACGGACTGCCTGCTCGACCAGGCGGAGCCGTTCGGCCTCTGGGTCATCGGCGAGCCCGCGCTCAAAGACAAGCTGCCGCTGAACTCTGATAAGTTGCACGTCGAGTTCTCCAGCGATATCGACAAGTTCAAGGAGCAGAAGGTGCGCATTCTCAACGGCGCGCACACCTCTATGGTGCTCGGCGCCTACCTCGCGGGCCTCGACTACGTCGGCCAGTGCATGGCGGACCCCGTCGTGCGCAAGCAGCTCGACCAGTCCGTTTACGGCGAAATCGTGCCGACCGTGCACCTGCCGGAGGAAAAGGCGAAGGCCTTCGCCGATGCGGTGTTCGAGCGCTTTGAGAACCCGTTTGTGAACCATGCGCTGCTCTCCATCTCGCTGAACTCGCTCGCGAAATGGCGCGCGCGCGTGCTGCCGACGCTGAAAGACAGCCTCGCCAACACGGGCAAACTGCCGAAGTGGCTGACGTATTCCTTCGCCGCGCTGCTCGCGTTCTACCATACGACGGAGCAGGGCGACGGCTGCCTCGTGAGCAAACGCGCCGCGGGCAACACCTACGAAATCCACGACGACGCCGACAAAATGGCTAAAGTGGCAGCGTGGGCTGCCGGTGACGACAAAGCCTACGTGCATAATATCATGAGCCAGACGGAGTGGTGGGGCGAGGATCTCACGCAGCTGCCGGGCTTCGAGGCAAAAGTTGCCGAGCACTTTGCCCGCATTAAAGAGATCGGTGCCAAGGCGCACATCGAGGAACTCGGAAAGCAGGCATAACATGGCAGAATTGAAAATTTTCCGCATCCATCCTACGGATAACGTGGCGGTGTCCGTCAGCGGCCTGAAACAGGGGGAGACGGTCACGGTCGACGGTACCGACATCACGCCGCTGGGCGATATCCCGGCCGGGCACAAAATGGCTATCCGGGCCATCAAGCAGGGTGAGGACGTCGTGAAATACGGCTTCCCCATCGGCACGGCCAAGGAGGACGTCGCCCCCGGCACCTGGATGCACACGCACAATGTTAAGAGTAAGCTGGGTGACCTGCTGGACTACAAGTATGAGCCGGACAAGGCACACCACAGCGACGTGAAACTCGATCAGGAGTATACGTTTGACGGCTATCTGCGCGCCGAAGGCCGTGTGGGCATCCGCAACGAGGTCTGGATTGTGCCGACTGTCGGCTGCGTGAACGCCATCGCGCGCACCATTGAGAGCCAGAGTCAGCAGTTTAAAACCAGCCACATCGACGGCATCTACGCCTACAGCCATCCGCATGGCTGCTCGCAGCTTGACGGGGACCAGGAACGCACGCAGAAAATTTTGTCCGGCCTCGTACACAGCCCGAATGCGGGCGCCGTGCTCGTGCTGTCGCTCGGCTGCGAGAACAACCAGGTCGCGCTCATGAAGCAGGTCATCGGCGACTACGACCCCGCGCGCGTGAAGTTCCTCGTCTGCCAGGACGTGGAGGACGAGATTACGGCGGGCGTGCAGCTCATGCAGGAGCTCTGCCAGTACGCCGACCAGTTCACGCGTACGCCGCAGCCGCTGAGCAAACTGACCATTGGCCTGAAATGCGGTGGCAGTGACGGTTTCTCCGGCATCACGGCGAACCCGCTCGTGGGCTCCATCGCGAACAAAGTTACGGCGGCGGGCGGTACGGCCATCCTCACGGAGGTGCCGGAGATGTTCGGTGCCGAGACGCTGCTCATGAACCGTTGCAAGGACAGGGCCACGTTTGACAAAACAGTGCAGCTCATCAACGGCTTTAAAGAGTACTTCATGCGCTATGGCGAGAAAATCAACGAGAATCCCTCGCCGGGCAACAAAGAGGGCGGCATCACGACGCTGGAGGACAAGAGCCTTGGCTGCGTGCAAAAGGGTGGCACGGCCACGGTCATGGACGTGCTCAGCTACGGCGACCGTGCGCAGGAGCAGGGTCTGCTGCTGCTGCAGGCACCGGGCAACGACCTCGTGGCCGCGAACGCGCTCGCGGCGGCCGGCTGCGACATGGTGCTGTTCACCACGGGCCGCGGCACGCCGTTCGCCTGCCCCGTGCCCACAGTGAAAATCGCCAGCAACTCGCGCCTCGCCGCGCGCAAGCAGAACTGGATTGACTTCAACGCCGGCCAGCTGCTCGAGGGCCGCACGATGGACGAGGTGAGCGAGGACTTCCTGCAGTATCTCCTCGACGTAGCCTCCGGTCGCCAACAGGCCAAGAGCGAGGCCTTGGACAAACACGAGCTCGCCATCTTCAAAGACGGCGTGACGCTGTAATAAAAGCCGCAAAGTTTTCTCCACCCGGAGAATTCTTTGCGGCTTTTTCATGTTATAATGATAGAAAACGAACAGCAACAGGAGGACACTATGGCAGAAGAACAGCAGGGCGTGGCGGCGAACGTCAAGGCGCTCGACTTTCAGGAATTTTTGATGCAGAACAACATCAGCGTGTTCAGCACGGAGACGCTGGAGGACGAATACAACACGGTCATTTTCCGCTCACGCATCGAGACGCACGGGCAGATACTGCCCATGGCCATCATCATCGACATGAGCATCTTCACGGTCATCCGCACGCAGATTGTCACGGGCGTTGACCGGGCGCGCTGGCCGCAGCTCAAGGACTATCTCAACAGCCTGAACCGGCGCTTCAAAATCTTTAAATACTATCTGCGCGACGACGGCACCATCATCCTCGACGTCTGCCTGCCCTACGTCGACGAGTCGTTCGACAGCAAGATGATCCAGCTCATGCTCTCTGTCATCGTGCAGCACCTCGAGGCGGTCTATCAGGACATCATGGCCGAGGTTTGGGGCAAAGATTGATTGCCTGGGTTGTAAGTCTTAACTAACATATGGTACCTGCCGATATAATGTATAGAACCCAATATTTAGTATTTTTAGCGTGTGTGACGACTGCGAATGTAATCTTTAGGCAATAGAGAAAGAAGGATACTTATGGCGATGCGGGTACTAAATAACAATTCGGCGATGCTGGCACTGGGCGAGTTGAAGAAAAATGACAACTCGCTGCAGAAACAGCTGCAAAAGGTCTCGTCTGGCATGAAAATCGTCGGCGCGGGCGATGGTGCCTCGGAGTACAGTATTTCGGAAAAAATGCGCATCCGTGTGCGTGCGCTCGGGCAGAACCATGACAATGTTTCCAAGGGCGCAGACATGTTGCAGACGGCAGCGGATGGTATCGAGAACCAGACGGCCATCCTACGTACTATCAAGCAGAAGGTCATCGACGCGGCCAATGATTCCAACTCTGATGCAGATCGTGCGACAATTCAAAAGGAAATCAATCAGGGCTACGACCAGATGCAGGACATCGCGGCGACTACGATGTACGGTGAGCGCCGGGTGTTACTGGAGGCGGCCAATATCGATGAGGTCGTGCGCAGCTGGGAGGTCAAAAATGAGGCCGTTGAGGTTCCAGACAGCGAGATGACGGGGCTGCTGGAGATGAACCAGGTGCGCAGTACGCTGGCAGATACGTTGGATGGCCAGCAGGGGCCGTTCGATATATTTCACGAGTGGTCGGAGAAAAATACGGGCACGGTTGATGCACTGGGACTGACCACGGCCTCGACGGCGCTTACGGGTGCTACGACAGGCGATCCGAACACGATAACGATTGATTTGTCGGGACAGTACAGTTCGGTGAGCCAGTTGAATAATGTAGGCTTCAGCGTGCCCGCCAACTGGGGTGGGTATTATACTTATGTTTTGACGCAGGATCCCAGTGGTTCCCGCTATCGGTCATCGCCTAATGAGGTGGATATTTCCGGGTGCGGCTCAGTGGCTGATGTCGCCGCCAGGATGGCTAGTGCTATCAACAGTCAGGGCGGTGCCCGCAGCTATGTGACAGCCAAGGCGGACGGTACGAAGATTGAGCTGACGACCAGATCAACAGGAACTTCGACGAACAGCACTACAGCGGCAGGTGCAGCATTGACGGGGGGGACAGACACTATCCCCAAAACTGAACACCGCGATCCGTCGCCGGCGGTCAGCCCGACCGGCGTAATTGGCAGTCCCATCAACTGGGACGTTACAGGCCTGAATGAGCAGGGCGAGAAAGGTATTCCGGATTCACCGCACTCCGACGGTCGTAATGCGCAGAAAACGTGGGATCTTTCGTCTGTAGCCTCAGGTACGGGTATTGTCCTGCAATGCGGCGGTTCCAACAACATCTATATCCAGTTCGATGACAGCAGTACCGGCTGGCCAGGGACGACCTCGACCAATATCCATACAATTGGCAAGAATGCAACGACCTCCTTTACTATGTATGGCTACTATGGTGGTGTCACCATCAGTCTCGCGGGCGGCAAGATGACTGTCACCACCAACAATGCCAGCTATGGCGCATCGCAGGCCAATAGTTTTTCTCTCGGGGATGGTTTCCCCGAGGGTGCGGCACAGTCGGAGATAAAGGAACAGCCGGAGTATGATATCACCTATACCGAGGTCGCGCCTCTGAGTGAATACTCGATTACAAACCATCAGACAGGTACAGACGGCAGCCCGGCCACGTATGATATGGATCTGAGTGGCTACCAGACGACGGATCCAACGGCGCTGGAGACGCTGATCAGCGACTTGGTCGGCAAAGGGTTGATTTTATCAGACAGCTATTATAACGGCGTGCAGTTTGTCGACAGCAGTGATGTGCAGGATGGCGTGCCGGGCAATGACTCGCTCTATAAGTTGAATAATAATTCGGCGGTTAACCGCTATTACAGTACGCATGTTTTCCAGACGGTGGATCTCAATGATCTGCGCACAGCTGTGCAGGGTGGTACGTCGATTGCGGATGCCTTTGTCAGTCTCGTGCGGGGCAAGTTGCGGACACAAGTCGTGCCGGATGGTGCGGCCGTGGGCAGCGGTACGATCACGGGATTGAGGTTCACGGGCTCGAACAGTACGAAACTTGATATCTACGAGGGCGGGCTCCGGCATTACGATCTGGATTTCAAAACTTTCCTGACCAACAATCCGAATCTGAAACTGCCGGATGATTTGGATAACAAGGGTTTCCGCACCTATTGTGCGACCGATAGCAACCAGTGGTTCAATTTCCTGTTCGTGAATGGCACAGAGAGTCTCGACGATAAACCGCTCAGCGGCACGCGGGCACAGGACATTAAATCTATTGTCATCGACATTTCCAACGTAACGGATGCGAGTTCGCTCGTGGAGGCGATCTATGATCAGGCGGAGCCAGTGCTGGAGGGCAGCAACGCACGCTTTAACCACCTCATGCGCCTCGCCGGCGACCCGGCAAATGGTGTGTTGACCATCTATGATAACCGTCGTTTCCCGGTGACGAACACGACCCTCTACCCTGATCGTCAGGAGGAAGGGGCAAAAATCGGCACGGGGCTCATGGATAACGTCATTTTGAGCAAACGCAACGTGTACTCCGACCATCTGGTGATTCAGGATACGGATCACGCCAGTCAGAATATCCGTATCAAAATTCCGCGCACGACGCTGGATCACGTGTTCGGCTACATCCCCGGTTCGCGAGATCAGTCGGAGTTCAATGTCTATACCAGGGAAAGCCGCGAGATGATGCTGGGTGTTGATCCGGAAAAGGGCGCTCTCGACAAGGCACTGGACTATCTGCTCGATGCGAGCACGTTTATCGGTGCCCAGATCAACCGTATGCGTACCTCGGGCAGTAACATCACAACCCAGAACGAGGCGACGCAGGGCAGTGAGTCTACTATCCGCGATGCCGATATGGCGAAAGAAATGACGGGGCTGGTGCGCTCTAATGTACTAGCGCAATCAGCGCAGGCTATGCTTGCACAGGCCAATCAGAACAGCGGTACGATTATGCAGCTTTTACAAGGCTGAGGTGACTGGTCAAGGAGGATTTAGTCATGGCAATGGTGATCAAGAACAACATGGCTGCACAGCTCACCTTGGGCGAGCTGAATAAGAATAACAATAAATTGTCGAAAACCCTCAAAAAGGTCTCCTCGGGTATGAAAATCAACTCGGCTGCGGATGATGCCTCGGGCTACGCTATCTCAGAACGCATGCGCGTGCAGGTGCGCGGTCTCGACCAGGATAACGTGAATGCGCAGAACGCGACGAGCCTGCTCAAGACGGCAGACGGCGCGGTCAGCTCGAGCATCGATATCCTCAAGACGATGAAGGAAAAGGCCATCAATGCGGCCAACGACACGAATACGGACAGCGACCGCGCGACCATTCAGAAGGAGCTGGATCAGTCGTATGACCAGCTGGACGACAACGCGAACCTCACGTTCAACAGCAAACGCCTGTTTGACGGCTCAGTCGACTCGGGCCACGATGTCAAGCAGGTTATCGTCAAGGGCCTCAACAGCGAGTGGATTGAGTCGAGCCTGGAAATGACTAAAGAGGCGTACGGCATTTCCTTTAACGATGATTCGACCAATGTCAACGAGATGGATTTGGAGTTTGTGGAAAATCCGGGGGCAGACCAGCAGAATGCCCTGGCCTGGGTCTCTTTCTCCGGCAACGCGGGCGAGCCGGCGAACAAGTTGACGTTGAGTGTCAATATGAAGTTCTACGACTCCATAGACGAGAACGACCCCAATGGTAAGTCCAAGAAGACGGTCGCATATTTGGACCGCACCATTGCCCACGAATTGACACATGCGGTGATGGCGGCGAATATCAAAGACATGGGCAAGATGCCCCTGTTCCTCGTCGAGGGCGCGGCCGAGTATACGCACGGTATCGATGACCAGCGTCTGACGGCGCTGAAAGGCCTGCAGCCCAGCACCATTGACTCTAATAACGGCGAGGATCCCTACGCGGCCGGCTATGCTTTCCTGCACTACCTGAATGCCAAGGGCGGCCACGACGGTATGGCCATGAAACGCATGATGAGTACACTCGTCGAACAGGGCGGCAGTGCTGCCGGCGTTGACGCGGCGATTGCAGCGGCCTCCGCGGGCGCTTTCAGCACGAAGGACGAGGCCGTCGCGGCCTTTAAAAAGGACATGCAGTCCTATGGCAATGTGGAGGACTTCCTCAAGGAAAAATGCGATATCGAGCTCGTGCCCGGCTACACGATGAAGGGCGCCTATGATACGGGCGCGGCGACGGGCTCGAAGTCCTGGACCGGCGAGATGGCCAACGGCGAGCAGGTCGTGCTCGAGGGCAAATCCACGCGTTTCTGGTGGTATCCGGCCTCCGACGAGTCGGTCATCGAGGGCCTGACCATGAAATGGGGCGACTTCCCGCGGCCGGATATGACGGATAAAGGGTTCCGCTTCCAGGTGGGCACGAAGGCCAACCAGAACATCCTGGCCGCTTTCTCCGATATCCACGCGGAGGCGCTGGGCCTGCGCGGCAGTGACGGCTCGACGGTCTCCGTGCGCACGCGTGCCGATGCCAAGCGCGCGATGACGATTTTTGACCGGTCCATCCGCAAGTGCCTCGATCAGGCCACGACCATCGGCGCGCTCTCGAGCCGTCTCGACTATACGAGCCGCAACCTCGTGACGGCCAGCGAGAACGTGCAGAGTGCCGAGAGCACCATCCGCGACGCGAACATGGCGAAGGAAATGACGGAGTACACGAAATACAACGTGCTCCAGCAGGCCTCGCAGTCCATGCTCGCCCAGGCCAACCAGACCAGCAGCGGCGTCCTGAGCCTGTTGCAGTAAAATAGCATCCCACCATCCGCCAGCCTTCGGGCTGGTTTTTTTGTTGGCAGATGAATTAACTTCAAAGTAATTTACTTGAAAGTTAATTCTTTTTTTCACAAGGTCTGTTTGGAAATTATGGGAGTTGAAGTACGGCAGTTATCCATGAAATAGTGTTTTCTACTGGTAATTTCACTCATAAAAGTGTAGAATAATATTTGAAATTCACTCATAAAATAGTAGAACGATGGCAAATATTCGCTCATGAAATTGTGAAAGGAGGCTGCTCATGGCTTATTTGCGGCGGAAACTGGATGACTATTTGCGGGAATGGCGGGCGGCGGAGGAAAGGTACCCGCTCATCGTGCGCGGGGCGCGGCAGGTGGGCAAGACGGCATCCATATTGGAATTTGCACGGCAAAATTACGAGCATGTTGTTTACTCAAACTTCGCACACGGTAAATGGCCTATGTGCCTTATAGAATCGGCCTGCTGGCCACAAAAGATATCCACATCATGCACATTG
>ONCF01000034.1 GCA_900316275.1 uncultured Veillonellaceae bacterium
GCACCTCGGGCACGAGCTGCTCATCGAGCACGAGCAGGCCCTCCGGGTTCAGGTCATGGTAGTATTTATCCGCCGCCTTCTGCGTCATGGCCAGCACGAGGTCCGGCACCTGCACGTGCGGATGATAGATGGGCGCATCGTCGATGATGACCTCGGATTTCGAGGCACCGCCGCGCGCCTCCGGGCCGTAGGACTGCGACTGCACGGCCTCCTTGCCCTCGGACACGGCCGCCTCGGCGAGGATGATGGCCGCCGTGATGACACCCTGACCGCCCGAGCCGGATAATCTCAGCTGCTGTCTCATTTGACCGCCTCCTCTGCGCGTGCGATGACCTTGTCATAGGCCGTATCATAGTCCTCGGCGCTCGTGTTACAGAAGCAGCCGATGGGGAACTTCTCACCCGTGCGTTTCTCCGCGGGCAGCTTGTCCCAGGCCGCGAGCATGACCGCGTTGTCGCGCATCCATTTCATCATGTCGGCCGGGCTGCCGAGCTTGTTGCGGCGGCCGTAGGCCGTCGGGCACTGCACGAGCGCCTCGATAAAGGAAAAGCCTGTGTTGGCGAGTCCGCCTTTAATCATGTTGACGAGGTGCGGCACGTGGTAGGCCGTGGAGCGCGCCACATACGTCGCGCCCGCCGCCTCGGCGAGCTTGCAGGCATCGAACGGCCGGTCGACCGAGCCATAGGGCGCTGTCGTGGCCTTTTTGCCCAGCGGGGTCATGGGCGAGGCCTGCCCGCCCGTCATGCCGTAGATATTGTTGTTGAACAGCACGACCGTGAGGTCGACGTTGCGCCGGCAACCGTGGATGAAATGGTTACCGCCGATGGCCGTGCAGTCGCCATCGCCCGTGATGACGATGACGTTCAGCTCCGGCCGCGCGAGCTTGATACCCGTGGCGAACGGAATGGCGCGGCCGTGCGCCGTGTGCAACGTGTCAAAATCCATGTAGCCCGAGGCACGCGACGAGCAGCCGATGCCCGAGACGATGACCGTGTTGTCCTGCGTAAAGCCCTCCTGCTGCTCGATGGCCTGCACGATAGCTTTCATCGCAATGCCGTTGCCGCAGCCGGGGCACCAGAGATGCGGCAGGCGGTTCTGGCGAAAATATGTTTCGTAACTTCTTTCCATTAGTTCTGCCCTCCTGCCAGCATAGCGTCGATAGCCGCCGTGATTTCCTGCGGCTCGTAGGTGTGCATGTTGTACTTGCCGCAGAAGGCCACGGGGCACTGGCCCGCCGCCGCACGGCGCACCTCATGCACAATCTGTCCGTAGTTCAGCTCCGCGACGAGCAGCCCTTTCACCCGGCCCGCGAGCGCCGCGATGGCCTCATCGGCAAACGGCCAGATAGTGATGAGGCGCAGCAGGCCGACTTTCTGCCCTTTCGCCCGCGCCTGTGCCACAGCCTCGTAGGCCGTGCGCGCCGCGCCGCCGTAGGCCACGACTGCGTACTCGGCGTCGTCCATGAAGTACGACTCCGTGCGGATGACCTCGCCGCACGCCCGCTCGATTTTCTCGTGCAGGCGGCGGATGGACTGCTCCGTGACCTCGGGACTGCCCGAGGGGAAACCCGTGTCGTCGTGGATGAGGCCCGTCACATGGATATGGTAACCCGTGCCGAAGTCCGCGACGTTCGGCACGAGGTCCGTGTCCGGCGCGAACGGCTCATAGCCCTCAGCGCGCGTTTTCTTCGGCTGGCGGCGTGGATAGACGTCCACCTGCTCCGGCAGCTCCACCTTTTCACGCAGATGACCGACGACCTCATCCATGAGCAGGATGACCGGCGTGCGGAACCGCTCGGCGAGGTTCACGGCCTCGACCGTCACATCGTAGGTCTCGCGTACGCTCCACGGCGCGAGCGCAATCATCGGGTGGTCGCCGTGCGTGCCCCAGCGCGCCTGCATGACATCCGCCTGCGACGGCGACGTCGGCTGGCCCGTCGAGGGACCCACGCGCTGCACATCCACGAGCACGCAGGGAATCTCCGCACAGGCCGCAAAGCCGATAAGCTCCTGCTTCAGCGAGAAACCCGGCCCGGACGTCGCGTCCATGACCTTCGCCCCCGCGAGCGACGCGCCGAGGATGGCGCCCATGCTCGCGATTTCGTCCTCCATCTGCACGAACTTTCCGCCGTGCTGCGGCAGCAGGCGCGCCATCGTCTCGGCAATCTCCGTCGACGGCGTGATGGGATACCCCGCAAAGAAGTTGACGCCCGCCGCGATGGCGCCCTCGGCGCAGGCTTCGTTGCCCTGCATCAGTCTGGCCTTGCTCATGCCTGTGCCTCCTTTACCTTGTCCACGAAAATCGCATAATCCGGGCAGCGCAGCTCGCACTGGCCGCAGGCGATGCACGCCTCTCCCTGCACGACCTGCACCTTGCCCAGCGCATCGACCGCCAGCACCTGCTTGGGGCAGAACGCCACGCAGATACCGCAGCCCTTGCACCTCGCCATCTTGATGGTGAGTTTTGACTTCATAGGGGTCCCTCCTGCTATACATACACAAATATGCCACATTCTGCATAGGAAATATACATCAAAACGTATACTTGATATCATAGCAGAATGTGGCCCTAAAGTCCAGCATTTGTGTAAACCTGGTTTATGTATACACGCACAAATTTGCATGTACTATATAAAATCAGCTCAATGGTTCGCCAGATTGTAAATCTCGATGGCCGTTGCCTTGTCGATGGGGTGGAAAGAACCCACCCGTTTCGTGCCGCCCGCCGAGAAACTGTCAGCCAGGTTGTGAATGGTCACCTGATTCAGCTCGCCGATGCCCAGCTCGCTGAAGCACGTCGGCATGCCCATTTCCCGGAAAAAGGCTACGGTCGCGGCGATACCGGCTTTCGCCTTTGCCTCATCCGTGCCCTCATGCACATCCCAGACCGCCTCGGCGTAGTGCGCGAAGCGCGCCACGTCGTCGTGATAGACATATTCGGCCCACCAGCCCCACATCGTCGTCAGCGAGTCACCGTGCGTCACATCGAACATGCCCGAGAGCTCGTGCCCGAGACGGTGGCAGGCAAAATCCTTGCAGCGCCCCAGCTCCGTGAAATTGCAATGCGACACACTGCCGCACCACATGAGCTCGCTGCGCGCGTCGTAGTCATCGGGATGCGCCACGGCCACGCGCAGCTGCGTCACAACATTGCGCATAAGCGCCTCCGCCACCATATCCGTAAAGGCATTGACCGCCTTCACGGCCGTGAAATAGCGCTCCAGCGTGTGCATGAGAATATCGCAACTGCCCGCGACCAGCTGGTGTTTCGGCACCGAATACGTGAGCTCCGGATTGAGAAACGCCACCACTGGCCGGTTGAGTGGCGAATTCAGCCCCTGCTTCTTGCCCGTGTCCTCATTCGTGAGCACGGCCGAGTCGCTCGTCTCGCTGCCCGCAGCCGCCAGCGTCAGCACCACGCCCACCGGCATCGATTGCGTGAGCTGTGCGCGCCCGCACCAGAAATCCCAGACATCCGTATCCGGATTTGCCGCACCGTGCGCAATCGCTTTCGCCGAATCGATGACACTGCCACCGCCCACGGCGAGGATAAAGTCGAGCTGATGCGCCAGCACCCGCCGCACGCCCTCGCGCACGAGCCCCACACGCGGGTTCGGCTGCACGCCGCCGATGCTCGTAAACACGAGCCCCGCCGTCGTCAAAGCGCACTCAATGCGCCCGAGCAGCCCCGACCGCACCACGCTCCCGCCGCCGTACACAATCAAGATGCGTTTCGCGCCATACGCTTTAAGTTTTTCTGGCACCTGTTCCTCAGCCCCGCGACCAAACACAACTTCCGTAGGGCACTTAAAATCAAAGCTTTGCATGATTAATCTCCCTTACTCTGTTTTCACCTGCAGCCAAAGTTTAGTGTACAGTTTGTCTGCCGCCTCACCGAGGTACTGGTACGTCTCCTGTCCGAGGTACACCTCCGGCTCCGGGAACGCGATGGCGAGCTCCTCGTCCTCCATGTCCTCCTCGACCAGCTCCCGCACGCCCGTATTCGGCGTCGAGTAGCCCAGCGCCTCAAAATTCTTCGCGGCGATATCCGGTCGGCAGAGGAAATCGATGAACCGGTGCGCATTCGCCACATGGCGCGCATTCTTCGGGATAACCCAGCCGTCAATCCAGGCGTTCGTGCCCTCCTTGGGCGCCATCTGATACGCGAGGTCCGGATTAGACTCCAGGAGGTTAATCGCCTCGCCCGAGAAAATCACGCCCAGCGCCGCCTCACCCGAGCTCAGCTTGTCGCGGATATCATCGACGCCGTACGCCTGCACGAGTGGTTTCTGCTGGATGAGCATATCGCGCGCCTGCGCCAGCTGTGCCGGGTCCGTCGTATTCATCGAGTAACCCAGCATTTTCAGCGGAATCATAAACGCGTCGCGCGCCGAATCCTGCATGAGGATTTCGCCCTTATATTTTGGTTCCCAGAGGATGCTCCAGCTGTCCACGGGCTCGTCCACCAGCTTCGTGTTGTACATGATGCCCACGAGGCCCCAACAGTAGGGGATGGCATAGCGGTTGCCCGGGTCGAACGCCTCGCTCTGCTGCAGATAGTCCTGCCCGATATACTGCCGCGCGTTGGGCAGCTGCGCGTAGTTGAGCGGCTGCAGCAGGTCGTTTTCGATGAGCTTTTGAATCATATAGTCCGAGGGGCAGAGCACATCGTAGGCCTCGGCCCCCTCCTTGATGCGCGGATACATGCTCTCGTTCGTGTCGAACTCGTCGAGCACCACGTGGATGCCTGTCTCCGCCTCGAACTGCTCCATGACCTCCGGGTCGAGATAGTCGCCCCAGCTGTAGACATAGACGACGTTGTCGTCTTCTTCCTCTTCCTCGGCGAACATATCACAGCCCGCGCAGAGCACCGGCACCAGCACGAGCAGTGCCGCCAGCAGAGCGCGCCGCCAGAGAGAAAATTTGCTATTCATGCGCGCACCTCCTGCCTGCGGCCGCGGTATTTCCGCAGCACGCGATAGTTCACCACGAGCAGCACCGTGAGCACGGCCACCGCCACGAAGAACAGCGTCGAAAGTGCATACATCTCGGGATGGATGCCCAGTTTCAGCTCCGCGTAGATTTCCGTTGTCAGCGTGTCGATGCCCGCACCCTTCGTGAAATACGTCACGATAAAGTCGTCGGCCGACATGACGAATGAGAGCAGCAGGGCCGCCATGATGCCCGGCCGCAGCTCCGGCAGCACGACTTTGCGGAACGCATAGAACGGCGAGGCCCCGAGGTCGAGCGCCGCCTCATAGCAGACGTCATCGAGCCCCAGCACCTGCGGCAGGATGCAGAGCATCGCATACGGCAGGCAGATGACGATATGCGCGAGCAAAATCGTATCGTAGCCTAGCTGCAGGCCGAGACCGAGGAACAGCAGCATGAGCGAAATGCCCGTGACGATATCGGCGTTCAGCAGCGGGATATTCGCCACGCCGTTAAACAGCGTGCGCATGCGCATATCCATGCGCCGCATGGCGATGGCCGTCACGAGCGCGAGGATCGTCGCGCAGACGGCCGCCGTCACGCCGATAGAGAGCGTATTGAGGAGCGCCGCGAGGATATCCTCGTTCTCAAACAGCGCGCCGTACCACTCCCAGGTAAAGCCCGTCCAGTGCCCGCGGTAGCGGCTCGCATTGAACGACTGCGCGATGAGCACGAAAATGGGTGCGTAGAGAAACAGCATGATGAGGGCGAGATAGCCCTTTTTCAGTTTTGCCATCAGACCGCCTCCTTACGCTGCTGCGCGGACGTAAAGAACTCCACGATCATATTCAGGATAATGAAGACCATGAGCACCATGGAGAGCGCACTGCCGAGCTGCCAGTCATAGGCCGCCGTGAACTCCTGCTCGATGATGTTGCCGATAAGCAGCACCTTGTTGCCGCCCAGTAACGCACTGATGACGAACGTCGTGAGTGCGGGGATAAAGACCATCGTGCAGCCGCTGATGATGCCCGCCCGCGTGAGCGGCAGCAGCACATAGCGCAGCGTCTGCCAATGTGTCGCGCCGAGGTCGCGCGCGGCCTCGATAACGCTGTTGTCCACCTTCACGATGGCCACGTAGAGCGGCAGCACCATGTAGGGCAGGAAGTTGTAGACCATGCCGATGACGATAGCCGCCGGCGTGTTCACGATGTTGAGCGCCGGCAGCGAGAGCGCGCCGAGCAGCATGTTCAGCACGCCGTGGCGCTCGAGGATGGTCTGCCAGGCCATGGTTGTGAGCAGCGAATTCATCCAGAGTGGCAGCAGGAACAGCAAAAAGATGAGCAGGCCGTTCTGCTGACGATGCTCACGCAGGATGAGGCAGAGCGGATAGCCCAGAATGAGACAAATGACCGTGCTCACGAGTGCGAGGCCCACGGAGAGTCCCAGGGCCTTGAGGTACTCCCACTGCAGTGCCTCGCCGAGCGTCGCGAGGGAAAACGCGCCCTCGGCGTCCGTCAGGCCCTGCTGCAGCACGAAAAACAGCGGCAGCAGTACGAACAGCACGCCCCAGATAACGAAAGGTACGCCGAACAAGCGGCGTAGCGCATAGTTATGCATCGCCGACCGCCTCCTCGTCCTCCGACTCCGGCTTCGCCATAATCTGGATATTGTACGGAGGCAGCTGGATGCCCACCTCCTTGCCGGCCGCATGGCCCGTGATGGTCTGCACGAGCCAGTCAAAGCCGCCCGCCGCAACCGTGATATCGTAGACCGTACCCTTGAAGACAACGGACTTAATCACGCCACGGAAATCGCCCTGCTCCGGCTCACAGATACGGATATCCTCGGGCCGGATCTGCACATCGACGGGCACGTTCTCGCCGAAGCCCTTGTTAATGCAGGGGATATCCTTGCCCAGCAGATGCACGAGCTCATCGCGCACCATAATGCCGTCAACGATATTGCTGTCGCCGATGAAATCGGCCACGAACGCGTTCTCCGGCTCGTTGTATACGCTCTCCGGCGTGCCAATCTGCTGAATCCAGCCCTGGTTCATGACCACAACCGTATCGGACATCGAGAGCGCTTCCTCCTGGTCATGCGTGACGAAAATGAACGTGATGCCGAGCTCGCGTTTGATTTTCACGAGCTCGCGCTGCATGTTCTGGCGCAACTTGAGGTCGAGGGCCGAAAGCGGCTCGTCGAGGAGCAGCACCTTCGGCTCGTTGACGATGGCGCGCGCGATGGCGATGCGCTGCTGCTGGCCGCCCGAGAGCTCCGTGACCTGCGCATGCTCGTAGCCGTCGAGGTTCACGAGCTTCAGCGCATATTTTATTTTATCCTGAATATAGCTCTGGCTCTTGCCCTTGAGCTTCAGACCGAACGCGATATTCGCTGCCACATCCATATGTGCAAACAGCGAGTATTTCTGAAACACCGTGTTGACCTGGCGCTTCTCCGGCGCGAGACGCGTAATGTCCTGCCCTTCAAACAGAATACGGCCGCTGTCCGGCTGCTCAAAACCGCCGATGAGGCGCAGCAGCGTCGTCTTGCCGCAGCCCGAGGGCCCCAGCAGCGTCACAAATTCATTTTCATGCACGGTCAGCTCTAAATCCTCAATGATTTTGCGCCCCGCGAAAGACTTCTCGATATGCTCGAGCTTCAGCAGTTCTTTTTTCATTTCTCAGCCCTTTCTTTCAAAGGAAAACACTTCTATACATACTACCTATTATAACGAAAAAAACGCTACGAAGGAATACTTCGCAGCGCCTGTGCTGTAAAAAAGTTTGTATACAATTTAAAGACGGAAACGTTCAAACGGCGTAGGCCAGCACCGGGTCGGTACCGGCGGCCACCTCGCGGCCCTCGCAAAGCGGTTCGAGCTGTGACACGCGGTCGTAGTTCACGATGAGCACCGGAGAGATGAGGTTGATATGCTTCTTCTGCAACAAATCAAGGTCGAGCTTCAGGATGGGCTCGCCCGCCTTGACCTGGTCGCCCGTATGGTGCAAGGCCGTGATACCCTGCCCGTTCATGATAATCGTATCGAGGCCCACATGCACGAGCACCTGCACGCCCGCCGGCGTCGTGATGGCGAAAGCGTGCTTCGTGTCAAAGAGCAGCGTAATCTCACCGTCACAGGGCGCGAGCACCGTGTCGCTCACCGGCTGAATGGCGAGGCCGTCACCCGTGAGGCGCTCGGCAAACACGGGGTCGGGCACTTTATCGAGCGCCAGCGTCTGCCCCGAGAGCGGCGCGAGGAGGTGCAGGGAATTTTTGGCGGTAGTCATGACTTTCAACCAGCTTTCCGTACAGATAGCAATTGTTCTCTATCTGTTTGTGTTTCTATACTTCATTATTCTTTATTTATACATCTTGTTTATATTGTAGCGCGCTTATACGCCGCTGACAAGAGGGATACCGGTTGCAGAAAACGCTTTACCTGAAAATTTATGCAAAAAAGTTTCATTGTGGTGACCATGTCGCCCGACAATGCACTACCTTACTGCATAAGCAGAATACAAGCTCTGCTTATGGCAGGTTGGGCATATTCTTACTCACGGCCGTATGGTGGATGATATCCTCCACGCGCAAGTCGATGGCCAGTTCCTGCTTGTGCAGCGTCTCCGCTTTGTCGAACTCGGACACCTTGTCCTCGGCGAGCCCGCGGATAAAGTGCTCCCAAGCCTTGACCGTCGTCTCCGTACACTGTTGGCGTTGCCGCGCGAGATACTGCGCGCCCGCCGGCACGTCGATGGCGTCGAGCTCCACCTGCCGCTCCTGGACCGCCGGCACGACCTGTTCCTTGAGCAGCGTCTGCAGCGCCTCACGCTGCAGGCTCGTGAGCTCGCCCGTCTCCGTGCGCGCCAGCCGTTTAAAGCGCTTCTGCAGTGCGCGCAACGTCACGTTGTATTTATCCACGATGGGCTGCGTGGCCTCGATATACTGCGCAATGTCGCCATTTTGCAACGGTGCAATCGTATCGAGGTAGTCGCGGTAGTTCTCGATATAGACGACCTGCCAGTGCCCATCCTGCGCCTGCTCCATGACGAGCGTGAGCGGGAACTCCGTCTGCGTGTAGTCCTCGCGCACCAGTACCGTGACCACGGCACTCGCACCCTGCCGCTCGAGGCTCTCGATGCGCAAAAATGTCGTGTTGCGGATCTGCGAGCGTTCGAGGAAGCGCTCGTAGTCGATGCCGAGCTGCCGCCCTTGCAGAATATCCGTGCCCGAGGGCAGGCTCCAGTGGCCGTCGGCCACGCGCTGACGGATGGTCTCTGCCGTGCCGCCCGCGAGCTGCGGTTTAATCGTCACGTAGAAACGCTCGAACATGACCTTCGTCTTGGGCGTGAGCGACGCATCGTAGGCGAAAAGGTCGCGCGTGAGGTCGTCGTAGGCGCGGTTCGTGAGCGTCTCAAGGTTCATATAGTAGGCGAACGTCTCCGCATCCTGCTCCGCCACCGCCGTCTGCAACTGCTGCAGCGCGAACTCCGGCGAGCGGCGGTAAAAACCCACATACCAGATGAGCGTGCCGATCAGGCAGGCCAGCACAAGACAGCACGCGAGGAACCGCCGCTGGCTGCGCCGGTTGCGCTGCTGGAGCATCTGCTCCCAGGTATAATCATCCATCTGCTGCCCTCCTCGCCGCAATCGATAGCCCCATTATACTATAGGAAAGGCACCTATGGCAAAGCCATAGTAAATTTGCTACAATGAAATAGACAATTATCTGGAAGGAGGCGTCGCCATGAAGTGGGTCAATCACGAAATCGTCACGGGCGTTATCAGCTATACGCTCACGAGCGAGCCGCTGCTCGCGCTCGCCAGCATGGTCGGCGCCATCATCCCCGACCGCGTCGAGGGCAACCCGCGCACGGCGAGCCATTACTGGTCGTGGCGCAGCCGGCACCGCGGCTGGTCGCACTGGCCGCTCCTGTACCTGCTGCTCGCACTGCTCTGCGCGCAGGATGTGCCTGCCTTGCGCCACCCGGCGGACATCACGATGACGCACCTCATTTTCTGGGGCTGCATCGGCGCGCTGCTGCATATCGCCGAAGACGCCGTCTGCGGTCAGGTGCCGCTGCTCACGCCCTGGGGCAAGCACGGCATTAAATTGTTCACGACCGGCTCCGTCACGGAGTACCTGTTCGCCATCTCGCTCGTGCTGCTCTGCTGCCTCGCGCACTGGCTGCTGCCCGGCTGGTAAAGGAACCATGCCAAGACGAAACATCTACAGCCGCCCAGACTAGCTCTACTTATCTGTATCTGCTTACGTTTATTTTCTCGTATTTCAAGCCTATATATGCTAAAATAAGCAGTAATAAAATAAATTGATAACAGAACGAGGTGCACCATGACCACTACAGGCTTTAAAAAGAACAAGGCGGGCAAATTCCTCCGCCTGCTGGCCGAGAAATACCCGACGAAGGAAGCCGTCTACGAAAAACTCATATACCTGCAGTCGCAGCTCTCCCTGCCGAAAGGCATCGAGCATTTCATGAGCGATTTGCACGGCGAGTACGCTTCGTTTTTCCACATCCTCAACAACTGCTCGGGCGTCATCCGCGAGAAAGTGGACTACGTGTTCGGCGCGCGCCTCTCGGACGAGGAAAAGGCCGAGTTCTGCACGCTCATATACTACCCGGAGGAAAAGCTGGAGCAGGTGGCGCGCGAGCGCCGCAACACGCCGGCCTGGTATCGCCAGCAGCTCTCGCAGCTCCTCGAGCTCTCGAAACTCATGAGCTTTAAATATCCGGCGTCCAAGGTCAGCGGCTTTATCCCGCAGCGCTACGCCTCCATTATCGTCGAGCTCATGAACACGCGCCCCGAGGCGGACAACGCGCAGTTCCTCTATCACCAGCGCCTGCTGAACACCATCGTACAGATTGACAGCGGCGCCGACTTCATCATGGCCTTTACCGTGCTCGTCAAGCGGCTGGCCGTCGACAGGCTGCACATCGTGGGCGACTTTTTCGACCGCGGCAACCGCCCGGACGCCATCCTCAACCTGCTCATGCAGCACCATTCCGACGTCGATATCCAGTGGGGCAACCACGACGTGCTCTGGCTCGGCGCGGCCATGGGCAGCGAGGTCTGCATCGCGGCCGTCGTGCGCAACTCGCTGCGCTACAACAATACGGACGTGCTCGAGCGCGGCTATGGCATCAGCCTGCGCCCGCTCACGACGTTTGCCTCACATATCTACCCCGACGAGGCGCCCATCAAGGCGGCCGAGCGCACCATCACCATGATTATGTTCAAGCTCGAGGGCCAGCTCATCCGCCGCAACCCGGATTTCCAGATGGAGAGCCGCCTGCTGCTGCACAAAATCGACTTCCGCTCCATTTACGCTGTGCTCGGCGATGGCCGGCGCTACGAGCTGGACAACGCCTATTTCCCGACCATCGACTACAGCGCGCCCGATCCCTACGTGCTCACGGAGGAGGAGCAGAGCATCATCGACGATTTACGCTCCTATTTCCTCGAGAGCACGGTACTGCACCGCCACGTGGACTACCTCTACCAGAAAGGCAGCCTCTACACCTGCTACAACGGCAATCTGCTGTTCCACGGCTGCGTGCCCATGAACGAGGACGGCACGTTCCGCGCCATCCACTACGAGGGCCAGACCTACGCGGGCCGCAGCTGGTTCGACTTCTGCGAGCACATGGCGCGTGAGGCCTATCTGCACACGAGCCAGCGCACGCTCGACTTCATGTACTTCCTCTGGTGCGCGCGTCTCTCGCCGCTCTCGGGCCGCGAATGCAAGACGTTCGAGCGCTCGCTCATCCCGGACGAGGAGACGTGGAAAGAGCCCTCGGACCCCTATTTTAAATTCATCAACGACCCGGCCGCCTGCGCGCGCGTGCTGCAGGAGTTCGGTCTCGACCCGGAAAAGGGCCACATCATCAACGGCCACGTGCCCGTCAAGGTCAAGAAGGGCGAGAGCCCCATCAAGGCCGGCGGCAAGGCCATCATCATCGACGGCGGCTTCTGCAAGGCCTACCACAAAAAGACCGGTATCTCGGGCTACACGCTCATCTACAACTCGCGCGGCCTGCGCCTGCTGGAGCACCAGCGTATCGCCGACGTGCGCGAGGCCCTGCGCGCGAACCACGACATCGAGTCCGTCTCCGAGACCGTCGAACTCCAGGCCGTCCACACCACCGTTGGCGACACCGACGAAGGCCAGGCCATCCAAAGCGAAATCACTGACCTCTACAACCTCCTGCTCGCCTACCAGAACGGCATTTTAAAGCCGAAGGATTAACAACTATGAATGGAAATCATCAATGAAACATGGTAAAATTGAACTAGAATTAGATGAGTTCACGCCGTGCCTGCGCCGTCTATCAGACAACGTGCTGGTCCAAACGGCATCGCAACGACTGGCCAGCCTGCCGAACAACGAAGATTTTTCCGTTTGGGAATTTGATTGGCACAAACCTTTTGCTGATGGCCTTTAAGGATACGGCGGATTCGTATCCATGATTGCCAAGACCAACTTGATACACTATTATGCC
>ONCF01000044.1 GCA_900316275.1 uncultured Veillonellaceae bacterium
ACCACCATGCAGTACCTCAACGACAGCTCGGACCGCTACGACAAGACGTGGACCAACATGGTGTGGTCCGTCATCTGGGACAAGAACCCCGTCGAGCGCGAGATAGCGCCGAAGCCGCCAGCGGAACCCAAGCCGAAGAAGGGAAAGAAAAAATCGCAGCAAAAAGAATAAAACGCTGCAGTTTATTCGGCGCAAAACGTGGTAAAATAGTAAAAAGCGCATAGAGGAAGCCCACGGAACCCGAGAGGGGGCCGCGGGCTTTTCTATTGCCTGAAAACGAAAGGAGGAAAGGTAAATGATTGAACAATCCGTAACCAAGGTCAGCTACACCGGCGACGGCAGCACCAAGGTGTTCCCGTTCTCGTTCCCGTTCAACAAGGCGAGCGACATCCACGCGGCCATCTACGACAGCTCCACCGAGGCGACAACGGAACTCACCAGCGACTACTACGTCGACACCAGCGGCAAAAAGTTCTGCTACCCCGGCTACCCGCCAGGACAGGAACCGGCCTCCAGCCAGCAGCCCGCCGTGCTCAAGCGCACGCAGACCATCACCATCTACCGCCAGACAGAAATCAGCCAGCTCACCGACCTCGGCGACAAATACCCCCTGCCGAATATCGAGGCGATGGGGGACAAGTCCATTATGATCCTGCAGGAGCATAACGAACAGCTCGCGCGGTGCATCAAGACGGCTATCTCCGACACCGAGACCCCGGAGCAGCGCTACCTCGAGATGCAGACCTACGTCTCGGCTACGCGGCAGTCCGCAGCCGAAGCTGCCAGCAGCGCGGACTACGCGCAGGACATGGCCAATGATGCGGCAGCCAGCGAGCACAACGCGGCAACATCCGCCAGCAAGGCCAAGGCCAGCGCACAGGCTGCGGCGCAATCCGCGGGAGATGCCGGTGACGCGGCCAACCGTGCCAAGAGCTCGGCCATCGACGCGGCGGGCATGCTGTCCCAGACGGCGGCCTATGCCAATCAGGCAGATCAGAAGCTGGCAGCCGTCAACGCGATGAGCGTGCCGGCATGGGACCCGTTCACATCCTACAGCTATCCGGCAGTCGTCGCCTACACCGACGGCAACACCTACCGCTGTATCGGGCAGAACATCCCGCCGGGGACCATCCCGTACAACAGCAGCCATTGGGTACGCATCAGCGTGCTCGGCGGTGACGACTTCTTCGACATCGACGAGTGGGGCGGCATCATGCCGCGTAACTACCCGACCTATTCGGCGTACTGGTCGCTCGACGAGACGGGCGGCATCATGCCGAAGGGCACCGAGGACGAAATCATCGACGCCACCACGACACCGGCCGAGCGGGCGGCAGCGGCAGCAGCAGCCAGCGCCAGCGAGGCAGCCTCCAGCGCCACGGCTGCCAGTAACGATGCCGCCAGCATCAGCGCTGCCGCAGCCACAGCCACCGCCAAGGCAGCCGAAGCCACAGCCGCAGCCAAGCGCGCCGAGGACGCACAGTACCTCGAGACCGACAGCGACGGCAACGTCACCTTCAAGGCGACGACCTGACCAGCAAACTATCTCACACATAATAGGAGGAATAATACATGACCACAAGACCTTTCGTGCCCCGCGCCACCGGCGAGGGCAGCATCGGCACCAGTGCCAAGCACTGGGGCAATGGCTATTTCGACACCATCCAAGTCGGCGATAAAGACATAACCGCCCTGGACACCACCGGCAACGCCGCCACGGCGACCAAGCTCGCCACCGCGCGCACCATCGCGCTCTCCGGCGATGCCACAGGCTCCGCAACGTTCGACGGCAGCGGCGATGCCACCATTGCGGCCGAGGTAAGCAAAATCGGCGGTACGGCTATCAGCGACTTCATCAAGACCCTGCTCGACGACGGCGACGCGGCCACGGCACGCGCCACGCTGGAGGCCAACGCGCAGAACTGCGGCGGCATCGTAGCGGCATCGCTGACGGACAACGGCTACGTGAAATTCGCCAACGGCCTAATTCTTGAGTGGGGATATATCTCAAACAAGCCCGCAGGCAAACTGAAAGTGGCCTTCCCTGTCGGGTTTGCTGATTTGCGCAACCGCGCGATACTGTTATCCGATACGGAAAATGACGCTCGTTGGGTTGGAGACAGTGACCTTAACACAGCCATTAGCTTTGGTTGCCTTACGACGGTTACTTGTAACCAAGTCCAGTGGTATGTCATTGGTTGGGTTTAATACCCTTTATCACCATGCTAAACCAAACCATCGAAAGCCATAGTTTTGTTGTGTCCTTTTCCACATGAGCGCACTGCCAGCAACACGCGTAATAGTTGGTGCTGAATAATCATCGGCAGGGTTGACAGCCAGATAAACGGCACTGGCCCAAATCAGCAAGGACCCCAATGGTGCAGTGAGCGTGCCTGTTTCACCTGTAAAAACACTCACTTCTCCCCACTCACGAAAAAGAAAGGAATGATTAACACATGTTTACACCAACAGAATATTTAGCAAAATTTGACAGCGACGGTCGCCGCGCGGCTACCGTGCCTGTTGACCCTACGCTCACTGATGAGCGGAAAGCCGAGCTCCTGGCTGATGAATACATCTCCATCACGGCCGAGGACTGGAACTACTACGTCGGCAACAAAGGCACCGGCGACAACGGCACCGGCTACGTGCGCGGCAAGGACGGCAAGCCTGTATCGGCACCGGCCCATGTAGCGACCACCGAGGAGAAGCTCTTCACGCTGGAAAGCACCTACAAGGCCGACAAGGCACAGCTGGCAGATTATTACCTGTCTGCTGCTATGGCCGGTGACACTGACACGCAGGCCGAGATTAAGGCCGAACTCGAAGAGCTCGACGCACAGTACGCGGCAGACGTGAAGGCCGCAAAGGAGGCATAAACCATGTTCAAAATCAAAAAGCGCTGCTTCTTCTGCAACAAGGTTTTGCGCGAGGACGGCACCTGCCAGAACCCGAACTGCCCGCAGTACGTGCCGGACACGGAAACGGCAGAAACCTCTACGAGCAATGACGCCAAAACGACCGCGAGCACTGAAAAATAAGGCTTTGCGGCACATTGAAGACCTAAGAACAGGTTAAGCACACTGTTTAGCCTGGAGTGACAGGCTATGCAGGGATTTAGCGGAGGCACCGTTAAGCACGCACTAAGCACAAACCTTGTCGATTGCTTTGAGCAATTCGCGGGCTGTCTTATGCGTGTAGACGCGCTCCGTCACGCCTTGCAGGCTGTGGCCTAAAATCAGTTTGATGACCGTGTGGTTTACATCGGCTGAGTCAAGCATTGAGGCCATAGTATGGCGGCACTCATGCGGCGTATGCTTCATGCAAAAATGCTGCATGACCGGACGGAACACGGCGCGGCAGAAAGCGTCGTAGGTGTACGGCTGACCGTCATCGCGGCAAAGCAGGTAGTCACCTTTATGCTCACCCAGCAGGTCAGCATACCAAGTAGCCAGACGTTTGGGGATGGCACGAGCCTTTTCCCTGACTCCGTTTTGCTCGCCGTGATGCGGATGAAGCGCGTGCGCAGGTTGACGTCTGCACGTTTGATGCGCAGGAACTCACCAATGCGGCAGCCACTGTATATAAGCATGAGCACCAGACGTGCCTCGGGCATCTCATCTACGCCACGCCACAAACGGTTACGCTGGCGCACGGTAAAAGGCTGCTTGCGATGCCGCTTCTTCGGCCGGTCAATCTCGACGTACCGTGAATAGTCGCGTACGCAGAGGTCATGGCTGACGGCATAGGCGTAAAGCTCAGAGAACAATGTCCGCACTTTGCGCTGTGTTGGATAGCCAGCCCCAGCATCGCGCACGTCACCGATAACAGTCTCCAGGTCGCAGAGCCGTACCTGAGCAAAAGGCAATGCGTGCAGACGCGCCGCGCGCCGCGCAAGTCTGAGTATCCATCACTCGCTGAGGAGACGCTCAGCCAGTTCGAGGAATTTGGCAAACGTGACGAGGAAATCCGCTGGCTAAAAGACGTCCGCGACCAGCTGAAAGCGAACCCTGACCTCGATATCGGCGATGTTATGCGCGGCTACGACGACAATCTCGTAGCCTATGAGAAAAAGGCAGGAGCGGCAGGCAGGGCTAAGGGTATTGGAGAGGGCTATAAAACGGAGTCAGGCAGACCACTTGATGAGGCCTCCCCTGATGAGTTTATCGTAAAAAATGATGGCGACAAAAACTTCGGCACAATTACCCCCGAGATTTCTAAGTCCGTATACGATAAAACGGGGGAAATTCTTCCCCCTGGCAATATTCGGCTAAAGGTTGGCGATATTAAAAAAGGTGCAATGCACACTAGAGAGCGCCACGCGATAGAAATTGGTGGGGCAGGGTATTCCTCTGTAACAGATATCGTCTCCGACATCGCGCAAAATTTCGACCTCATTTTAAAGCGTGAACCCAAAACAGATGGTGGGCATGCGTCATATAGCTTAATAAAGCTGGGGAACAAAAACAGCGGCATTATGAACGGCGTAGCACCATTTTACCTAGAGCTTGAAAGTGATGGCCACGGGTCATATTACGCTGTTGTTACTGCCGTACCAAAGGGCGATAAGTCGTTAGCCCGTCAAATAAAAAAAGAGCACCTAATCTACAGTCGCCCGGGCTTAGACGCGACCTCTTTGTCCAGTGCAAAGAGCGGTACCGAGTTTCCACGGCAAAATACTGGAGCCGTAGAGAACAGTCGCCCTACATCCGGTAGATTAAGTGCTTCTTCTACCTCAAATATACCACACACCGAGGCGGAAGGGAACACTTTAGGAAAAAATAATCTTACGCAGGCCGACCGTACCAATTGGGCTGGCATGGGTACACTCGAACGTGGCGAGGCCGTGCCGGACGTCAACGGCAATATGCCAAAGGCTGTTATGCCAAAGGCCGAGAGTAACGGCACGTACGGCGGTGAAGTCACGCGCAAGGGGGTTTTCGACCGTGCGAGGGAGATCTTTGGTACCATTCGCACAGGTCGGGTGCCACGTAACACAAACGGCGTCTATGACCGTGGCTCTGACGTAGCCCGCGTGGGCTCGTGGGGCAACTTCGATACCATGTGGCATGAAATCGGCCATAAGGTCGACCAGCTGCTAGGGCTCTCCGATAGGGCGGGTATGCAAAAGACTGAACGCTCGCCGCCCGCATCCGGCGGCCAAGCAAAACCATTCACCTTTGGAGGCGTATATGGATATCGTATCAATCTTTAGAAGCTGGCTGCCGACCGGCACGGAGTGGCACTACGGCACGCTCACAGGCGCGGCAGGGACAGTGGTCTCGTATTTCCTCGGATGGGACGAGGCGCTCGAGGCCCTGCTCGTGCTCATGGTGCTGGACTACATCACCGGCCTGTTGGCGGCCTACATCAACCCGAATTTACAGCTAAACTCGAACCGAGGGGTTAAGGGCATTTGCAAGAAAATCATGATCCTGCTCCTCATCGTGCTCGCACACGAGCTCGAAAAGGCAACCGGCATACCCGCCGTACAGTCTATTGTCGTCTGGTTCTTCATCGGCAACGAAGGACTGTCTATCATCGAGAACGCGGAAAAGGCCGGCATACCCGTGCCCGCGAAATTGCGCGACACACTGGAGCAGTTACAGACTGAAAAGAAAGGAGCCGCAAAATGATTAGAGGTTTCGACATTTCAGAGAACAACGTACCTACGTCTGGCAAGACACCGACCGTCTCTATCTCGGTGGACAGGCCGTAGACGGTGATTGGATGTATGACGAGTCTGTTTTCTAGGCAGACTTTTAAATGTCAAATTTTCTTTTACATTTAGAAAGGGTGTATTACAATGAGCAAGTGGGTAGAAATTCGCGACGCAATCGAGAATGAGATTAAGGTTTCCGGCGTGGCCGAGGAAGTGCGCAAGAACATTCTCGCCGCGCTGGCCAACGAGGCCGTGCCGGCCGTCGAGGCTTTCCTCAATAAATTCGCTGCAGGCGTCCAAGCCGAGGCAGCAAATGAGACTGGCTGGTGCAAAGTGCGTGATGCCGTCGTCATCCCGTATGCCATCCAGGCTATCATGTGGGTCAGCAAGTACGTCATCAATCGCACGCTGGCCGAGACACAGCCTGCTTAATTCGGCTTAGGTTATTGCCAACAAAAATAGGGCGGTGCTATACTGATAGTGCCGCCTTATTTTGGCGCCCAATTTGGCGCCCAAACGCCAAAATTTTGGCACCCAACGCAGGTAAACGCAATTCAACGCAGTTACAGATATTTGCAGCACGGTCCCCGGAAAGCCTGTAAAATAAGGGGTTCGGGCGTCATCGCAATTACATGCAGTGACAGTATAAAACTTTACTTCCGATAAGTATAAATTATCGGAAGTAAATTGAAAGAAGGAATTATTATGAGTCTGGACGGTTTCTCGATGCGCCCGCTGGTGCGTGAGCTGGACGCTGCGCTTGCGGGTGGCCGCATCGACAAAATCACCCAGCCCAACAAGCAATCTATCGTTTTATCGGTGCGGCAGCCGGGACAGAATTATCTGCTGCATATCTCCACCAACTCGCAGAATCCCTCGGCACATCTGCTGAGCCGGCCGCTGGAAAATCCGCCGGAGCCGCCTGTGTTCTGCATGGTACTGCGCAAGCAGCTCGAGACGGGCCGCATTGCCGGTATCCGCCAGCATGGTTTGGACCGCTTGCTGCTCCTGGATGTCGACTCGCTCGCTGCGGGCGGTAAAATCGTTACGAAGACGCTCGTTATCGAGCTCATGGGTAAATACAGCAACCTCATCCTCGTGCAGGACGGCACGATTATCGATGCTTTGCGCAAAATTGGTGCCAACAACAGCCGTGTACGCACGGTGCTGCCAGGCGATGCCTATGTGCTGCCGCCGGCCCAAGACAAGCTCGACGTCCTCATGGAGTCCCTCGACGTCGTCATCGAGCGTGTACGCGCGGACGCTGAGCAGCGCCTCGATAAGGCTCTGCTCACGGCCTGCCTCGGCTTTGGCCCCGTAACGGCGAAAGAAGTCTGCTTTGGGGCGGGACTCGCGCCCAGCACGCGCATTGGCACGTTGGAGGACGTGGACTTTGCCGCTGTCAAGCGCTCGCTGGCGGAGACCATCGCGGCTGCTCAGGCCGAGCCACTGCAGCCCGTGCTGATACTCGATCAGGCACAGAACAGCAAAGTGCTCGCCATGAGTGCCTTTCCCCTGCATTACCTGCCCCATGGCGTCACGCTCACGTTCCCCACGCTCAGCGCTCTGCTGGAAAAGGCGGATACCCTCGCCGGTTCCTACGTGCTCCCGGACAAGGAGCGTTTCCAGAAGCTGGTCAAAAACGAGAAACGCCGCGCCGAGAACAAACTCGCCAAGCTCGATGAGGAAATCGCGGCTGCTGAGAACGCCGAGGAATGGAAAATCCGCGGCGATAATCTCATGACGTACCAGTACCAGTTTCAGGACCGCGCGGATGCGGCCATCACCGTGCCCGATATCTACAGTGAAACCGGTGCAACCATCACCATTCCGCTCGACCAGCGCTATACGCTCGTGGAGAATATGCAGGCCTGCTATAAAAAATACGACAAGCTCAAGCGCGCCCAGCAGCTCCTGCGCGAGCAGCGCCACGCCTGCGAGGCCAGCATCGACTACCTTGCGAGCATCGAAGCCTCCCTGCTCGCCTCCAGCAGTCTCGGCGAAATTGCGGAGATACACAACGAACTCGTAGCGGGCGGCTACCTGCAGGAGCGGCCGAAACGCAAGAACAACG
Organism: uncultured Veillonellaceae bacterium; assembly: GCA_900316275.1. Classification (GTDB taxonomy): domain Bacteria; phylum Bacillota; class Negativicutes; order Selenomonadales; family Selenomonadaceae; genus UBA2897. The sequence goes on from ONCF01000044.1 coordinate 7,737, forward strand.
ACAAGCCCTCGCGCCCGTTCCAGTTCACAGCCCCCAGCGGCGCGACCGTACTCGTAGGCAAGAACAACTACCAGAACGACCGCCTCACGACCAAGGTCGCCAGCTACAACGACACGTGGTTCCATACGCAGAAAATCCCCGGTTCGCACGTCATCCTGCGCAACGGCGGCGCGCCGCTTACGGACGAAGATATCGACCTCGCGGCCAGTCTCGCCGCCTATTTCAGTCAGGCCCGCGGCGGCTCACTCATCCCAGTTGACTACACGGAGATACGCCACGTGAAAAAGCCGGCCGGCTCCCGCCCGGGGTTCGTCATTTTCACCGACCAGAAAACACTCTACGTGACGCCGGACGAACAGGAAATGAGCGCTCTGCTCGCCAGCGCAGAAACAAAATAACATTGCTGCCATATAAAGCCATAAAATATGCCTGCACAGCGCAGCAGCCACCACCCAGAATGGTTTTGCAGCTGCCTCTGTGCAGGCATTTTCTGCTATATGATTGATGTGAATTTCAGGAGACTTTGTGCAATTCTGCAATTGTTGCATGGCATTTGTACAGTAAGAGGTCATAGACACGCTCAGACATCATTACTTGCCGACGTTCCCTGTTCCTGTCGGCGCTCTTCGCGCCGCTCCTGAAGCTCGAGGGTCAAATTGTCGCGCAACGTATCCTGGTCGTAGAACAGCATATAGTAGATGTCTCCGAAATGCGCGTGATGCATTTTGCGGCCGATGACCGCCACGCGGCCCACGCTGTCATCCACGCGCAGGATGCGGTGGCGGTAATAGCACTGATTCATGAGCAGCTGCCCCTTCGTCCGCAGCCGCTCGATAATCTCCACGCGGTGGCGCAACCCTGGCAGGTCCTCCGGATAGATAAAATCATTCCAGTTAAGGCCCACGATTTCGTTGGCTGTCTGGCAGCCCAGCAGCTGTGCCATTTCATCGTTGGCAAAGAGAATCCGCCCCTCCTCTGCTGCCAGACAGATGAGGATGCCCACGGGCAGACCCTTCGCGATATCGTTGATGTTGAAGCCCATCTTCATGCGGGTTTCGGAGGCAAAAGACGGCTGGTACTGGCAGCAACGTTCCTCGCGGTTAAGCTTGGCATGGTAGACGGCGATGTCTGCCTTGTTGCCGAGTTCGGCCGAGTCACGCGCCTGTTC
>ONCF01000078.1 GCA_900316275.1 uncultured Veillonellaceae bacterium
GCCACCGCTATGCCTGCGAGTCCCTTCCTAGCCTAGACGAAAAATCTACGACAATCTGGACCAACTTATTAATCAGTGTTTCCTTAGAGTTTGAACTGGCTCGTCGATTTTTGCAGGTCGGCGGCCATTTGGGCGAGGGTCTGCGAGGCCGAGGCGATTTCCTCGGTCGAGGCGCTCTGCTCCTCAGTGGCAGCCGAGATGGTCTGCGTGTTCTCCGACGTGGTCTTGCTGAGCTTCTGGATGCCGTCGACGGCGCTCACAATCTTGCCGGCGCCACTCTCCAGCGTCTGCACGGAGCGCTGAATTCCCTCCATCTGGCTGCTCATCTCATGCACCTGGTCCATAATGCTCTGGAACTGCGTGCTGACCTCGCGGATGGCCTGCGTGCCGCTGTGCACCTCCTCGGTGCCGCTCTGCATGGACTCGACCGCCGCATCCGTATCCTGCTGGATGGCCGTGATGCGCTCGCGGATCTGCTCAGCCGCCTGCAGTGACTCCTCGGCCAGCTTGCGCACCTCGTCGGCGACGACGGCGAAGCCGCGGCCATGTTCGCCCGCACGCGCGGCCTCGATGGCCGCATTCAGCGCCAACAGGTTCGTCTGGTCGGCGATATTCGTAATGCTCTCGATGATTTCACCAATCTGCTGCGAGCTCTCGCCGAGCGTCTTGACCACATCGGCCGTCGAGGCCACAGAGTGCTCGATGGTCTCCATGCGTTTTAGCGCCTCCTGCATGAGCGTTGCGCCCTGCTGCGCGGCGGCCGCTGTCTGCGCCGAGGTCTCGCCGATGCGGTTCGTCTTGTCCGTCACCGTGGCGATATTCGCGTAGACATTGTCGACCTCCTGCATGGCCGTATCGACGTTGCGCACCTGCTGGTCCATGTTGCCGGAGACACCGCTGATGGTCTCCGCCATGTGCGTGGACACCTCGGCCGATTGCTGCGCGTTGGCCGTAAGCTCCTCCGAGGCCGCCGCTACCTGCTCCGAGGTCTTGGCAATCTCGCTGATGAGGTGGCGCAGCTTGTCGCTCATCGTGTTAAACGAGTTTGCAAGCATGCCTGTCTCATCCGCTGTATCCAGCACGATGTTGTCCTGGTGCAGATTGCCCTGCGCGAACTCATCCGCATGATTGCGAATCTGCTCGATGCGCGTCGAGATGCGGCGCGCGAACTGCAGCGAGGCCGCCACGGCGATGATGACGCCGAGGAGCGTCAGGATGCCGTAGGTGATTTTCAGTTTCGTCAGCGAGGCAAAGACGACATCCGTCGGCACGGACAGGCCCATAATCCAGCCCGTTGTCGGCACCGTGTGATAGGCAAAGACTTTTTCGCCCTCGCTCGTCTGCAAGGTAAAGAAGCCCTCGCCCTGTGACTTCATCTGCTCGAAATGCTCCTTGAGCGCCGGATTGTCGCTGACCGGCGTCATGCTCTCGCTCGCTTCGGACGACGCGAGAATGTTGCCGGACGGGCTCATGATGAGGCCTTTGCCCGCGCCGTGATACGTGAGATTCTGCGCCGCCTGCTCCAGCGTGCCGAGCTCGATATCCTCGCAGATAGCACCCTGGAACTGGCCACTTTCGTTCTTATACGGCACGGCCGCCGTCACGACGAGTTTGCCGTTCGTGGAGTCTTTATAGACCTCGGTGAACGTGAGCCCATTTGCTGCCTTGGCGGCCTTGTACCAGCCGCGTGACTGCGGGTCGACCTTGCCCGTGTTGTCCTTTTTGCCCGAGACGAACGTGCCCGTCTCCGTCGCGTTCACGAGGCCGACGATTTCCTTGTCCACGGACACCATGCGCAGCATAGCCTGCATATCCGGGATGCTCGCGCGACCATTGAACGATTCCATGAGGGCCGCCGCGCCGAGCGCATAGTTCGCCTTGCCCTTGATCCAGCCATCGAGGCCCTGCGACTCCGCGCTGATGGTCGCGGTCAGCTCGCCCTCCACGCTCTTTTCCAGATTGCTGTACGCCGTATAATAGCCGATGCAGGACACGATGGCCATGATGAGGCCGGTTACGCCCGCCAGCAGGAAAAACTTTTGCCGGATTTTCATAGGATTCCTTCCTTTCATATTGCGTCACTCGCGTCAGGTTTTCACTGCTGTCTCTATTCGCCTTTACTGTCGGCAATTCCTGCCCAATGGCATAGGATGTGACAAAATTACTGTTTTTCCTGCTGCCTGTGGTGAAAATACCGCGCCCTGACGGACAAAAAGCACTGTCACACTACATAAAGTGTGGTATAATTTGAAGCAATTATCCACCCTTGAGCAAATAAAGGAGTCCTCATCATGCCTATTGCCCAGACTGCCTGCCCCTATGACTGCCCTGACTGCTGTGGCCTGCTCGTCACCGTCGAGGACGGCCGCGCCGTCAAAACGGCCGGTGACCCGACGCATCCCTTCACGCGCGGCACGCTCTGCCCGAAAATGGCCCACTACGAGCGCACCGTGCACCATCCCGGCCGTCTCACGACGCCGCTGCGGCGCACAGGCGCTAAGGGCGCAGGCGAGTTCACGCCCATCAGCTGGGATGAGGCCATCAAGACCATTACGGATAAATTCCGCGCCGTCGGCGAGCAGTACGGCTACGAGGCCATCATGCCCTACTCCTACGCGGGCACGATGGGCGCCGTACAGCACAACGGCTACCACGCCTTTTTCTACAAACTCGGCGCCAGCAACCTCGCCCGCACCATCTGCGCGCCCGCGAAAGGGGCTGGCTACAAAAGCGTCATGGGCGCCAGTATGCCCACGGCACCGCAGGAGGCCCAGCAGAGCGACCTCATCGTGCTCTGGAGCCTCTCGCTGCTGGCCACGGATATCCATTTCCAGCACGACGTGGAAATTGCGCGTCAAAACGGCGCCAAAATCTGGTGCATCGACACCTATGCCACGCGCACGGCCGAGCACCTCGCCGACGAGACGCTTTACGTCAAGCCCGGCACGGACGGCGCGCTCGCGCTCGGTGTGCTGCACATCCTCGCGCGCGACGGCCTTACGGATATCAATTTTATTGCGCGTCATGTACAGGGCTGGCACGAGCTGCAGGCGCAGGTGCTGCCGCGCTATACGCCAGAGTACGTCAGTGCAATCACGGGAATGAACACAGCGCAAATCGAGGCCTTTGCCCACGCCTATGGTCAGGCACGCGCGCCGTTCATCCGCCTCGGCAGCGGCCTCTCGCGCTACACGAACGGCTCCATGACCGTGCGCCTCATCACCTGCCTGCCCGCCGCCGTCGGTGCCTATGCGCACGCGGGTGGTGGCCTGCTGACCTCCGTGAGCAGCTCGCACGCCATCGACCGCGAGCTCGTCTATCATACGGATTGGCGCCAGCCCGGCACGCGCACGCTCAACATGTGCGAGCTCGGCCGCCTGCTCAACGATAAAAAGCTCGCGCCGCCGGTCAAAGCACTCTACATCTACTCCAGCAACCCTGCCGCCACGGCCCCCGACCAGAATGCGGTGCTGCAGGGACTCGCGCGCACGGACCTCTTCACAGTCGTGCACGAGCGCTTTCTGACCGACACGGCGCGCTACGCCGATATCGTACTGCCCGCCACGAGCTCACTCGAGGCCGACGATATCTACCCGTCCTACGGCAACTACTGCCTGCAGCGCGGCATGGCCATTATCCCGCCCGTGGGCGAGAGTAAATCGAACTGGCAGGTCGCCTGCCTGCTCGCGCAGGGCATGGGCTGGGACGAGCCGTTTTTCCAGCAGACGGACAGTGACCTCGTGGAACAGCTCATCGCGAGCACAGCACACTGCTGGCCCGACCTGCCTGTGGGCACAGCTGTGCCCACACGTCAGCAGTCGCAGCAGGCAGCCAGCCTGCGCATCGACCCGAGCCAGCTGCGCTGCGGTATACCCACCCCGCTCGCGCTGCCGGCCAACTACAAAATGCAGTTCCGCACGCCCTCGCGGCACATCGAAATCCTCAATCCCGCTATGGAACCCGCCCTGCCCGACTACTTCCCGCCCACGGGTGATGCCGCACCGTTCCATTTTGTCAACAGTCCCGACGCGCGCGTGCTCGACAGCTCGTTCAACGAGCGCGCAGAGCTCACGCACGGCCACACGATGGAGCTGCTCATGCACCCCGCCGACGCCCAGCCGCTGCATTTGCAGGACGGCCAGCGCGTCACGGTCAGCAACGCGCGCGGTGAGGCGCAGTTCAAGCTCAGCCTCAGCGAGCGCACGCCGCGCGGCACCGTCGTCACGGAGGGGGTCTGGTCGCACACGGTCGCGGGCGGCCTCAACACCAATGCCCTCACGAGCCAGCGCCTCACCGATAAAGCGGGAGGCAGCACATTCTACGACGTCAACGTCGACGTGCGCGCCACCGAGTGAAAAATACCAACCAAAAAACAGGGAGCAAAGCCATCCACGCGATAGCCTTGCTCCCTATTCGTATGCCAGGAATTTTGTCAAAAAAAACGGCCAGCGTACAGCCAGCCAGTTTTAGTCGCATTGTAGGTGCAAAACACCCTGCTTTATGCTTTGAGCAGCAACCCCACGGGGCAGTGGTCGCTGCCGAAAATCTCGTTGTGAATCGTCGCATCCTCTATCTGCTCCCGCAGGCGCGCCGAGGTCACGAAGTAGTCAATACGCCAGCCCGCGTTCGTATCGCGCGCCTTGCGCAGGTAGGACCACCAGGTGTAGATGCCCGCACGGTCCGGATAGAGCGTGCGGAACGTGTCGATAAAGCCTGCGTCTAAGAGCGTAGAGAACTTGCCGCGCTCCTCGTCCGTAAAGCCCGCATTGTGATGGTTCGATGACGGATTTTTCAGGTCGATGGGCGCATGCGCCACGTTGAGGTCGCCGCAGACGATGACCGGTTTCTGCGCGTCGAGGCGCTGCAGATAGTCGCGGAACGCATCCTCCCACGTGAGGCGGTACGCGAGGCGCGCGAGCCCGCGCTGCGAGTTCGGCGTGTAGACCGTCACGAAGTAATAGTCGGGGAACTCCAGCGTAATCACGCGGCCCTCGTGATCATGCTCCTCGATACCGAGCCCATAGGTCACATTCAGCGGCTCCACGCGCGTAAAGATGGCCGTGCCGGAGTAGCCCTTTTTCTCCGCGCTGTTCCAGTACTGCTGGTAGCCCGGCAGTTCGAGGATGGCCTGTTCCGGCTGCATTTTCGTTTCCTGCAGCGCAAACACATCGGCATCCAGCGCGCGGAACGACTCCATAAAGCCCTTTTTCAGGCAGGCGCGCAGGCCGTTGACATTCCAGGAGATAAAGTGCATCGTAGTCACCTTCCTCAGGGCAAAGTCTTGAACTGGTCGAGTGGCCAGAACACGAGGCAGGCCTTGCCTTTGACGAGCTTGTAGGGTACGAAGCCTACATCGGCAAAACGGCTATCCTCAGAGTTGTTGCGGTTATCGCCCATGACGAACAGCGTACCCTGCGGCACCGTGGCCTTCGGATACTCGCTGAGCGTCGGCTCCAGGATATAGTCCTCCGTGAGCAACTGGTCGTTGACATAGACGCGGCTGTCCTTGATTTCGATGGTGTCGCCCGGCGTCGCAATCACGCGTTTGATGAAGTCGCGGCTCTTGTCCATCGGATACTGGAACACGAGGATTTCGCCCTTTTCCGGGTCGCGGAAATCGTAGATGAACTTGTTCACGACGAGGCGCTCCTGCGACTGCAGCGTCGGCCGCATCGAGGGACCGTCGACGATGTACAGCTCCACGATAAACTGGCGGATGATAAAGGCCAGCACGACGGCCACGACGATGGATATAATCCAGTCCTTGGCCTCTTCCCCAATAGAACTCATATATGTACCTCCACACCTGGGTAGATAATGGCTAACAAAATAGGGACTGCCGTAAGGCAGCCCCTACCGTAGTGCAGTAAAGGAAAACTGATTTTATTCAGCCACGTTTCCTTAGCGCTTCTCGACGATGCGAGCCGCCTTACCCGTGCGCTCACGCAGATAGTAGAGCTTTGCGCGGCGGACTTTGCCGTGACGCACAACCTCAATCTTCGCCACACGCGGGGAATGCACCGGGAACATACGCTCTACGCCCACGCCGTAGGAAATACGACGCACCGTAAACGTCTCACGCACGCCCTCGCCCTGACGAGCGATGACGACACCCTCGAACACCTGGATACGCTCGCGGCTGCCCTCGACGATTTTCGCGTGCACGCGCACCGTATCGCCAGGAGCGAACGCCGGGATATCCGAACGGAGCTGTTCCTTTTCCAGAGTCTCAATGATATTCATGTGTACTTCTCCTTATCTCGCGACGTTCGTGGCAGGACCCATTTCCCATCCAGAGGACCGTCTCACATACGGAAAATATTTTACCATAAAGCAACGGGGCACGCAAGAAAAATATCGCCTTTTACGCGGAAATTTTTCACTGCTCCAGGCGGCGCTGCATAGCGGCGCGCACGATGTCGGCGGGCACATCGTTGCGCGAAATGACCTGCCCGATGTCCGTCATGAGCACCCAGTTCACCTTGCCACCCACGGTTTTCTTGTCGTGGAAAATATCGGCATACATGCCCTCTACTGTACATCCGGCCGCCTGGAGCGGCAGATGCAAAGCCTTAATGAGCGCCTCCACGCGGTCGGCCGTCGACTGCGGGATGAGGCCGAGCTGCACGCTGATGTCCGCCGCGCCCGCCATGCCAATGGCCACAGCCTCGCCGTGATTATAGCGCAAATAGCCCGTCTCCTTTTCGATGGTATGGCCGATGGTGTGACCGAAATTCAGGATGCGGCGCAGGCCGTTCTCCTTTTCGTCCTGACTCACGACCGCTGCCTTGATCTCACACGAACGCGCAATCATGTGGCTGGCCGCCTCCGGCGCGAGCGCCAGCACCGCCTGCTGATTGTCCTCGAGAAATTTAAAGAAATCGGCGTCATAGATAATGCCATACTTGATGATTTCGCCCAAGCCCGTATAGATTTCGCGCGGTGGCAGCGTGCGCAGGCAGTCGAGCTCGATAAAGACGGCGTCAGGCTGGTAAAAGGCGCCGATGAGATTTTTCCCCAGCGCATGGTCGACGGCCACCTTGCCGCCGACGCTGGAGTCCACCTGCGCCAGCAGGCTCGTGGGCAGCTGCACGAACGGCACGCCGCGCATGTAGGTCGCCGCGATAAAGCCCGCGAGGTCGCCGACCACACCGCCGCCCAGCGCGAAAATCGGCGAGCGGCGGTCCAGCCCCGTCTCGATGCAACGCGTATAGAGACGCTCAGCCTCGGCGAGACACTTCGTGCTCTCGCCCGCCGGTACCTCAGCGAGCTCCGGCTCCAGCCCCGCCGTGCGCAGCAGCTGCAGCACACGCTGCGCGTAGTGCGGGCCCACGTTGCTGTCCGTCACGAGCAGGGCGCGGCGCGAATAGCCCTTTCCCTGTACCCAGCGCACGAACGTGTCCGTGAGACCGTGACCGATATAGATAGTATAGCTGTCTTTGCCCAGCTCGACGCGCACTTCTTTCATTTCAGGCATGAATAACACCTCTGCTCCGCAAATAACGCATGATTTTGTCGACGACCTGCAGTGGCGAAAGCGTACTCGTATCGACGACACAGTCTGCCCCCTCGTAGAGCGCCGCGCGCTCGGCCAGGAGCTGCTCGATGGCCGCCCGCCTATCACCCTCGTCGGCGCTGTCGAGCACCGGCCGGTCGCCGTGTTTGCGCGTGCGCTCGAGGATGGTGTCCACGTCGGCCCGCAGACAGACGATAATGCCGGACGCGTGCAAGGCCTCCATGTTCGCCGGGTCCTTGACCGTGCCGCCGCCCGTCGAAATAACGGCATTGCGCCGCCCCGCCACTTCCAGCACGGCCGCGTGCTCCAGCGCACGGAACGCCGCCTCCCCCTGCGTAGCAAAAATCTCGGGAATACTTTTACCATTATCCTTTTCAATTTTCTGGTCGAGGTCAATAAACGCACAGCCGAGTTTCTGCGCGAGCATGCGCCCCGAACTCGTCTTGCCCGTGCCCATAAAACCGATCAATACGACATTCTGCTTCATGCCTCGCACCACGCTTTCCGGATGCGCTCGCGGTAGGCCGCGATGGCCCGCTTGAGGTCACAGATGGCGTCGCTGCCGAATTTCTCACAGACGGCCGCCGCAATGACATAGGCGAGCATGGCCTCGCCCACGACCGCCGCTGCTGGCACGGCACAGGTATCGCTGCGCTCCTTGCACGCGAGCACGGGCGTGTGGCTGGCCACATCGACGGAGTGCAGTGGCTGCATGAGCGTAGGGATGGGCTTCATGGCCGCGCGCACGACAATTTCCTCGCCGTTTGACATGCCACCTTCGAGCCCGCCCGCGCGGTTCGTTTTACGATAGGGCAGGCCATCCTCGCCGAGAAAGACCTCGTCGTGTATCTGACTGCCCGGCAGCGTGCCACAGGCAAAGCCCGCGCCGATTTCCACGCCTTTGATGGCCTGGATGGACATCATGGCCGCCGCAATCCGGGCGTCGAGCCGCCTATCCCACTGGATATGGCTGCCCAGCCCCAGCGGCACGCCGCGCACCGTGACCTCGAAGACGCCGCCGAGTGTATCACCCTTGGCCTTGGCCGCGTCGATAGCCGTGCGCATCCGTTCCGCCGCCGCTGCGTCGAGGCAGCCCACCTCCGAGGTGTCCGGCTGGCCGAGCTGCGTGCGGTCGATTTTGCTCACATCCGCCTTGACGCCGCCGATTTCCAGTACCTGTGAGACAACCGTGATGCCGAGTGCGCGCAGGAACTCTTTGCAAACGGCGCCCACGGCCACACGCATCGTCGTCTCCCGCGCGCTGGAGCGCTCGAGGATATCGCGCACATCCGCGCGGTCATATTTCATGACGCCCGTGAGGTCGGCGTGCCCTGGCCGCGCCGCCGTGACCTGCGGCCCCTCCGGCTCGCCAAACGGTGCCATGCGCCCGCCCCAGTTTTTATAGTCTTTATTGATGACCTGCAGTGTGATGGGGCCGCCCAGCGTGCGCCCGAAGCGTACGCCCGACACGACCTGCACCTGGTCCTTTTCGATTTTCATGCGACCGCCGCGTCCGTAGCCCTGCTGCCGCCGCGCCAGGTCAGCATTGATAGCCGTCTCGTCCAGTTTCAGCCCTGCCGGCAGCCCCTCCAGGATAGCCGTCAGACACGGCCCATGCGACTCGCCCGCCGTCATAAATCTCAACATCGTCATCGTCAACACCTCGTCCGGAATACTTAGGGAGACGCTGCTGCAAGTGCCGGCGTTCCCTTGGACAGTGCCCCTGTCCTGTTCACATTGTCTATATCATACAGAATTCAGCCCAAAATGTAAAGTATTCCCAGCTATAGGCGGCAAATGTAAAACGATGCCGGTGTCCACCCGCAGGCCGGCACCGGCATGTGACATAAGCAAACATATAATGATATCTTACCGGCCACCGCCTATGGTTCCACCTCCCCGGCGGGTGGCAGGGCAAAGGCGCTGAAACGCAGCTCGCCCCGCAGACGTCCGCCCGTACTCGTCAGATGGGCCTCATCCAGCTGCCAAAAGCGCCCCTGCGCCTCCAGCGCGCGTAAGAAATTCAGCAGACTAAAATAGTCCGCCTCGCAGTTGACCTGTACACTCTGCCGCCAAACCTCCCCCTGCGGCTGCGCCTCCTGTGGCAGCACCGCCGTAAGCTGCACGCCCTGTTGCAGCGCCGTATGCTGCAACTCAGCTAGCAGCGCGCTCGTATCCACGACATCCGGCAGGGCGGCATCGGCAGTCCGCTGCTCCTCCGTCAGGCGTTTGTCGCTTTGACCGTTATCCATATGTGCCGCTTTATCCTGCCGTATGAGCGTCACCTGGGCCTCGGCCGCCCGCGCCGCCTGTCGTGCCTCCACGCACGCCGCCGCGAGGGGCCGGTGTACGGCAAAATAGCCCAGCGCCAGTACGAGCAAACCAGCCAACAGATAGCGCCATACTCCCTTGGCTTGTTCTGGCAAAACCGCCACCTCCCTTACTGCTTTTACTCAGAGCTGGAGGCGCAACCGAAACGTCAGGCTGCCGTCCTCACCCTGCCGCGCCTCCTCCAGCTGCGGCAGCTGGGTGAAAAAGCCCTCGGTCTGCTCACAGCCCTGCAAAAAATGCGTCAGTGCCGGGTAGTCCACCGCCCGCCCCTGCAGGCGGCAGCTCCCATCTGCGGCCAACTGCACCTGCTCGAGCCAGACACCCTCGGGAACCACCGTGCCGAGGTGCACCAACAGGCTGTACCAGGGCTGCCGCCCTGCTGACAGTTCCTGCAGGACCTGCGCCTTGCGCACGGCCCGCTGATGCACGGCCTGTCGCACCGCCATCGCGCGCTGATCCGTCGCCAGGGCCGAGAGCTGCGCCTCCGCCGTCTGCCGTGCCTGCCGCGCCGTATAAAATGCACAAAGATCGCGTCCCAAACCGAACCCCAGCAAGAGCACTACCAATACGGCCATGCTCCAACGCAGATAACGCACATATGGGGCGTCCCGGACCGGCTGCCAGAGTACAGCCTGTGCCCGGCCATCAGTCGCCGGGCCGGCCCACAGCCGTACCAGTGGCAGGTTGGCGGCCTCGGCCGCGGCCCGCAGCTGCGCCAGCCGCACACGCGGCACGGCGGCCGTCCACAAGGCGCCCGTAGGCAAGGCACAGCTGGCGATAGCGTAGTTTTCCGCCTCGAGGCCGCTGCTGCCGAGCTGGTCCGCCATTTCCCAATAGGCGGCCTCGGCCTGTTCCTCGTTGCTCAAACCTGTGGGCAGCTCGCTCAACAGCGCCATACACCAGTCTGGTGGCACCTGCAGGGACACCGTCCGACCGGTCCAGCCCTGACGCTCTACCGCCCCGCATACAGCTGCTACCAGCCCCTCAACTGCCTCAGCCTCGTTGCCCTTGGCTGTCCACTGAACCACTGCCTGCTGACTGTCATCCACAGCCGTCACTGCCAGCCGTTCAGCCTCAGCCACCGTCACCAGCAGCGGCGGCTCCGCCGGCGACTGCACACCGCCCCAGCGTTCACGCAACGTCTGCACCACTGTCAGCTGCGCCAACCGCTGCCGACCGCCTGCCAGCCACTCACCGCACGTATCCCAGCCAGACATACTTTCCCTTCTCCCTTGACAGGACGGCACGCCGTTCCGCACCGACAATCCCTGTGGCGCCACGGTAGCGTGCAGTGCTCACGACCTCATAGCAAGCATCTACGCCTGTCTGTGGCTGATAGCACAGCATCACCTGCAACTGTACCGACTGCCTGTCCAGCTGATGCGTCGTCTCCCGCACCTTGACCTGTGTGTGGTATTTATCCGGCAAGGGCTGTGCTGCACCGGCTATCGTCAGCTGTCGTGTCGTCTCCAACAGCGCCGCATCGGCCAGCTGGTCCAGCCGCCATAGCTGCACACGCAGCTGATTTTGCGCTAACTGGCGCTGTAGGAAACACTGCAGGCCAGTACCGAACAGCAGCAGTCCCGCCAGCAAGAGCAGCGCCAGCAGGGAAATAAAACCTCTTTCCTCATGCATAGTGACATCACCCTCCCTCCGGCGGTCGCACGTAAACCAACGTACGCAGCGTATAGGCATGACCGCTGGTGCGGCTATGGCCGCGCAGCTCGATTTCATACAGGTTAGTACTCCGTCGGCGGCAGTGAAACACATCCATCGTCACACTGGCCAGCATATGATCGCCGGTCAAAGGATGGTGTCCATCATAATCGACCAACTTGACAATGCCATCGACTTGATTGAGAAAATATTTATGGCAGCCGGATTTCCCCTGCGCATTGGCCACCTGACACTCTATACTGTTATTCCTACCAACTGACGAGATTGTCACCTGACGGGCGGCCTGCAGGTTCGCCTGTACCTGCTGCAACGCAAACGTCATTTCCTGATGCAGCTCCAGGTCCGACAGCACCACCACATAATGCTGTAGTCCCCACAGGGCCGTCATGGCTACGCCTGAGAACAACAAGGCCAGGAGTGGCAGTGACACCAGCAGCGTACAGGCGGCAAAGCCGGCATGGCATTCAGGACGGCGCATGTGGCACCACCTCGCTCTGTGCGGTAAACTTTCCTGCCGTACCACGCCCCTGCCAATCGACCCTGACGTTTACCTGCCAGGTTCCCTCTGCCTGTGGCGTTACCTCCGCCTGCACGGTGAACGTACAGCCTCCTGCCTCCAGCCAAGCCGGCTCACCCAGCCAGGCATACTGCCCAGCTGTCAGCGTCTGTTGGGCAGCGGCAGCCTGCAGACAAGCCAGTTCCCCTTGCGCGAGTGCCACGGCCTGCATGTGTGCCGCCTCTTGCTGAGCAGCCTGTGCCGTTTGCGCATACAGGGACAGACAGGCTGCCAGAGCCAGCAGCAGTGCACTGCACACCAGGCATTCCAACCAGATAAAACCACTCTGCCGGCTCTGACCTTGCTCCAGCGCTGCCACCCTACGCTCACTCCTCTCATTGCTCTGCACTGCCTATGCTCACTTGTCCTGAGCCACCCGGCAGCGGCCATCACTGGTAATGATGACGTTGCGCCGCTGCGAACCGTAGGTAATACGGAAAATCAGCCCTATCTCCCAGGCCCGGCCCGAGGGATGGAACTGAATCCGCTCCGTACCCAGCTCCAAGTGGCTGTCATTACGCAGCACCTGATACCGTACGCCAGGTGGTGCCCGATGCGTCAAAAGTGCCTGACGTCCCCCCTGCACATACAGTATATAGCTGTCCTGTCCCATATCCAGATACGGCAGAGGATGCGTCGGCCATGCTGCCTCGGTCAGATGACTGTTGTATTGGCCATCCAGCGTCTGCAGATAGCGCAGATTGGCCAGCAGTGTCTCCGCCTCGCGCTCGATGACCGCCTCACGGTACATATGCTGTCCGGCCGGCACAGCCGCCGCAGCCAGCAGGGCCAGGGCCGCCGCCAGTACCAGCAGCGTCAGCAGCGACTGCCCGCGCGCGTTTACCATAGCAGTACCTCATACCAGGCCAGCCACGCCGGGCCGAACAGCCAGGCCAGCCACGCGGCAACGCCGAGGAATGGGCCAAAGGGCACCGTACGCCGCTGCGTCCCCTTTGCGAGCAGTACGGCGGCCAAAGCCCCGCCTGCGACAAAAGCGACCGCGAGCATGACGAGCGTGCCGCCCGTCCCCAGCCACAAACCGAGCGCCGCCGCGAATTTCACATCACCACCGCCCAGCCCGCCGTGCGAGAGCCAGCGCAGCAGTGCCAGCGTACCCCCGCCGACGAGCAGACCTCCCACGGCTGAGCCTGCAAAGCCGCCGGCGGGCAGCGAACCCGTGAACAGCAGGCAACGACAGGCGACCGCAGCCAGCGCAAGCAGCAGCACCCAGCGGTTTGGCAGTATGCCCTGCCGCAGGTCATAGGCGCTCAGCACGACGATGCCCAGCGCCAGTGGCAAGCCAACCGTGATTTGTACGAGCGCGCTCATCGGCCAAAGTCACCGGCTTTGTGGCCCTTGCAAAACGCGCGCCATTCACCAGCAGTATCCTTATTGCCCTGCGCGTCTTTCTCACCATCATAGTCCAGCGTATACGCTGTGCCTGCAGGAATCTCCTCTAGCTTACCGTCACGCATGGCACATGACCCCGCAGGCGGCTCGAGTTTATCAGCATCGTTCAGGTAACCCTTCAGATCGCTGACCTGCGCCGGGTTCTTTCCCGTATCGTTCTGGTACATGACAATGGCCGTATCCAGCGTCGTGAGATCCGCCTCAATACGCGCTGAGCGGGCATTGGCCATTACCTGACCGATTTTGGGCACGGCCACACCGGCGAGGATGGCCACGATGCTGCAAACCACGAGCAGCTCGAGCAGGGAAAAACCTTTGGCATCTTTGAACATAGAAAAACCTCCTTCAACTAAAAGTCTGCTAACCGACCCGCTGTCATCCCCGTAAGCGGCGTTGACAGATGCCCACGGCAACGGCTGACGGCCGTAAAAAAGCAGTCCAGCTCAAGTGGACTTTGCCTTTCTATGTCCATTATTCTACATTGGTGACAGATATCCTCCTATCTAAAACAAAATTTTAAAAATTTTTTCTGCACGCAAAAACAGCCTTTCAGCGCAAATGCCAAAAGACTGTTCAGGACTAAATGTTACACTTTATGCGGTTTTAGTCGGGTTAGTTGGCTGATAACTGTCAAGTGCTGTATCCAGTGCTGCCAGCAGCCGCTGCCGGGCCTCGGCGAACGGAACATCCTTGAAACCACACCCGGCCGCGCGTACGTGACCGCCGCCGCCGAACTGCTTGCAGATGGCCGCGACATCGAGTCCCGTGGAACGCATGCTCACACGGATTTTGCCCGCTTCTTTCTCCTTCATGACCACGGCGACATCCGTGCCGTCTATGACGCGCACCATGTCGATGAGGCCCTCCGTGTGTGTGAGTTCTGCCATCTGTGTGCAGTCGAGAAACACACCCGCGGCCCGGCCGTCGTGCCAAAGCTCAATTCGGTTCAGCGCCTTGGCCAGACTCTGCACATCGTCGAACGGGCGCTTTTCCAGGGCCTCGCTGATGACATTGGGCTGTACGCCCGCCGCCAACAGGTCAGCTGCCGTATGCATCGTATGCGCCGTCGTGTTGGAAAAACTGAAAAACCCCGTATCGGTCGCCAGCCCCGTATAGAGACACATGGCCAGCTCTTTATGCCCCGCAAAGGGCACGCCGAGCTCGCGCACGATTTCGCAGACAATCTCCGCGCAGGCAGCGCGGCTGCCATCGACATAGGCCCGCTCGGCCTGCGCGTCGTTCGTGACGTGGTGGTCGATGTTCAGCACCGGTGCCGTGCACAGCTTGTGGATACGTCCCGTGCGGTCGAGTGTCGTGTCAAGCACGACGAGCAGGTCTGCCCCCTCAATAGGGGCCGGCTGCTCCTTGTCCGGCCGCTGGATGACGTCAAAGCCTGGCAACACGCGGAAAATCTCGCGCAAATCATCGTCGATATAGACACGGCACTCCTTACCCAGACTGGTGAGCGCGTGCATCAGTCCCAGTGAGGAGCCGATGGCATCACCGTCGGGGTTGATATGGGCCGTGATGACGACATGCTGCGCCTGCCGCAGGGCTGTCACCGCCTCTGATAAACTAATCTTCATGCTTATTCTGCTTCTTTCGTCTCGGGGGACGGCGCCTGGCCGGCGGCCTCACGCTGTACCTGCAGCAGCAGTTCCTGAATGTGCGCACTGTAGTCCAGCGACTTATCCAGGGCAAACGTGAGCTCCGGCGTAAAGCGCAGGCGGATGCGGTGCCCCACCTCGCGGCGGATGAAGCCGAGCGAGCTCTGCAGACCCTTCCAGGTATCCGTCATTTGCTGCTCGCTGCCCATGATGCTCACGTAGACTTTCGCCTCACGCAAATCGCCCGTGCACTCCACGGCCGTGACCGTCACAAAGCCGATACGCGGGTCCTTGAGCTCACGCAGGATAATCTCGGAGATTTCCTGTTTCATGAGCTCCTGGACTTTTTCTACCCGCAACTGGCTCATAGGGCTGTCACCTCCTTCTTTTGTCAAACATACAGCGAAAACATCGCTTGATTATTCTTCGTTGCTATCGGCCTCATCAGCTGCGGCGGCCTTGGCCTCTTCCTCCGCCTTGCGACGCTCGGCCGCGGCCTTGTTGGCGTCGGCGATGGAGACTTCGACCTCCTCCATCGTGTAGGCCTCGATGATGTCGCCCTCGTGGAAATCACGGAAGTCAACGATAGAGATACCGCACTCGTAGCCGGCATTGACCTCTTTGACCTCGTCCTTGAAGCGGCGCAGCGAGTCAATTTCGCCGTCGAACACCTCGACGTTGTCGCGCAGGATGCGAATCTTGGAGTTGTTGCAGATTTTGCCCTCGAGCACGTAAGAGCCCGCGACCAGAGCCTTGGAGAACTTCATGACCTTGCGGATTTCCACACGGCCCTGGATGACCTCCTTGTACTTCGGCTTCAGCATGCCGCTCATGGCATCCTTGACGTCGTTGATGGCATCGTAGATGACGCGGTAGTTGCGGATATCGACGTTCTCCGTCTCCGCCGCCTTGCGCGCATTCGCGTCCGGACGCACGTTGAAGGCGATGATAATCGCGTTCGCGGCCGAAGCCAGCATGACATCCGTCTCGTTGACGGCGCCGACGCCGGAATGCACGATGCTCACGCGCACCTCGTCGTTCTTGTTGAGCTTGAGCAGCGAGCTGGAGAGTGCCTCCACGGAGCCCTGCACATCGGCCTTGATGACGATGTTGAGATCCTTGATTTCGCCCTCCTGAATCTGATGGAACAGGTCGTCGAGCGAAACTTTTTTGGCCTTGATGAGGTTGTTGCGCTGACGCTCGATGCGCGCCTCTGCGATGGAGCGCGTCTGTTTCTCCTCGAGCACGGCCAGCACATCACCGGCCGCCGGCACATCGTTGAGGCCGAGAATCTCGACTGGTACGGACGGACCGGCTTTCTTCACGTTGCCGCCGTGCTCGTTGACCATGGCACGCACCTTGCCGTACGTCACGCCGCAGACGACGGAGTCGCCAATGCGCAGCGTACCGTTCTGCACGAGCACCGTCGCCACCGGGCCGCGGCCCTTGTCGAGTTTGGCCTCGATGATGACGCCGCGCGCATCGCGGTTCGGGTTTGCTTTGAGCTCCTGCACCTCAGCCACGAGCAGTACGTTCTCGAGCAGGTCGTCGATGCCGATGCCCTGTTTTGCGGAGATGGGCACCATAATCGTATCGCCGCCGTACTCCTCCGGCACAAGGCCCTGCTCCATGAGCTCATTCTTCACATGGTCGGGGTTCGCGCCCGGCTTATCGATTTTGTTGATAGCCACGATGATGGGCACGTTGGCGGATTTCGCATGGTGGATAGCCTCGATGGTCTGCGGCATGACGCCGTCATCGGCCGCCACGACGAGGATGGCGATATCCGTGATCTGTGCACCGCGCGCACGCATGGCCGTAAAGGCCTCATGGCCCGGCGTATCGAGGAAGACAATCTTTTTGCCGTTGCAGTTGACCTGGTAGGCACCGATATGCTGCGTGATGCCGCCAGCCTCGTGCTTCGTCACATGCGTATTGCGGATGCGGTCGAGGAGTGACGTCTTGCCGTGGTCGACATGGCCCATGACCGTGACGATAGGCGGACGCGGCTTCAGCGACTTCGGCTCGTCCTCAATCTCGGGGATGAGCGTCGGATCGACATCGGGCGGCAGCTCCTCGCAGCTCACGCCGAACTCGGCGGCCACGAGCGCGGCCGTGTCGTAGTCGATTTCCTGGTTGATAGTAGCCATGACGCCCATGAGGAACAGCTTCTTGATGACCTCAGCCGCCGTGCAGCTCATCTTGGACGCGAGGTCCTTGACCGCGATGCTCTCGCCGACCTTGATATGCGTTGGGCGTGCAATCTCCACCTTCTGCGGCGCGTGCTTGCCGCCACGCTCGCGCTTGTTGCGGCGGCTGTTCTTGCGCTCGTTGGCACGGGCCTCGCGGCGGTCGTTGTTGCGCTCGTGCTCGCGGTTGCGGTCCTTGTCCTTGTTGCGGCGCTCCTTGCGGCCGCCCTCATTGCGGCCGCCCGTGGCCTCCACCGGTGCAGCGGGGACATTCAGGCGGCGCTCGCTGTTACGACGCTCGCTTTTGACCTCCGTGCGGCTGCCCGTCTCCTGCTTGCTATGGTCCGGCTTCGAGACGATTTTCAGGCCGAAATGCGGCTTGCTGATGACCTTTTTCGGGGCAGCGGGCTGCTCTGCCGGTTTAGCCGGCGCCGTCTCTGCTGTCTTAGCCTCGGCCTTCGCCTCAGCCTTTACCTCTGGCTTAGCTGTAGCGGCAGCTGCTTTGGTCTCGGTCGTCGCTTCTGCTACCGGCTGCGCCGCCTTGGCAGGAGCTGCTGCTGCCTTGGCTGCCGGTGCCGTGGTTTTAGCTGCGGCTGCCTTCGGCTGGCTCTGACGGCTCTTCGCCGGGGCCATATGCCCCGGACGCCCGTCTGCTACGCTGTAGTCGATAGCCGGCTTGGCTGCCTGCTGCTGCGCCGCGGCATGCTTTTTGGCAAAATATTCCTTGGCAAACGCGTATTCCGCATCACCGACACTGGAAAAAGTATTCTGCACCTGAAAGTTATGCTCTTTCAGGACAGCTACGACCTCATTCTTATCTGCTTTAAACTCTTTCGCCAACTCAAAAACTCTGTATTTTGACATTAATCCACCCCCGTGGTTTATTCCATATGCATTTCCTCCAGCAACTGTTGCAATTTCCGTGCGAAGCCGGCATCCGTGAGGGCCGCCACCGCGCGGTATTCTTTGCCCAGACACTCGCCCAGACGGACCCGGTCCAGACATTCTGTATAGGGAATGCTATATCGCTCTGCCAAAGCCTGGCAGCTCTTTTTCGTTTCTTCAGCGGCATCGGCTGCCAGCAGCAGCAGCACCGCCTGTTTTTTCTGTACCGCCTGCTGCACGGCGAAACTGCCCGACACGATGCGGCGAGCACGTTGCGCCATGCTCAGGAGGTTCGTGATACGTTCTGTCTGCGTCATATCACTGCCCGGCCTCCGCCGTGAGCTCAGCCTGCAGCTGCGCCGCCAGCGCCTCGTAGACCTCTGGCGCCAGCTTCGCCGCAAACGAGCGCTCAAGCCCGTGATTCTTACGCGCTAGCTCCAGGCAGTCCAGACTGTGGCAGATATAGGCACCGCGCCCGGGCATTTTGCCCGTCGTATCGACGGCGTACGTGCCCTCAGGACTGCGTACGATACGCAGCAATTCCTTTTTTGGCTTGCTGGTGTGACAGCCCAGGCAGAAACGCTGCGGTATTTTTTTCGTTTTCATAATGCTCACTCTGCATTCTCAGCCGTGAAGGCAGCGTCGCTCTCGACCTGCACCTCGTTCATGCCGTCTTCGAGTTCTTCACCCGCGGCCTGCGAGACGCTCTTGATGTCGATTTTCCAGCCCGTGAGCTTCGCAGCGAGGCGGGCGTTCTGGCCCTCCTTGCCGATAGCCAGCGACAGCTGGTAGTCCGGCACGACCACGCGGGAGACCTTCTCCTCCTCGTTGACGGCCACGGACACGACTTTGGCCGGGCTCAGGGCGTTGGCGATGAACTTCGCCGAATCCTCGTTCCACTTCACGATATCGATTTTCTCGCTGCCGAGCTCATCGACGATGGCCTGCACGCGCATGCCCTTGAGACCGACGCAGGCGCCGACGGGGTCTACCTCCGGGTCGTTCGACCAGACGGCGATTTTCGAGCGGTTGCCCGGCTCGCGCGCCACGGATTTGATTTCGACGATACCCTCCTGGATTTCCGGTACCTCGAGCTCAAACAGGCGCTTCAGCAGGCCCGGATGCGTGCGGCTCACGACAATCTGCGGGCCTTTCGTCGTCTTCTTGACTTCGACGATATAGGCCTTGATATGGTCGCCGTGCTGGTAGCTCTCCGTCGGGATCTGCTCCGGCGGCGTGAGCACAGCCACGGTCTTACCCAGGTCAATGAAGACGTTGCGGTTCTCCACACGCTCGACGAGGCCACTCACGATGTCGCTCTCACGGCTCGAGAACTCCTCGTAGATGATGCCGCGCTCGGCCTCGCGGATGCGCTGCACGACGACCTGCTTGGCCGTCTGGGCAGCCACGCGCCCGAAGTCGGCCGGCGTAACCTCGATTTCGATGATATCGCCGATTTCGTACTCCGGTTTCAGCGTACGCGCCTGCGCGAGCGAAATCTCCTCGATTTCATCCTCGGGATCCTCGACGACGCGCTTGATGGCGTACACATGGTAGTGACCCGTCTCACGCGACAACGTCACCCGCACGTTCTGTGCCGAGCCGAAATTGCGTTTGTAGGCCGTGATGAGTGCGGTCTCGATGGCCTCGAACAGGATCTCGGGATCGATACCCCGCTCCTTGGCGAGCTCGTGCAGCGTGTTCAGGAACTCCTGTCCGTTGTCACGCTGTTCCACATTCTTCGTTGACTTTCTGGTTCTAGCCAAAATCTATATCCTCCTCGATATGTATTTTAAAAATCAATGTGCAGACGCATCTGCGCGATTTTTGCTAAAGGAATCTGGCGCGCGTCGAGCTGCAGCGTTTTTGTCGCCGCATCATAGCCCGTGAGCGTGGCCGTAAAGGCTTTCTCGCCGTCCAGCGGTGCGTAGAGCGTCACATCGACCTGCTTGCCCTGCTCGCGCACGAAGTCGCGCTCCTTGCGCAGCACGCGATCAATGCCCGGCGACGACACCTCCAGAATGTAGCTGTCCGGCACGCAGTCCGTGCGGTCCAGTTCCACCTCCAGCCGCTCGCTGAGCGCCTGGCAATCCTCGATGTCGATGCCGCCCGCTTTGTCGATGTAGACACGCAGATACCAGTCTGCGCCCTCTTTGACATACTCGACGTCCACGAGCTCAATGATGTCCTGCCCGTCCAGCAGCTGCTGCGCGAGCGCCATGACCTGCTCCTCAACCTGTTGTCTGGCCATCCTTACACCCCCAAACATAATATAAAGAGTGGACGCAAGCCCACTCTTTACCATAAAACTTAAATTAACGTTCATAATTGAACTATAAAAAAGTATAACACGGACGCCAGCCTTTGTCCAGCGTCCGTGTCATTTATTTTGCCTGATGTTGTCGTTTAACGCGGCAATCAGATGATTTTGTTGTCACGCAGCACTTCCTGCACGCTCGCGGCGCTCTTTTTGAGCAGCCCGACCTCGGCGTCCGTCAGGGGCACGGCCAGGCGTTTCTCGACGCCATCCTTGCCAATCATGCTCGGCAGCGAGAGCGAGACATCCGTGATGCCGTACTCGCCGTGGAACGGCATGGAGACCGGCGTCACGATATGCTCATCGTTGAACACGGCACGTGCGAGGCGGCAAGCACCGGAGGCGATACCCGTGTTCGTCCAGCCCTTGGACTCCAGCACATCGTAGGCCGTCTCCACGACCTCATGACCGACCGCCGCGTAGTCGAGCGGGCCGTCATGGTCAAAATACTTGTCCAGCTGGTCGATGGGGATACCGCCGATATGCAGCAGGCTCCAAGCCGGGAAGCCGGAGTTGCCATGCTCGCCGAGCATATAGCCCTGCACATCGGACGGGTTCACATGGTAATGCTTGCCCACGATATATTTGAAACGCATCGTCTCGAGCGTTGTGCCCGTGCCGAACAGACGCCCCTCGGGATAGCCGAACTTCGTGGCCGCCAGATGCACCATAACATCGAGCGGGTTCGTAATCATGATGAACACGGCGTCCGTCGTGTACTTCACGACCTCGGCCATGATTTCCTTCATTACGCGCGTATTCTCCCGCGCCAGCGACAGACGCTCATGGCTCACACCAGCCTGAATGCTCGGACCCGCAGCGCAGATGATGACATCCGTATCCTTGAGATCAGCCCACGTGCCGGAGTAGACATTGATGCCCGCCTCGAGATCCGTCGACATCGCGTGCATCATGTCGAGCGCCTCGCCATGCGCCACGCCAGGTTTCGTATCGATGCAGACAATCTCCGGTGCCAGATGCATGGCCACAGCGCGTGCGAGCACGGCCGAGCCGACATGACCGAGACCCAGGATAGCCAGTTTGTGTGTGCGTTTCATAAAATTTATCCCCTTTCCACAGCCGGGCACGCGGAGAAAACTTTACAACGATACAACTCTGTATCCGCGTCTGTCCTGCTATTGGGTACAATCTTAGCACTTCCAGCAGGACATGTCAACGTTTATTGTATACATTGGCAAATATTTTTTCAGCTGAACAGCACCATTTGGTCACTTTCGTCCATACCGTCCAAACAACCATGCTCGCGCAGGATTTCCACATTCGTCTTGGAGATACCGGAACGTATCCGCAAATTTTCAATGGAGGTAAACTCGCCGTCGGCACGTGCTGCCACGATGCCCTCCGAGGCCTTGATGCCCATACCTGCCAAGCTGGAGAACGGTGGCAGCAGCGCGTTGCCATCGATGATAAAGCGGTCCGCTGCCGAACGATAGAGATCGACATGCTCACAGGTATAGCCGCGCAGGAACATCTCCCAGGCCAGCTGCAGCACGATGAGCGTCGCATTCTGCTTCGCATCCAGCTTGCCGCCCTCATGCGTAATCGCCTCGAGCTCGTCAATTTTTTCCTTGACGTAGTCCTGCCCGCGCGCGATGACATTCGCGTCAAACTCCTCGGCACGGATGGAGAAATACGCCGCATAGTACGCGAGCGGATAATGCACTTTACAGAACGCAATACGGTAGGCCATCATGACATAGGCCGTCGCGTGCGCGCGCGGGAACAGGTATTTGATTTTCTGGCAGGACTCAATGAACCAGTCGGGGATACCGCCGTCGCGCAGCTTCTGCTCCACCTCCGGTGCAATGCCCCGGCCTTTACGCACCTTCTCCATCGTCTTGAACGAAAGCAGCGGTTCTATACCGTTATGGATGAGGTACATCATGATATCGTCACGCGCCGAAATGGCGTTCTTGATGGTGCAGGTACCGCCGCGGATGAGGTCCTGCGCGTTGCCGAGCCAGACATCCGTGCCGTGCGAGAAACCGGAAATGCGCACGAGGTCAGAGAACACATTCGGCTGAGTATCGTCAATCATCTGCCGCGTGAACGGCGTGCGGAACTCCGGGATGCCGAACGTGCCACTCGTCGCCCCCAGTTCCTCCGGCGTCACGCCGATAGCTGACGTACCGTGAAAAATGGACATCGTGGCCGGGTCGTCGAGCGGAATGGTCTTCGGGTCACGGTGCGTGAGGTCCTGCAGCATGCGGATGACCGTCGGGTCATCGTGGCCGAGGATGTCGAGCTTGACGAGACGGCTGGAAATGGAATGGTAATCGAAATGGGTCGTAATCGTGTCGCTCTTCACATCGTTCGCCGGGTGCTGGATAGGCGTAAAGAAGTGCACATCCATATTACGCGGCACGACCATGATGCCCGCCGGATGCTGGCCCGTCGTCGATTTGACACCCATGCAACCGTGCGCAAGCTTGTCGATATAGGCAATATGCTTGTGCAGGCCCTTTTCTTCATAATATTTTTTTACGTAGCCGAACGCCGTCTTGTCGGCCACGGTCTGGATGGAACCCGCCTTGTAGACATTATCCTTGCCAAAGAGGATTTCCGTATATTTATGTGCCACGGGCTGATACGTGCCCGAGAAATTCAGGTCGATATCTGGCACCTTGTCGCCATCGAAGCCGAGGAATACCGCGAACGGGATATCGTGCCCGTCCTTGATCAGCGGTGTACCGCAGACCGGGCATTCCTTGTCCGGCAGGTCGTAGCCGCAGCCGTACGAGCCGTCCGTGATGAAATGGCTGTACTGGCAATGCGGACAGCGGTAATGCGGTGGCAGTGGATTGACCTCCGTGATACCGATCATCGTCGCGATAAACGACGAGCCGACCGAACCACGCGAGCCCACGAGGTAGCCGTCGTCATTCGATTTCTTCACGAGGCGCTGTGCGATAAGGTACAGCGGTGAGAAACCGTGCGCGATAATCGGCTTCAGCTCCTGTTCGAGACGGTCCACGACCAGCTGGGGCAGATTCTCACCGTACATCTTATGCGCACGGGCGTAGGACGTCTCCCGGATTTCCTCGTCTGCACCTGGGATGGCCGGTGAGTACAGGTCATCGGGGATAGGCTTGAAGCGCTCGATGGACTCGGCAATCTTACGCGGGTTCTCGACGACGGCCGCATAGGCCTCGGCCTCGCCCAGATACTGGAACTCCGCCAGCATCTCCTCCGTCGTGCGCAGGTAAATGGGCGGCTGGTGATCCGCATCGTCAAAACCTTTGCCCTTTTGGATAATGGCGCGGTAGATGCTGTCCTCCGGATTGAGGAAATGCACATCACAGGTCGCCACGAGCATTTTGCCCAGCTTTTGCGCGAGCTCGGCCACCTTGAGATTGATGGCGATGAGGTCGTCGTCTGTCTGGATATCCGGGTATTTCTCGCTGCGCTTGAGAAAGTCGTTATTGTGAATGGGCTGGATTTCGAGATAGTCATAGAAGGAGGCAATCTGCAGCAGCTCTTCCTCTGGAGCCTTGCGCTCGATAGCCTGGATGAGCTCGCCCGCCTCGCAGGCCGAGCCGATGATGAGTCCCTCGCGGTACTCCTCGATAATACGCCGGGGCAGACGCGGACGGCGATAAAAGTATTTCATGTGCGAGAGGGACACGAGCTGATAGAGATTGCGCAGGCCATTGGGATTTTTCGCGAGGAAAATGATATGATAGGCCGACTTCTGCTTGTAGTCGTCGCCCGTGAGGTAGCCCTCCATACCGTAGATAATCTTGATGTCGAGCTTTTTACTGCCCACACATTTCATGGCGTTAGGGAACGCCTGCACGACACCGTGGTCCGTAATGGCCACGGCCGGCCAGCCCCAGCGGGCCGCCGTCGTGATGAGGTCCTCCACCGAGTCCACGGCATCCATGTCGCTCATCGTCGTATGCGCGTGCAGCTCGACGCGCTTGACCTCGGCATGGTCCTCGCGCTGTTTGACCTCGCGCTTCGCGAGGCTGTCGATAAAGAGCACATACTCATTCTGATACGTATCAAAGCGCACGGAGCCACGCACACGCACGGGCATGCCCTCCTTGAGCTTGCCCATGACTGTCTCCAGGTCCTCCGCCTCGCCCTGCTTACCGCGTTTCGGCTTGAAAAATTTCTTGCAGTTGATACCATTCGTCGCATCGGCGATGGCGAAAGACAACATCTGCGTGCCCGTCTTGAACGTGCGCGCCCGCAGACCCGAGCCGGGCCCCTGGCCGATGGTGCCCTCGAGGATGACGTTGCGCGTCTCGCCCTCGAGGTCGTCGATGGCCCGGACCTCGCCGGCCACGCCGCGGCCAAAGATGAGATTGCCGCGGTCCGGCACGACCACGGGCGCATCGAGATTTGCGCCCATGGACGTGCGCTGCTTTGCCGCGCCCATTCCGTTCTGCTGAGATTTTGGTGACGCAGCACGTTGTTTTTTCTTCTTGGCGCTCTGCGACTGTGCCTGTTTATCCGCCGCAATCTCCTGCCGAAGTGCCCGGCGGTACTCCGGCGTATTGAGCGCCGCATCCACCTCCAGCTGCTCCACACCGGCCGCGCCGGCCTCGCAGGCAATCTGGCAGTGGTAGCCGAGACGAGACTCGACGCCCGCCTCCAGCTGCGCGAGCACGGACGAATGTGCCACCATATCCTGCGCGAACTCGCCCGGCAGCTCCAGCGTGATTTTCGCACCCTGCACCGCGTAGTGCGAACGCTTGAGATACTCGAGGGCTGTGATATTGCCCGTCGTGGCCTGCTTTACCACCTCGGGCCAGACGTCCGGCAGCGCGGCCGCGATATCGACGACGTCCTGATAAATCTCCACGTCCGTGAGCCCACAGCGCGCCGCAATATGCGCCGCCGCCCGTGCGCGCAGGTCATCCGCGAGGTACGTCTGCGAGACGACAGCCATTTCCCAGCTGTTCGTCGCCGCCGTGACCTCCACGTGCCGGACACACACGTCCCGGCAGGCCGCCTGCTCCATCTCCGTCAGCGGCATATCCTGCACCAGCTGCCAAAACAGGCTGCGGTGCTGCGGCACAATTTTATATTTACGCATACACAAACTCCATCATCATTTTGTGCATTCCCATATAGCAAAAGTCCAGCAGATGTGCTATACTAAAACCATGGCTGACGTCGTCGCCCTTCTCGTGCAGAGAGGGGGGTGTTCCTCATGACCACAGATAGGATTGTCGCACTTCTGCTGGCTCTTCTGCTGTTGTGTCTGGTGGCACTTCGCATCGTCTTAGAGTCGCTCTAAGACGATAACTCTGCGAAAGGGGGTGATACCCAGTACCCAATCCCCTTTCAGGTTGTCAAATAAAGAAGGGTTGACGGTACGAAACGTCAGTCTTCTTTGTGTCTCTATTATACGTCCCGCCCACCATAAAAGCAAGCGGAATCAGGCTTTCAGCTGCGCGATTTTCTGCAGCGTCGCCAGGATGAGCTTGACCTGCGGCTCGATGGTCGCGAGC
>ONCF01000042.1 GCA_900316275.1 uncultured Veillonellaceae bacterium
ATGCTCTTTCTGCTCTTGCGAACGAGCT
Source organism: uncultured Veillonellaceae bacterium (assembly GCA_900316275.1). GTDB lineage: Bacteria > Bacillota > Negativicutes > Selenomonadales > Selenomonadaceae > UBA2897. Next base: position 29 of record ONCF01000042.1, read on the forward strand.
GATTGATAGTAGGCATACATGCACCTCCTTCCTTCATATTGAAAATTTATTATTTATTGAAACCTGTGGGCGAACCCGCAAGATTTCTAACGACGGGAACCGAGCACGGCGACGGCCGCCGCGCCCACCTGGATGCCACACGCCGCACCGAGGGCGGCCATCGACTCTGCCTGGGCTACGGGCACGCTCTGCTCAGAGCAAAGCGCCCGCAGGGGCTTCGTCATGCGCGCGTCGGCGTCAGCTGCTACATAGACCTGCAACGCTTCCCCGCGCCGCACAGCCTTGCTGGCCTGCTTGACCCCGATGACGCAATGCGCATCCGCTAGTGAAGTCAGTGTCATTGTTTTCACTCTCCTGTCTCACTATGCTGTACCCTGAAATCAGGCACCTCTATAATATAGCACCCGCAAAAAACCGTGTCAACACTTTATTTTACGATATTCTTGTGTACACGTCGCCCCGTGTATCAATCTCTTTTATGTGGACAAATAAGGACCATTGAACCAGGTCTGAAACAATTTTGATTATAGTCTGAATGCTCCTAAATGCATAAAACTCGTACTGGTACGAGTTTTATGCACTGTCATGTCAGCTACCACCATAAAAGCGAGCACCAAAAAAGAGCTTCTTACAGGAGTAAACTCCTGCAAGAAGCTCTATACTTATCTGTTAATGCTGCTGAGCGACAACCTTGCGCGTGACCTCGGCCACGTGCTCGACCGTGAAGCCGAACTGTTTGAACAGCTGCGGGCCCGGGCCGGAGGCGCCGAAGCCCTCCATGCAGACAACCGCGCCGTCGAGGCCGACGTACTGGCCCCAACCGAAGCCCGAGAGAGCCTCGACCGCTACGCGCGCGCGCACGTTACGCGGCAGCACCTGCTCCTGGTAGGCCGCATCCTGCTGCGCAAAGAGATCCATGCACGGCATGGAGACGACGCGCACGTCGATATTCTCTTTCGCCAGCGCCGCCTGCGTGTCGATGGCCAGTGCAACCTCGGAGCCCGAGGCGATGAGGATGCCGTCCATCCGGCTGGCGTCTTTAGCCTCGGAGATGACGTAGGCACCCTTGAGTGCGTCTTTGCTGGAGCCGGCGAGCTGCGGCAGATTCTGGCGCGTGAGCACGAGCGCCGTCGGCGTATGCGTAGCCGTCAGTGCGAGGTACCAGCCTGCGGCCGTTTCGTAGCCATCGGCCGGACGGAACACGTTGAGGTTCGGCAGGGCGCGCAGCATGGCGAGCTGCTCAATCGGCTCATGCGTCGGGCCGTCCTCGCCCACGCCGATGCTGTCATGCGTGAGCACATAGGTCACGGGCAGGCCCATGAGCGCGGCGAGGCGCATCATCGGCTTCATGTAGTCGCAGAACACGAAGAACGTGCCGACGTAAACACGCAGGCCACCGTGCAGCGTAATGCCGTTGGCCATCGCAGCCATAGCTAGCTCGCGGATGCCGAAATGCAGGTTACGGCCGATATAGTTGCCCTTCTTGAAGTCCGGCTCGTCATTCATGTGCGTCTTGTTGGACGGTGCGAGGTCAGCACTGCCGCCGATGAGCTGCTGCACGCGGTCCTTGATGCGGTTGATCATGACGCCCGACGTGTTGCGCGTAGCCATCGGCTTGTCCTCGAAGGCCCAGAACGACTCATCATCAAGCAGTGCCTGCGCATCCACCGGTGCATGGAACTTATCCCAACGGGCCTTTTCCTCGGGGAACTTCGCCGCATAGTCGGCAAAGAGCTTGTCCCACTCGGCCTCAGCCTGCGCACCTTTCTGGGCGAGTTCGGCATAGTGGTCGTAGACGTTCTGCGGGATGTTGAACGTCTTGTCCGGCTCGGGCCAGCCGAGGTTTTCCTTCAGGGCTTTCACGTTCTCCTCGCCCAGTGGCTCGCCGTGTGCCGAGGCCGTGCCCTGTTTGGCCGGGCAGCCGTAGCCGATGGTCGTCTTGACCGTGATGAAGGACGGGTGCTCCTTGTCGGCCTTGGCCTCCTCGATGGCTTTGCCAATGGCAGCGAGGTCGTTGCCATCCTCGACCGTCAGCGTCTGGAAGCCGAATGCGCGCATACGTGCCTGCACGTCCTCGGTGAAGGCGATGTCCGTGCCGCCCTCGATGGTGATTTTATTGGAATCATAGAGAATGATGAGCTTCGAAAGACCCAGCGTGCCCGCAAGCGAGAACGCCTCAGAGGAAATGCCCTCCATGAGGCAACCGTCGCCGCCCAGCGCGAACGTGTAGTGGTCCACAATGGGGAAACCGGGGCGGTTGAACTCCGCCGCGAGATGTGCCTCGGCCATGGCCATGCCAACAGCCATGGCCATGCCGGCGCCCAGCGGGCCCGTCGTGGCCTCGACGCCGACCGTGTGACCGTACTCGGGATGGCCCGGCGTCAGCGAGCCGCACTGACGGAACTGCTTCATGTCATCGAGCGTCAGCCCGTAACCGAAGAAGTGCAGCAGCGAGTACAGCAGCGTGGAGCCGTGACCGCCCGACAGCACGAAGCGGTCGCGGTTCGCCCACTGCGGGTTTTTCGGGTTGTGGTGCATGTGGTTGGCCCACAGCTCATAGGCCATGGCCGCGCTGCCCAACGGCAGGCCCGGATGGCCGGATTTCGCCTTTTGGATGGCGTCGGCGGCCAGCACGCGGATAGCATTGACACAGGTCGTATCGATGTTGCTCAAAATAATCTCTCCCTCTGCATAATAAATAGTGAGAAAATTTTCTATACCATATTATAAAGACACTCGTCGTGAAAGTATAGGCCGAGTGTCCATTTTGGTCGCTTGTTTCAGAGAAATTCTGCCTGATTGCGCTTAGTTCTGCGCGATATCGGGGCGCAGGCGCACGGCGTCGTGCAGATAGACGTGCCGGATATCGCGCTGTTTTTTGTCCGTATCGACGAGCAGCAGCACGCGCAGGCAACGCGGCAGACTGCCCGTGACGGCGCACTGGCGCGCGTCAAAGAGTGGCACAGCGTCAAAGCCCGGCAGCTGGCGCAGACCCGCTGTGGGAAACGCCGCCGTCAAATCCTCGGTCATACTGCAGATGCAGGCGCCAATATCCTCACTGGCCACCGCATTCTCCTGCAGCAGGGCCGTCACCATTTCCTGCGCTGCCTGCCAGATGGCCGCCTCAGTATCGGCCGCCACCGTCGTGGCCCCACGCATGCCGCGCATTGCCATAAGCCTTACCTCCCAAATATATGGAAACACGGATAACATCTGCATCCAAATGAACGGACGCAGCAAATAGCATCTCCTAGAGTCCGCCCTTGTGGATTTCCCAGATGAGGCGGAGCGAAAGTACAAACGCAATCAGGTAGCCGAGAAAGCCCAGAAAGGGAATCTCGAGGATTTTCGGCGTCATGTTCGTCGTGCAGATGGTGCTCGAGCCCAGCAGCAGCGCCGCCGTGAGCACGGCCACGATGAGCTTGTTAATCATGCGGTCCATATGCCGCATGGGCTCCTCGGCCCCCGTGAGGTCGAGATTGACTTTCGTCTGGCCGCTCATCGTCATGCGCACGAGGTCGGAAATCTGCTCCGGCAGCTGCGCCGTCTTACGCGCGAGCAGAAAGCCCTCGCGCTTCGCCTTGTCCAGTTCCTCGCGCCAGCTGAATTTCTTTTTGAAATCCATGGAGAGGTTCTGCGCGAGAATCTCCACGAAGCTGACGTTCGGACAGGCCTGGCGCATGACGCCCTCGATGGTCATGACGCCGCGGCAGAACATGGAGAGCCCCTGCGGCACGGCCAGCCGGTGCACACGCAGGATATTCATAATCTGCTGCGAGAGCACACCCATCTGCAGTGAATTGAAGTCGAGCGTGCTGTACTGCGTCATCAGCATGTCGATGTCCTGATATAGCGCCGTGTGGTTAATCTGCCCGCGCGCCACGCCAAGCGAGAGCACAGCATCCTTCATCTCAAAGGAGTCGTGATGCGCCAGCGCCATAATGGCCTTGCGGATAGAGCTGCGGTCGCGGTTGGAGAGGCGCCCGACCATCCCCAGGTCCAACCAGACGATTTTGCCGTTGCGCACGAGGATATTGCCAGGATGCGGATCGGCGTGGAATACGCCGTCGTCGACAATCTGCTTGACATAGTTCTCGCCGAGGCGCCGCCCGAGCAGCTCAATATTGTACCCCGCCTGCTTTAAAGCATCAGTCTCGTCGATATTGATGCCGTCGACATACTCCATGACGAGTATCTGCGGCGTGCAGAGCGCGCGGTAGACCTGCGGCACCTCGACGGAGTCCACGCCGCGGTTCAGATGGTCGAACTCCTCGATATGGTCGGCCTCGATGAGGAAATCCATCTCCTGCTTGGCGATGGTCCAGAGCTCGTCGAGCACCATGTTGAAGTCCACAACATCCTGCGCGTGGCTCACAACCTTGAGCAGGCGCGCCGCGCGTTTCAGCAGCACGATGTCCTTGCTCATGACATTGTAAATGCCTGGCCGCTGGACCTTGATGACGACTTTCTCCCCCGTGGCCAGCACCGCGCGGTGTACCTGCGCAATGCTGGCCGAGCCCAGCGCCTCCTCATCGATGGACTGGAATACCTTGCGCCAGGGGCAGTTGTACTCCTGCTCCACGACATCCTGAATGACCTCGAACGGCAGGGGCTTGGCTGCTGACTGCAGCTTGGCCAGTTCCTCGCAGTACTCGGGCGGCAAAAAATCGGGGCGCATGCTGAGCACCTGCCCCAGTTTCACATAAGTCGGGCCGAGGTCCTCGAGAATCTGCCGTAGCTTTTCGGGCGTCATGCCGCGCATGACCTCCCGGCGCCGCAGCACCTGCAGCATCTCGCGCAGGCGCGAGGTCGTACCGGCATCGTCGATACTTCTTGCAATGATTTTCGTCAGCGTAGCCATCCTCTGTGCCTGCCCCCCCTCGCAGCTTCGCCGCTGTCGCGCGTTGTTTTTACCAACAGCGCGCGTTGCCTGCCTTTACGGCAGCAAAAACAGTCACCGAATCACCGACTTTTTACTTCTGCTTGCCGTATTTCTGGGCCAGCTGCTGGCGCACCGTGTCGTTCGCGAGGAAGTCATCGTAGGTCGAGAGACGGTCCACAACGCCGTCCGGCGTGATGGCGATGATGCGGTTCGCGATGGTCTGCACGAACTCGTGGTCGTGCGAGGTAAAGAGCAGCGTGCCCGGATAGGCGATGAGGCCGTTGTTCAGCGCCGTGATGGACTCGAGGTCGAGATGGTTCGTCGGCTCATCGAGCAGCAGCACGTTCGCCCCCGACAACATCATGCGCGAGAGCATGCAGCGCACGCGCTCGCCGCCGGAGAGGACCTTGGCCTGCTTCTGACTTTCCTCACCCGAGAATAGCATGCGGCCGAGAAAGCCGCGTACGAACGTCTCGTCCGGGTCCTTGGAGTACTGGCGCAGCCAGTCGACGAGGTTCAGCTCGCAGTCGTCGAAATAGGCCGAGTTGTCGGACGGCAGATAGGCCTGCGTCGTCGTCACACCCCATTTGAACGTACCCGCGTCCGGCTGCTCCTCGCCCATGAGGATTTTAAACAGCATGGTCTTGCCGAGGCTCTCGGGGCCGACAAACGCGACCTTGTCGCCGCGCTTCAGCGTAAAGCTCACATTGTGCAACACCTCCACGCCGTCGACGCTCTTGCTGATGCCCTCGACGAGCAGCAACTGGTCGCCCGCCTCGCGGTCCGGCGTGAACGCGATATAGGGATAGCGACGCGAGGACGGCTGGATGTCGTCGAGCGTGATTTTATCGAGCATCTTCTTGCGTGCCGTGGCCTGTTTCGACTTGGCAGCGTTCGCAGCAAAGCGCGCAATAAACGTCTGCAGTTCCTTGATTTTTTCCTCTTTCTTTTTGTTCTGGTCACGGGCCATCTGCAGCGCGAGCTGGCTGGACTGATACCAGAAATCATAGTTGCCCGCGTAGAGCTTGATGCCGCCGAAGTCGACGTCGCAGATATACGTGCAGACCTGGTTGAGGAAATGGCGGTCATGCGAAACGACGATGACCGTGTTCTCGAAGTTCGCGAGGAAGTCCTCCAGCCAGTTGATGGACTCCACATCGAGATGGTTCGTCGGCTCATCGAGCAGCAGGATGTCCGGATTGCCAAACAGTGCCTGTGCGAGCAGCACGCGCACCTTCTCTTTCGGCGTGAGGTCGGCCATCATCTGCTGGTGCTGGTCGTCCGTGATACCGAGACCATTCAGCAGTTTCTCCGCCTCCGTCTCCGCGTCCCAGCCGTTCATCTCGGCGAACTCCGCCTCGAGCTCGGCCGCGCGGTTGCCGTCCTCCTCGGAGAAATCCGGCTTGGCATAGAGCGCGTCCTTTTCGTCCATGATGTCCACGAGACGGCGGTTGCCCATCATGACCGTGCGCAGCACGGTGTACTCGTCAAAGGCATAGTGGTCCTGCTGCAGCACGGAGAGGCGCTCGCCCGGCGTAACCTCCACGACGCCGCCCGTCGGCTCTAGTTCGCCCGAGAGCAGTTTCAGGAACGTGGATTTGCCCGCGCCGTTGGCGCCGATAATGCCGTAGCAGTTGCCCGGCGTAAACTTCAGATTGACATCCTTGTACAGCACGCGTTTGCCGAACTGCAGGCTCAGGTTGTTGACGGTAATCATAGCGTTATTTTTTACCTTTCTTTACTTCTCTATCAAATTACAGGGGGGCAAAAGAGCCGCCTGTTATATACGTATAAATATGTTTATTCACGCAACATGGCGCGGAACATGGAGAGAATGCTCTGGCCATAGGTATAGCCGGGCACGGCCCAGCGGCCGTTGAGGTCTTCCCAGCGGTTGAGCGTCGCCTGTCCGTAGGTGCCGCGCACAAGCTGGTAGCGCGGGTCGACGATAGCCTCCCCCGGCTGGCGCGTCGAGGCATAGGCCAGCAGGTGCTGGATATGCGCGCGCACGCCGAGGCGGGCCGTCGCGAAATATGCGCCCTTCACCGTGGCGCTCGTCGTGCCGAGGCCGCAGTAGTTGTTCTGGTCGGGCGTCACCGTACCGCCGTAGCGGAAAAAGCCCGTCTCCTTGCAGGCCTGCGCAAAGGCCACATCGGGGCGGATGCCCTCACGCTCGCCTTCCTCATAATAGTAAGAAACGAGCTCCTGCGGCGTCACGGAAATATCGGGCAACGGATTGGCTGCGAGCAGGTATTTCACGCACTGCTCCTGACTCGCGAGCGGCGTGCCGATAATCGCGTCATCGTAGGCCGAGACCGTGGCCGGTACCTGCACGTAGCTGCCCGGCTCGGTCTCGCCCGGCTGCAGGCTCGCGTCGAGACGCGCCTGCATATCCTCGCTGCCCTGCCGCGCCATCGGATAGCGCGGTACGGCACGCGTATGGCCGACGTGCAGGTTATCCTGCGTCGTCTCCACCGTCGTCTCCTGCTGTGCGCGGCTGTGGTGCCGCCGCGCCTCGCCCGTGACGGGGCTCAGCGCCGTCACAGCCAAAGCACCGACGAGCGCACAGACGAGTAACCCTTGCTGTTGTTGCGTGAATTGCACGAAAAGAACACTCCTTGCACAAATATCTCAGCTAAACGGCTAAAATTTAAATAAAACAGGAAACGCTGCTTAAAGCATCTGCATCTCCTAACTTTTTTCATCATAAATCGGCGAAAAAGAAGTACGCGAGCCACACGAGCGCCAGTATGCGTTGCCACACATTGACCCGCGTACCCTGCCCGCTGACGTGGTTGAGCAGTACCCAGGCGAGCAGGCCCGCGCCCAGCGCTGCCGTCACATTCCACGACAGCGCGAGGCCCAGCACGGCGGCCGTCGCGAGGCTGTTCACCCTGTCCCAGAACACGCGCTGCGCCCGTTGCAGCTGCCGTATGAGCAGCCAGAGGCCACAGCCGACCAGCATCGGCGTCGCCATGACTGGGAAATCCGCCATAGAACGTACGACCGGCGCGCAGATGAGCAGCACGAGCAGCCAGGCAGCCATGACGAGCGCCGTGCGCCGCCCGCCGTCCTGCCCTTTGCCCTCCTGTGGTCCGTCGTCCTGTTGGTCCTGCCCCGCAATAGCCGAGGCGGGGGCCACCGTCACGGGCACACTGCCGAGAAAGGCTCCCAGCAGCGTAAACGCGAACGTCACCGCCACGATTTTACCCTGTGACTGCCCCGACCGCGCCGCCTCCGCCGCGCTCCAGCCGAGGCTGCTGAGCACCAGCACGAGCACAAGGCCCGTGAGCACCGCGGCCGCCAGCCCGCCCGTCGGTAGCGGCAGCCAGGGGTTCAGCATGAGCGCCGTACGGTCGAGGCCCTCGGGCACGAGGAATGGTGACGCGGGCAGGACCCAAAAGCCCTCCGCAAGTGCCAGTCCTGCCGTAAGGAGACCCGCCCAGAGCGCTGCCCCACGACAGCGCCGTGCCCAGAGCAAGGCCAGCACGAGCAGACCAATGAGCGATAAATACGCCATGGGGTCATGCAGATTGCCCAGTGCTGTCACGGCCCAGGGTGAGTGCATGATGACCCGCCCCTGCACGAGCCCGTAGAGCACGAGCAGTACCGCCAGCAAAGTGGGCAGTGCCCAGTGCAGCACAGGTGGCAACAGCTCCGGCAGACGTCGCCTGAGCGGCAGCTGCCACAGCAGCCAGCCCACCGCCGCCGCTATGGCCTGCACGGCGAGCACAAACTGCCAGTTCAACCCATCTGCCAGCATGACCAGCCAGACGAGCCAGACCGTGAGTGAAAGCGAGGGCAGTACGAGCAGTGGGAGCCGCCGCCAAGCCATGTAGAGCGTTCCCACAATGGAGGTGAGCAGCATGGCCGTGTAGGCGCCCGGATAGGGCATGCCCGCCTGCTGCAGGAGCAACGGCACCAGCAGACAGCACGGCAACATTGTGCCGATTGCCAGCGTCCCCTGACGCAGCGCCCTGCCCCAGCTCACCTCAGCTTGACCTTTCGTTTGCTCCATCATGTGCGCTCCCATTTTTAGACTATCAGATTTTATTTTAACACAGACGGCACGAAATTGACAGACCGCCGCGACTTTTCCTGTGCTTTTCATAGGCAGGACAGACAAATAATGCTATAATGAAAGCCAACAGATTTAGGGAAATACGGCTGAAAAACGTCAGCGTTTCCCGCGGAGAGGGGTCACTACATTGCGTCCATCCATGCGCATGGTCAAAGTCAGCGCGGCGCTCGGTGTCGTCGCACTCATCGTCATCATTCATCTGGCGAACCCGCAGTTCTTCCCGCACCTCGGCGCGCTGCTCGCGCGCGGCGACATCAGCGAGACGGCCAGCTACATCAAATCGTTCGGCCCCTGGGCCGTCGTCTTTGCCTTTTTACTCACGCTGTTTGTCAACGCCATCGGCTTCCCGCCCGCGATTATTTTTTCCACGGCCTGCACGCTCATCTTCGGCATCATTCCGGGCATCGTGCTCGCCTGTACGGCCGAGACCGTCGGCGTGACCGTGAGCTTTTTGCTGCTGCGTTTCTTCTTCCGTGACGCGGCCGTCAAGGTTATCAACAAGCACCCCACGCTCGCGAACATCGACAAGTACAGCGGACGACGCGGCTTCGTCGTCATGCTCATCGCGCGCATGGTGCCGTACTTCCCCTCCATCATGCTCAACGCGCTCGGCGCGCTCTCGGCCATGTCGCTGCGTGACTACGTCATCGCCTCGTTCATCGGCAAATTCCCCTCCACGGGCATCGAGGCCATTATCGGCCACGACACCATCACGCATCAGGAAGACCCCACGCGCCTCATCGTCGTCATCGTCGTCGCCGTCCTGCTCATCGCCGGCGCCTGGTACTACGAGCGCCGCGTCGCCCAGACGGCTGCCACCGCTGAGCAAAGCGCCGCACACGAACTACATGAGGAATAATACCACGCCAAAACGCCCCGCCAACAGGCCATACACCTGTAGCGGGGCGTTCGTGTATCATAGGCATGAGATGAATGGTCGCCGCAAGCATCTTCGCCGACGCCTGCCAATACTCGCCCGTATCACCAAAGCGTGAAACGATGCGCGGCTGGTCGTGGTTGCACCAGAACAGCGCATTCCAGCCGCCACCCGCCGTCGCTCCTGCCAGTCGGCAAACAGCTGCTTCAGCCGGCCAAAATCCGGTGGCATGAACGCCCATTTATCCCCGTCCTTATAGTCCACCTTAAGATGGTGGAAACTGAACGTCATGGCGAGCTCGTGCTCCGCGGGGTTCGAGTAACGGATGCAGTTCGCGATGGAGGTCGAGCTCATCTCGCCGACCGTAACCATACCGTCGATGCCGGCGTCGTGCACGAGCTCCTTGAGATATTCATGCACATGCGGGCCATCCGTGTAGTATTTGCGGCCATCGCCATCGGCGTCGTCCTCAAACGCGCCCTTGCTGATGAGGTTCACGACATCAAAGCGGAAGCCCTCCACGCCGCGTGCCCGCCAGAAACGCAATACATTCTTCAGTTCCTCGCGCACGGCGGGATTTTCCCAGTTCAGATCCGCCTGCGTGACATCAAAGAGATGCAGGTAGGATTTATCGAGCTTTGGTACATACTCCCAGGCCGTACCGCCGAATTTCGACTGCCAGTTCGTGATAGGGCTGTCCTGACCGCCGTCGCGGAAGATATAGTAATCCTGATATTTCTGCCTACATCGAGCAGACGCTCCAGCGCACGATCATGACGAGCAAACGCCGCATGACCGTCGAGCACGCCACCCGCGAGGACGCACAGTACCTGGAGCTCGGCGACTACAACTGCCTCGCCATCATCGAGAGCCAGACGTTCGACGCCGACGGCATACAGATAGAATGGACACAGTCGCGCCATCACCCTGAGCGCTTCGCCTTCGAGGACACCGCCCTCCGCTCCCGGCAGAACCGGGCAACAAATTAGGGAAAAGCGGATAAAATACCAAAAGCATCACACGCCAGCAGAGAGCAACTGCTGCGTGTGGTGCTTTGACGTTATCAGACAATCTCCTGTCCCATATCTCTTTGCAGTGGCAATCTTTCGTCATCGTGCGGCCGATGCCCGTGAGGAACATATCGCCAAGGTCGACCATGCTGACCGTCGCGATGGCTTTCATACACGGATCCGTGCCTGCCGGATGGCCGACGATGATGGCAGGATACTTCGCCTGCTGAGCCAGCCGAAAAAAAGCTGTGTCGCGCCGAACGCGAGCTGCAAACACCCTTTCCTTTCGTCCTCCTATCATAGCACGAGGAGGATCGAAAAAGGAAGGGCAGTTTGCGCCAACTTACCTGCCGCGCAGCACGAAGATGCATTTGTGTCCCGGCGTCCGGTAAAGCGCCTGCACCTGCTGCGAGTTCTTGAAGCTCGCGGCGAGGATCTGGCACGGCAGGCCGTTCTTCGTGAACATATCCTGGATGACTTTCGCCGTCGCGATACCGTCCGCGCCGAGGTTGTCAATGCGGTTGATGTACGGCGCCGTGTAGTCCGCGCCAGCTTTCGCCGCGAGGAACGCCTGCATCGGCATGTAGATATCCGTCGCCGTGATGTGCGCATCGGGCTGTGCTTTGCGAAGGCGCTGGATGGCTTCGAGGCCGGCCACGTTCACGGGGATCTTCGTGTACGTATTCGCGCCGAGCTCGCTGTGAATGCGTCGGACGTCCTCGAGCATCGCGTCCGCCGTCTTGCCGACGACCTGCACGTGCAGCTCCGCGTCCGCGCCGATGAAGGCGCGGATCTCGCGTAGCACGTCATATGGCTGGCGGCCACTCTTCGCGAGGATGGAGGGATTCGTCGTCACGCCGTCGATGGGGAATGCGGGATAGAGCTTCTTGATGACTTCTATGTTCGCGTCGTCGATGAGGATTTTCATGATGGAAACGATCTCCTTTCAAAGAAACTGTGCGGCGCATGCAATACGACCTGCGCTGGCAGGCCACATACACCTGCGATGCCTGTTCCTTTAAAACCTCGTCTGTTCGAAAAGAAATCATCGTAATACGACCGCCTCCATACATACATTATATATCAGCATATATACATTATCTATATATAAACACAAAAGAGTCAGCATTGTAAAAAGAAGACATCACCAGGCGCGTCATGATTGCGGAGTGATACAAACAAGCAGATTAGCTTGGCACTTGGCTATATCAGGAAAGATAGTACAACAGCCCTCACGACCGAACTTCGTCGCGAGGGCTGTTGTACTATGGGTAACCGAGTCCAAGATGTTTCACTCGGAGAAATGGACAAATCTCTGCATGTTATTTGCGGAACAGGAACGCCTCCTTGCCCGGATAGATAGCAGCTTTACCGAGATGTTCCTCGATGCGCAGGAGCTGGTTGTATTTCGCCACGCGCTCACTGCGTCCAGGGGCGCCCGTCTTGATCTGATCGCTGTTCAGCGCGACAGCGAGATCGGCGATGGTCGTGTCCTCCGTCTCCCCGGAGCGGTGCGAGACGATAGCCGTGTAACCCGCTTGATGCGCCATCTGGATGGCCGCAAGCGTCTCCGACAGCGAGCCGATCTGGTTCAGCTTGATAAGGACGCTGTTGCCACAGCCGATCTCGATGCCTTTTGCCAGGCGCTTCGTGTTGGTGACAAAAAGATCATCGCCGACGAGCTGCACCTTATCACCGAGTTCTGCCGTCATCTTTTGCCAGCCGTCCCAGTCCTCTTCGTCAAGGCCATCTTCGATGGAGTAGATGGGGTATTTCTCGATAAGGCTCCGCCAATGCGCGATGAGCTCATCGGACGTAAATTCCTTACCGGATTTCGGCTGCTTATAGTGCCCTTTGCCTTTCTTGCTTTTCCATTCCGAGGCTGCCGCATCGATGGCGAGCACGAAATCCTTGCCCGGCTCGTAGCCCGCCGCACGAATGGCCGCGAGAATATGTTCAATCGTGTCTTCATCACTCTTAAGATTTGGCGCAAAACCGCCTTCGTCGCCTACAGCCGTCGTTTCTCCTTCTTTTTTCAGCAGAGACTGCAGCGCGTGATAGACCTCTGTCGCCATGCGCAGACCCTCGCGGAACGACGGTGCACCGACCGGCATAATCATGAATTCCTGCGTATCGACGGAGTTCGTCGCGTGCGCGCCGCCGTTCAGGATGTTCATCATCGGCACGGGCAGATGACGACCTGCCACGCCGCCGAGGAAACGGTAGAGCGGCACTCCCTCTGCCTGCGCAGCTGCCTTGGCTGATGCGAGCGAGACGGCGAGGATGGCGTTCGCGCCGAGCTTTGTCTTATTCTCCGTGCCGTCAAGCGCCAGCATCGCCGCATCGACCGCGTAAACATCTGAGGCATCAAGGCCGATGAGTGCGGGGGCGATAAGTTCGTTCACATTCGCCACTGCTTTCGCTACGCCCTTGCCGCCGTACTTCGCCTTGTCGCCGTCGCGCAGCTCATGGGCCTCAAACTCGCCCGTCGAGGCACCGGACGGTGCCGCCGCACGGCCAACTGCACCCCCAGCGAGGGTAACCTCTGCCTCTACCGTAGGATTGCCACGCGAATCAATAATCTCCCGACCGATAACCTGCATGATCTTCTGATATTCTTTCATGAAATCCTCTCCTTGGCTGAAAGTTATTCTCAATAAGTATAGTATATCATATTGAGAACTATTTTCAACTATTTTTGTACACTATTCACGATTTTACGGGTGCTTCCGGGAAAGCCACGACAAGCAGCATCTTGAACGGCTCTACGCCATAGACGGCATGCGGATGGTTGGCCGGCATAACGATGGAGTCACCAGCCTTGAGCTCGTAGTCCTTTCCATCGATCGTGATGCGCCCCTTGCCGTCGAGCGCGACGACCATCGCATCACCTTTCGATTCATGCGTACTGATGCCCTCATCCTGGGCAAAGGCAAACAACGTGATGCCCAGGCCGTTGTTCTGCACCAGCGTCTTACTCACGACCTGCCCATCCGCGTATGCAACGAGATTACCGAGCTGCAATACTTCCGCTTTGGGAATGTTCCGTAAGATATCTTTCATGATAATCAACCTGCCTTTCTTTTTACAGCTACAGCATACCATGAAAGCCATGCGCAAACCGTGACGAACTCACAAAGGTCAAAACATCAAACATATAGTGCGCAGGCTGCCGCTCCCATAGGCCTCAACCAGATCTGCGAGTGCCGAGAGGTCGTTATTAGCAGCAGCAAAAGACCTCGCTACAAAACTTTTGGTCGAGTTCTTGTATATCCTTGATTCAAGTTACCACATCGGAAGGGCGTTTGTAAAAAATCTCAACGTTCCAGCACTTTCGACGTAAGGAGCAAGAACGACACGGCGGCGACGAGAGCTAACTGAAATACGTTTCGCTATCTCAAGTGATTTTCCCTGTCGATGTGCCCATAATAACGAAAAAAGCACGCCACGAGAACATCTTCTCGTGCCATGCTGTTAGGGAAACACTGATTAAATCGTCAGCCCGTCTTGACGCATCTTTTCCGCCTGGTCGTCGTCAATGGCTCTCGACATAGCACCGCTATGCCTTCGAGCCATTTCCTAGCCCAGACGAAAAATC
>ONCF01000082.1 GCA_900316275.1 uncultured Veillonellaceae bacterium
CTGGGCGAGCTGCACGGCGGCGGCGAGGGCGGCACCGGCGGAGATGCCGACGAGCACGCCTTCGCTGTGCGCGAACTGGCGGCCGTATTTGAACGCGTCTTCGTTGCTGATGGGCAGGACTTCATCGTAGATTTTCGTATCGAGGGTCTCGGGGACGAAACCGGCGCCGATGCCCTGGATTTTGTGTGGGCCCGCATGGCCCTCGGAAAGCACGGGCGAGGTGGCCGGCTCGACGGCGATGGCCTTGACGTTGGGGTCCTGTTTTTTCAGGTAGCGGGAGGTGCCGGTAAGCGTGCCGCCCGTGCCGACGCCGGCGATGAAGGCCGCGACGTTGCCGTCCGTGTCCGCCCAGATTTCCGGACCCGTCGTGGCCTCGTGCGCCGCCGGGTTGGCCTGGTTGGTGAACTGCGAGGGGATGAAGGAGTTCGGCGTGCTCTGCGCGAGCTCGTCAGCCTTGGCGATGGCGCCTTTCATGCCCTTGGAGCCGTCGGTCAGCACAATCTGCGCGCCGTAGGCCTGCAGGAGCTTGCGGCGCTCGATGCTCATGGTCTCCGGCATGGTGAGGATAGCTTTGTAGCCACGCGCGGCGGCGACGGCCGCGAGGCCGATGCCCGTGTTGCCGGAGGTCGGCTCGATGATGGTGGCACCGGGTTTCAGTTTGCCCTCTTTTTCGGCTTTTTCAATCATCGCCTTGGCAATGCGGTCCTTGACCGAGCCCGCCGGGTTTAAGTACTCGAGCTTGACGAGGATGTTCGCCTTGAGGTTGTTGGCCTGGCTGAAGTTGTTCGCCTGCAGCAGCGGCGTGTGACCGATGAGTTCCGTAACGCTCTGATAAATCTTTGCCATGTTGATTACCTCCATTAACTTGTTTTGCAACCCGCGCCGCCGCAGCGGCTTGCGGTAAAGCATACATTTCTTATATGTTTATATTGTAACCACTGCACTGCACTTTGTCAAGCAGAAATTTGGCAAAACATATCACATCTATAGGTTATTGACAAGGCAGGTATTTTCCTCTATATTAATTAGTAACTAGCATTAAACATAGCAGAGTGGGAGGTTATTATATATGAAAATTTCTGCCAAAGGACGGTACGGTTTGGCCGCCATGACCTATCTGGCGCGGCACCACCAGGCCGGCGCACCCATCACGATTATCTCCATCTCCGAGAAGCTCGGCATTTCGAAAATCTATCTGGAGCAGGTATTCTCGCTGCTGAAGCGCGCGCAGCTCGTGAACTCTATCAAGGGCAGCCAGGGCGGCTACCGCCTCACACGCGCGCCGCACGAAATCTCCGCCTACGATATCCTCTCCGCCATCGAGCTCGCGCTCATGGAGAAAACAGCGCCCGCTGCGCCGGACAAGATGCCGGAGCTCGACCGCGCCATGGAGGCCGCCGTCTACACGCCGCTCGACGAGGCCATCAAAACGACGCTCTCCGCCGTCACGCTCGACAAGATTCTGCAGGCCTTCGACGCCGAAAAGGAGACGGACAGCCTCATGTACTTCATCTGAGGGGGCCGTTCCTGCTGTTGATACGGCAGAGCTGTCTGACCCGGTTACGCTCACGCCGATTACTGGGTCATTATCTAGGACCTTTGGGGCCCTACCACAAAAAGACCGCCTTTGGCAACCTGCCTGGCGGTCTTTTTTCACGCTTTAGCGGCCGTTTTGGCGAATTTTGTGGGATGGCCGCGCGTTTACAGCGATACACCTGCGGTACATTTTGCGTACCTCGTTCTTTCAAAGGCCATTAGTCCTTAACAAAGCCAGAATTCTATAGTATAATGGCGTCGAATAGGAAAAAGGGAATTGGTTTCAGTATTAGCATGCTGATTGTTAAACGTTTTCAATCTTGAGGAGGTGTCTCCTATGATGATCGATGACGTCCGTGTTACCCTGGAAAATGGACCTTTCACTGCCGAAGACGCGCAGTATTATATTAATCGCATCAAGCAGTCCACGAAGCTCACGCTGAAGAAAGTGACCTTCCACCGTACGGATACCTATCTCGATATCCGCTACGCTTTCGAGGGCATACCTTTCGAGCGCGTGCGCCGGGTCAGTCTCACGGATACCAACGAAAAACGCATTGTCAACAAGTAAGTCACTGTCGATGACCTGTCCAGAGTGAGCAGTTCGTTGACAGTGCAAACGGGCCCGCAGCCGCCATATGGCAGTTGCGGGCCCGTTTTATTTGTTTGTGTCAAACAAGTATGTCCACGAGGACGGTGGCAGTGCTGGAAAAACACTACCGCTGTCGGGTCGCTAGCGCGGCGTAAAGAGAGCCCTGACGAACGCTTCAGCCCATTTTACCGTAGTGGAACGCGTCGAGCGCCCAGAGCTGGCCGCTGACCTCGGCGAGCGGCGCGTCGGCCGTGAGTTCGAGGCCCGGCACGATGTCCTTGTCCGGGAACACGAAGAAGCTCGCGACCTCCTCGCCGTGCTGGAAGAACGCCTCCACGGCCGTGCGGTCGATAAAGAGCTGCAACGTGAGCATCTCATCCGCATAGAGCTGGAACTGGCGCAAGCCGCGCGCGCCCGCATGCATGTCCTCGCGGCTGATGCGCATGACCTGCGTGTGGCGGTCGTAGTGCAGTACCGTCTTTTCGAGGCCGTAGCGCAACGTGAGGTCGACGGTGTGCGCCTGACCGAGGCGGATATTCAGCAACACCTCGCTGCCCGTGTAGAGGTCGGCCTCCAGCCGCTGCGTGTTTTTCGCCTGCAGCGTCTGCGTCTGTTGCTGGATGCGCAAGGCTTTCAGCTCGCGCGCCGGCTGGCTGTAGATATGCCCCTGCCGCAGCGTGAGCTCGCGCGGCAGCGTGAGGCTGTACTGCCAGCCCTGCTCGCGCGTCGGGTAGTCGGCGTCGCAGTCCGGCATACCCATCCAGCCAAACAGGATATGCCGACCCTCATGCTGCAGCACCTGCGGCGCGTAGAAATCGAAGCCGCGGTCGAGCTCCTGGAACTTCGTATGCTGCAGCATGGCCATGCCGTCGAGCGAGAGATGCCCCGCGATGTAGCCCGCCTGATAAAGGTTCTGCCGGTCAAATTCGCGCGGCGGCAGACCCTGCGGACAGAACAGCAGCGCATCGTACTGGCCGAACTGCAGGAGATTCGGGCACTCCCACATGTAGCCGAACTGGCCCAGACGGTGCGCCGGCTCGCCGAGCAGCTGCCAGCCCGCCTCCGTCTCCTCATAGATGAGTACGGTACCGCGCGGCTCGGCCTCGTCCGCCTGCGCACCGAGCACCATGTAGCGCCGCCCGTGGCGTGTAAAGAGATACGGGTCGCGGCAATGCGCCGTGTAGCCTGCGGGATGCGTCTGGAGCGCGAACTCCTCTTTTTTCACCGCGCCGTCGGCCTGCAGCGTGCCGAAGCGCTGCGACGACGTGCGCACGCCCTGCGCATCCTTGGCATTGCAGGTGTAAAAGACCCGCACGTTGCCCTCCGCCACAAAACCGCAGCCCGAGTAACAGCCGTCCTTATCGTGCTCGTCCGTGGGCCAAAGCGCGAGCTCCGGCACAGAGTAATGCACGAAATCACGCGTGCGCACATGCGCCCAGCTCTTGTTTTTATGCTCACAGCCAAACGGGTTCCACTGATAAAAAATATGATACTCGCCATTTGCGTAGCAGAGACCGTTGGGGTCGTTGATGAGGCCGAACGGCATCTCCAGATGAAAACGGTTGTGCCAGCGATGCTGATATGGCAACCCCGATGCCACTTTGGCATCGATAGCCTGTTTGTCAAAATGCTCCATGCTCCTGCACCTCCATGTGATGCTCGCCGTCATACGTACTCGAGACGCATGACGGTTTTTCTACAAAAAAGGGCCGGGCACGCAGGGTGCCCAACCCTTGCAGATTGGCAACTGATTTGATTTTTACTTTTACTCTTCCGGCGTAAACAGTGTGAACGTCAGGCCGAAGGCCACGGCGAAACCGACGACATTCACGACGATGTACGGCAGCAGATTGTTGAGGTAGAGCAGCGTGCCCGGCAGCACCGTGATGCCCATGCCCGTACCCGCGAGGTGCAGGAAACCGGCGATACCACCCGCGCAGGCACCGCCCGCGAGACCGTAGAGGAACGGCTTCATGAAGCGCAAATTGATACCGAAGATAGCCGGCTCCGTGATGCCGAGGAAGGCTGGCACGGCCGAAGAAAAGTACAGCGCGCGTTTCTTTTCGTCCTTCGTCTTCATGGCGACGGCCACGGCCGCACCGCCCTGGGCCACGATGGCGCCCGTGATGATGGCGTTGAACGGATCGACGCCCGTCGTCGCGAGCAGCTGGACCTCCAGCGCGTTGAAGATGTGGTGCACACCGAACACGACGATGACCTGCTGCAGACCGCCAACGATGAACCCGCCAATGCCGAACGGCAGCGCGAGGAAAGCGGCGACCGCGCCGAACACGGCGCTCTCAATGCCGTGCATGATGGGGCCGATGACGAGCAGGCCGAGCAACATGCAGATGAACAGCGTGAGGAACGGGGTCACGATGAGGTCGATGATATCCGGCACGACTTTTTTCAACGCGGCCTGCAGTTTTGCGGCCACGATGCCGAGCACGAGGGCCGGCAGCACCGAGCCCTGATAGCCGACGACCGGCACCTGGATGCCGAGGATATCCATGAGCAGCGGCTGCTGCGCACCGCCCGGGATAGCGGCCCAGGCGTTCGGCAGCTGCGGGGCCACGAGCATGAGGCCGAGCACGATGCCGATGACCGGCGTGCCGCCGAAGCGTTTCATCGTCGACCAGCAGACGAGCGCCGGCAGGAAGATGAACGCCGTATCCGTGAGCACCTGGCTCATGGTCATGACGTTCGGGCTGAACTCGATGCCCAGCGCCTGCACCGCCCCGCGCAGGCCCATGAACAGACCGGTGGCCACGAGGACCGGGATAATGGGTACGAAGACGTCGCCGAGCGTACGGGAAATCTTCTGCACCGTCGACATCTGCGCGTAGGCCTCGGCCTTGTTGTTGCTGGAGCCTGCGAGGCCTGTGCCCGCGACGAAAGCGTCGTAGACTTTATCGACAAAGCCCGTGCCGAGGATGATCTGGTACTGGGCCGCCGCGAAGAACTGGCCCTTGACGCCGTCGATGTTCTCGATGGCCTTTTCATCGAGCTTGCTCTTGTCCTCGATGATGAGGCGCAGGCGCGTCGCGCAGTGCTCGGCGCTGCGCACGTTATCGCGGCCGCCAACGTATTTCCAGATGAGCTTCGCGACGCGCTCCTCTTTCGGCAGGTTCGCGAGCGCGGGGTCCTCGGCCTCGGCCGGCGCCGCCTCGGCAGCCGCCGCGTTGTCCGAGGAAATCTCCTGCTCACCGAGCGCCACGGTAATCTTGCCGTAGTCGCCTGCATTCGTCACGAGCACCGGCGTCGTCGTATCGTAGCCGGCCGCCTTGATAGCCGCCGCATCGAACTCTAAGAGCAGCTGGCCCTTTTTAATCGTGTCGCCCTGGGCCACATGCGCCGTGAAGTGCTGACCCTTGAGGTTGACTGTGTCGAGGCCGACGTGGATGAGGATGTCGGCGCCGTCCGCCGCGTGGATGCCGATGGCGTGCAGCGTGTCAAATAGTACCGTGACCTCGCCGTCGACCGGTGCAAACACCTTGCCGGCCGGCTCCTTTACGGCTGCGCCGCGCCCCATGGCGCCGCTGGCGAACGCCGGGTCCTTGACCTCGCTGAGCGGAATCAGCTGGCCGGACAGCGGGCTGTCAAGACGAATATCCTGCATGAAAATTACCCCTTTCTCTCCCCAGATAACTTTTTATGCTCACTTATGATTGCTTTTGTGTGAGACCGTTCTCACACTTCATATAATAAAAGACGTTGGCCATTTTGTCAACGTCTTTTTTCGTTTTTATTCTTATTTTTTTGGTAAACGCTACAAAACTACTGACGTGCCAGGTCGCGGAAGCGCGTGAACTCCTTCTGGAAGAACAGGTCCACGTGGCCAATCGGGCCGTTACGGTGCTTCGCGATGATGATTTCCGTGATGTTCTTGTTCTCCGTCTCCTGGTCGTAGTAGTCCTCGCGGTAGAGGAACATGACGATATCGGCGTCCTGCTCCAGCGAGCCGGACTCACGCAGGTCAGAGAGCATGGGCTTTTTCACCTGGCGCGACTCCACGGAACGCGAGAGCTGCGACAGCGCCACCACGGGCACGTTGAGCTCGCGCGCCAGTGCCTTGAGCGAGCGGGAAATCTCGGAAATCTCCTGCTGGCGGTTGTCGCTGTTCTTGCTTGGTCGGCCCTGCATGAGCTGCAAATAGTCGATGACGATGAGATCGAGACCATGTTCGGACTTCAGGCGGCGCGCCTTGGAGCGCAGCTCCATGACCGTGATGCCCGCCGTGTCGTCGATATAGATGGGCGCGCGGTTCAGGCGGTCCGCCGTCTCGACGAGCCGCGACCACTCCTCGTCCTCTATCTGGCCCGTGCGCAGACGCTGCGAGTCGATGCCGCCCTCGGAGCAGAGCATGCGCTGCATGAGCTGCTCCTTCGACATCTCGAGCGAGAAAAAGGCGACGGTCTTGCCCGCGAGGCCCACGTGCGAGGCGATGTTCAGCGTAAAGGCCGTTTTACCCATGGACGGGCGCGCGGCCACGAGCACGAGGTCGGAGGGCTGCAGGCCGGACGTCATGGCGTCGAGGTCCTTGAAGCCCGTTGCGAGGCCCGTGATACTGCCCTGCGACTCGTAGACGGAGTTGATGTGCTCGAACGTGCGCACGAGGATGGGCCGCACGGACTCGAAGCCGTCGCGCTGCTGCGTGTTCGCCACGGCGAGGATGCGTTTCTCCGCCTCGTCCATGATGGTCGTCACGTCTTCGGCATCCTCGTAGGCCGCGCCCGCGATGGCCGTCGCCGCGTCGATGAGCCGACGCAGCTCAGCTTTTTCCTTGACGATTTTCGCATGAAAGGCCACGTTGGCCGCCGTCGGCACGGCGTTCGCGAGGTCGGTCACGAACGGCAGGCCGCCAACCTTTTCCAGCAGGTCCTGTTTGCGCAGCTCCTCCGTGAGCGTCACGACATCCACGGCCTCGCCACGCGAGGCGAGCTCATCCATGGCCGCAAAGACGAGCTTGTGCGCCTCGCGGTAAAAGTCATCGGCGCGCAGGATTTCCTGCACCTCGGTAATGGCCTCTTTCGTGATGAGCATGGCGCCCAGCACGGAGCGCTCAGCCTCGAGATTGTGCGGTGGCATACGCTGTTCCTGCGGCATTACGCTTTCTCCTTCCGTTTATGCTCCGGCGCGGCCGGGTCGGCGAAGATATAGCCGAAGGCCTCCTCCGCCGTCTGCACGGGGTGGATGTCCAGCCCCAGATGCGCCGTCGGCAGGTCCTTGGCATTTTCCTGCGGGATGACCATGGTGCGGATACCGGCCTGGCTCGCGCCGTAGGCCTTTTCCATGACGCCGCCCACGGGGCGCACGCGGCCCGCGAGCGAAATCTCGCCCGTCACGGCCACATCCTGCCAGATACGGCGGCCCGTCACGGCGCTCACGATGCAGGCGAGGATGGCCGTACCCGCGCTCGGGCCGTCGATGTTGCCGCCGCCGATGACGTTGATGTGGATATCGTAGTCCGCGATGTCCTTGCCCGTGAGCTGGCGCAGCACCGAGGCCGCGTTAAAGACGGAGTCCTTGGCCATGGAGCCCGCCGTGTCGTTGAAACGTACGTGCCCCTTGCCCTTGGCGCGCGCGGGGAAGGCCACAGCCTCGATCTCGATGACCGAGCCGAGGAAGCCCGCGACGCCAAGGCCGAAGATATGGCCCTGCACCGCCTCGTGGCTGGCCTTTTTCGTGATGTAGGGCGAGAGGCGCGAGACGCGCGCCACCTCGTAGACGTCCTCTTTGCGGACCGTGATATTGTCGGGCAGATGCTGCGCGTCGATTTGCTCCGGCAGCTCGTCCGCGTGCTGCTCCAGCGCGAGGCTGTAGGCATCGGCGAGGATGCCGACGGCCTTGCGGCCCTCGATAGTGTACTGCGCGATGAGCGCCGCCACGCCCTCGCCGAGCGTCACGTGCAGCTTCTCCGCCGCCTGCGCCACAATCTCCTCAATCTGTGCCGGCGTCAGCGGCTCGAAATAAATCTCGGCACAGCGCGAACGCAGCGCCGGGTTGATGTGCTCGGCGTCGCGCGTCGTGGCGCCGATGAGCACGAAGTCCGCCGGCGCGCCGTGCTCGAATAGCTGGCGGATATAGGCCGGCACCTTCGGGTCCGTCGGGTCGTAGTACGACGACTCGAAATGCACGCGCTTGTCCTCGAGGACTTTCAGCAACTTGTTCTGCAGCATATCGTCCATCTCGCCGATTTCGTCGATAAAGAGGATGCCGCCGTGCGCATCCGTCACTAGGCCCGGCTTCGGCTCCGGCACGCCCGCATCCGCCAGCAGGCGCTGGGCGCCCTGATAGATGGGGTCATGCACCGAGCCTAAAAGCGGGTTCGTCGTGTTGCGCGGATCCCAGCTCAGTGTCGTGCCGTCCGTCTCCACGAACGGCGCGTCGGCCGCGAACGGCGAGGCCGGCTTCTGCCGCGCGACCTCCAGCACGAGGCGCGCGGCCGTCGTCTTGCCCACGCCCGGCGGCCCGTAGAGCAACAGATGTTGCGGATAGGGTGAGCTGAGCTTCGCGAGCAGCGACTTCACGGCCTTTTCCTGACCGACAATCTCCGCGATGCTCTGCGGACGCAGCAGCTCCATGACCGACTCCGTGAGGTGGATTTTCTCCAGCTTTTCCAGCCGCTCACGCTTGTCGATGGCCTGCGGCGACTCCGCCTGCGGGTGCTCTTCCTTGAACACCTCTTTGCGCATGTCCGCTACGTAGTCCTGGTGCTCGCGCTCCATGCGCTCGTTGACCTTCTGCTCGAGCGTATTGCGCAGCTGCTGGCGTGCCTGCATGTCTGCGAGACGGTCCGTCAGGTCGGCAATGATGTCCGGCAGCTGCTCCTTTTTTGGCGTCGGCTCGACGAGCGGATCGCCGAGGATGAGGCGTTGCAGGCCGAGCACGCGCTCACAGCGGTCCTCGGAACGCAGCGGGTAAAGCGCACGCATGCGGCCCGCCGTCAGGATGAGCTTTTCGCGGCCCATCATATCCTCGAGCAGACCGTACATGGCATCGATTTCCTTGTCGAGCATCTGATCCGCAATTTCGTCCGGGTCGGGCTCCGTCGGCAGTGGCTGCTCAGCCTGCGCGGTCTCCACCTGCGCGGGCTTTTGCTCCGGTGCCGGCGCCTCCGCCGGCGTCTTGCTGCCCAAAAATCTGCTGATAAAATTCATAGATAAACCTCTTATAGTTAAGGAAACGCTGATTAAACCGTCAGCGTTTCCATCATAACACGAAATCCCCCTTCGCTCAACTGGCAAAGGGGGATATAAAGTCACACGCCAGACGCCGTTACTGCGCCTTAATCTCAACCTTTATCTTGCTCGTGATGGTCGGGTGCACCTTGATGACGGCCTCGTAGGTGCCCTCGCCGGTCACTTCGCCCTGGAGGCTGATTTTGCGCTTGTCGATATCGATGTTCTGTTTTTTCAGCGCCTCGGACACATCCTTGCCCGTCACGCTGCCGAACAGCTTGCCGTTCGCGCCGATTTTCACGGGGATGGTCACGCTGACTTTCTCCAGCTGTTTGGCCATAAGTTTCGCCTCGTCGGCCTCCATGGCCTCCTTGCGCTTTTTCGAGCCGGCCTGCGCCTCCGCCACGTTCAGGTTCGCGGCCGTCGCCGGCACCGCAGCCTTGCGCGGCAGGAGGAAGTTGCGCCCGTAGCCCTCCGAGACCTCGACGATGTCGCCTTTTTTACCCAATTTTTTTACGTCCTGCTGCAGTATTACTTTCATCTTGCTCATACTCCTTTATATATGCCTGACTGACTTCCAGTACTTCCTGTTTAATGGCGGCGAGGTCGCCGTCCTTGATCTGCGCGCCGGCCACGTTCTGATGGCCGCCGCCGCCGAAATGTTCCATGATGACCTGCACGTTCATCTCGCCCGTCGAGCGCGCGCTGATACCCACCGTGCTTTCGTTCAGCTGGAACACAACGATACTCATCTGCACGTCCTCGATGCGCAGCAGAGAGTCGGCGGCCTGCGCCGCGATGACCTGGCTGTTCGGCCGCACCTCGGCGATGGAGCTCACGATGAGTCCGCCCGGATACGACTCTGCCACGGCCTCGGCCTTCGCCAGCATGACCGTCGTCGCGAAATCCGTGCGGAACAGATGCCGCACCATGACGGGGTCGGCACCGCTGCGCCGCAGGTAGGCCGCCGCATCGAACGTGCGCACGCCCGTCTGTACGGCGAAGTTCTTCGTATCGACGACGATGCCCGAGTAAAGCGCCGTAGCGTCGATGCGCGAGAGCTGCATGTCGTCGCTGAAATACATCAGCAGTTCCGTCACCAGCTCGCTCGTGGAGCTCGAGGCCGGCTCGATGTAGACGAGCAGCGGGTTCTTGATAAAGCTCTCGCTGCGGCGGTGGTGGTCGATGACGATGACCTGCGGGATGCGCTCCAGCAGCGACGGGGCCGCCACGAGATGCGGGATGTGCGTATCGGCCACGAACAGCACCGGCTTCAGCGCCGTCAGCTGCGTGAGCTCATCCTCATGGATAAAGAGCGACGCGTACTCCGGCTTGTCCTCCATGAGCTCGAAGAATTTATCGACGCCCTCGTTCATATCCGAGAGCACAATATGCACCGGCTTGTCCAGCTGCCGCGCCATGCGCGCGATGCCGATGGCCGCGCCGAAACAGTCGAAATCCTCGTTGTGGTGGCCCATGATATAGATGGCATCCGCGCCCTCCATAATCTCACGGATAGCGTGCGCCACTACGCGTGCCTTGACGCGCGTGTGCTTCTCCACTGCCTTGGCCCGCCCGCCGAAGAACTGGTTTTTACCGCCGATGTTCACGGCGACCTGGTCGCCGCCGCGGCCCAGCGCAAGATCGAGGCTGGCCTTGGCCTGCTGCCCTAGCTCCATTAGCGACTGCGTCTCGACCACGCCCACGCCCATGGAGAGCGTCACCGGCAGGCGGTTCGTGCTCTGAATCTGGCGCACCTTGTCCAGCACGTCAAATTTTTCCTGCATGGCCTGATTGAGCGCCTGCCGGTCGAACACGGCCACGTACTGGTCGTCGGAGACATGGCGCAGGAAACCGCCGAGGTGACGCGCCCAGGCGCCGACCTGCTGGTTCACGGCGAGCAGCATCGAGGCCTGCTCCGCATCCGTCTGCCCCTGCATGACCTCGTCGTAGTTATCAATCTGGATGTAGGCGAGCACCGTGCGGCTCAGCGCGTAATCACTGCGCATCTGCTCGTAATCCGTGATATCCTGCACGTACAGCGTCATGAGCGGCTGCTGGTGCGGCGGCAACGGCACGGGCGTGTGGCGGACTTTATAATAGTGCTCGCCCTGCGCGAACACGTACTCGCCCTCCGTACCCCAGACGGGCTCGATAATGAGCCCCGGCCAGAAATCACGCGCGTCCGTGCCCTGCTCCGGCTTGAAGCCCAGCGCCTGTGTGAGGCGCTCGTTGCTCCACTGCACGCGCCCGTCCTCGTCCACGATGAGGATGGACTGCGGCAGGCTCTCTATCGCATACGTCGCCATCTCGCTGATGTGCTGCACGACGTTGCGGCAGTAGCGCTCGAACTTTTTCGCACGCTCGCGGCAACGCTCCCGGGCAAAGAACACCAGGCAGGTCCAGACCAGCAGCCCCGCGCCCGCAAGCACGCGGTCGTAGCAGGCCAGGAAAAAGACCAGCACCAGCATGATGGCCAGGTGAATCGTCAGGTCCACCCATGCCGACATATTGCGCGGCATGTACTCACCTCATTTCCCGTCGCGCGAGGCGGCGGCGATAATCGAACAGCATGTCAAACAGGCCCGTGAGCGCCACAATCTGCAAAAACAGGCCGTTGATGACGACCAGCACGTAAATGAGCGCCCGCACGAAGCCCGACAGACGGAAATGCTGCATCAGCGCACTCAGGAGCGCCAGCCCCTGCACGAGCCCCGCCAAAAGCGCACAGACGAGCGCGTTCACGGACAGGCTGTACAGCGGCTGCATATCGTGCGCCTGCCCCCAGTAAATGCCCACAAGCGCAAAGCCCGTGAGAAACACGAACGCACGCGGCAGATGCCACTCGCGGAACGGTGGCAGCACGGGCGCCGTATGGCCGAGCCGCCGCAGCACACGCACGCCGAGCAAATACGAGACCGCCGTGTCCATGAGGCCCATGATGACGATGATGAGCGGCAGCAGCAAGGCCACGGCTGCGAGGCCCGTCTCAATCTGCGCGCGGCTCTCGGCGATGTCCTGCTCCGGCACACCGAGCTGGCCATAGAGCGCATAGCTCTCCTCGAACGACTGGCGGAGCAGCTCCATTTGCCCATCAAACGGGTTGAGGCCCGTCAACAGGAACAAAAAGCCCAGCGAGGCCAGTTTAGCGCCGATAGAGCCCACGAGGCCGAGCCCCAGGGTCGCAGCCCCGCTCCAGCCACGGCGGAACCCCCAGCCGAGACAGAGGCCCGTCGGGCCAAAGGCCAAAACCAGCCGCGCCGCAATAGTCGGCTCGATGAGCAGGGCGAGCGCGACGCCCGCCACAGCGAGCCCCATAATACCCCAGCGCAGGCCGTGGCGCACGACGAGCACGATGACGGGGAGCGGCCACATGAGCGTGGCCACGATGCCCAACACGGGCAGATAAACGGCAGCCTGCCCCAGCACCACGAGCAATGCGGCTAAAAGCCCGCTCTCCGTCAGGGGTGTAACACGCTGCTGATGCATGCAATCTTTCCTTTCAAGCGTGGTGCCGCAGCACCATCATGTTCTGTTGGCCTGCCATTTCCGCAGGCCAAATCTCATTATAGCATTATCTTTGCACCTTGTCTTGCCAGCAGGTACTAAAATGAGCGCAACAAAAAAGCGGCCCCTCCGGGCCGCCCGCTTAATCATCGTTTCCCTGTACACCGATGGTCTTGTCAATCTCACGGTAGAACTCGCCGAACATATCGCGCAGCGCGTTAGCGTAGCGCTCGGCATCCTCACGGTCATAGCGCCGCTCCAGCACCGTCTGCCCCGTCAGGCTGTCGACTAGCTGCAGCGTGGCATTGACGTGGTAGTAAAATGTGTTATGCCCATAATGATCCGTGATAGCCGTGGAGTAGTATTTGCGCTTGCCCGTATGCTCCTTGTTGTCGCTATCGTACCAGGTGAATGTCTCCGTCCAGTCGAGCTGCGTCGACGTGGACGCACTCGGCGCAACCCAACGCTCGCCGCGCTCGTACGTGTTGATACGGCCCGTGACGTAGTAGCGGCTGCCGGCCGCCGCATCCTTCACCCGCACGTGCTTGAGCGAGGTCAGGGCCTCATCTGTAAAGGCATAGTCAATCGTCTTCACCGCGAACTCATCCTGCGCCGTTGCCTCCGGCAGCGTCAGCTCATGGCAGCTGAGCGTGGGTGCGCCCGCCGCTGGCTGCGCAGCTTTGCTCTTTTTCAGGCGGTACCAGTCGCCCGCGAAGTTCTTCGCCACCTGCGCGAACGCGTGCGCCACGTCCACGTCGTAGCAGCGGTAATAGTCAATGAGCGTCAGCGCCTTTTGCTGCGTATAGGCGTCATAGAGCGTAAAGTCGACATCCAGCATCTGCAGCGTGCTCGTGGCCTCGGGGATGAGATGCGCCTCATGCCAGCTGTGGTAGTGCCGTTTGTACTCGTCGCCGTGCGGCCCGGGCTGTGCGCGCACGAGCAGTTCCTTTTCCTGCCGCTTGTCGGCCGCTCGGGCATCCGTCGGGTCCTCAAAATAGAGGAAATTCGTGCCTTTAATACGCTTTTTCAGCCGCTCCGCGAGGTTCGCATTCAACGCCCCATACTGGTCCGGCCGGCCCACGGCAGACTGCGCATCGCTCAACGGGAAAATGACAATCTTTTTGAACTGCGTGGCGCGCGTGTCCTGCGCCACCTGCGTGTCCAGCCAGATATTGCCGTGCGCCGAGGCCACCTGCGCCATGCTCAAACAAAGCAGCCCTAAAAGCAGGCTGCCCCAACAATGCCGTTTCATGCCACCACTCCTCCAGTTTACGCGATATGCATCTGCCGGATGCCGTGCAGGATATCGCCGTAGTGGCCCTTTTTGCCGAAAAGCAGCGTCGTACCGAGCACGAAGCCCTTGACGCCCTGCGGCGCGTAGGCCTTGATTTTGTCGGCCCCGCAGGCACCGTCCCAGTACACCTCAAAACCCATTTTCTCGCGCAGGCTCAACAGGCGCTGGATTTTCTCACCGACATAGGGCAGGAACATCTGGCCCGCGTTGCCGGGATTGACCGACATCACGAGCACCTTGTCCACAATGCGCAGCATCTCGTAGACCGTCTCCACGCTCGTGCCCGGATTGATGGCGATGCCCGGCGTGATGCCCGCGTTGATGACCTTTTGCAGCGTCGTCGACGGATGATACTCGGCCTCGGGATGGATGTAGATGGTGTCGCCGGGCCGCAGATTTGCGATAAAGAGCTCAATCGTATGGCTCGGATGCTCCACCATGAGATGCACATCGAGTGGCAGCTCCGTCAGGCCGCGGATGCAGCGCAGGTCGTTCAGCGACATGGCGAAATTCGGCACGAAGCGTCCGTCCATGATATCGATATGGAACGAGTCGATGCCGCCGCGCTCCAGTTCCCGGACCTCATCCTCCAGATTGCGGTAGTTCGCGCACATCATCGAAGCCATCAGTTCAAAACTCATCGCAATACACCTCACCTTATAAAACGAACATCACCTTGCCGTAGCACTCACGCTTCTCGTGCATGAGCGCGAACGCCTGCGCGTAGTCCGCGAGTGCAAAGCGGTGCGTGATAATGCTTTTCAGGTCTATAGCATGATTCTCCATGCCCCGCAGAGAATCCTGCCAATCATTCTGCATGGCCTGGAACGAGCTGTTCCACGTGCCCACGAGCTGCAGCTCGCGGCGCAAAATCTGCCAGTAGCCGTCCTGGGTGAGTGCCATGCCGCCCGCCGGGTTGCCGAGCGTCACGACGCGGCCGAACGTCTGCACGGCCCACACGCAGGCCTCGAGCCCCGCCGAGGCACCTGTGCCCTCGATGCAGGCCGTTGCGCCCTGCCCGTCCGTGAGCTCGGCCACCTTGGCGCGGATATCCGTCTCCTCGACATTGTAGGCAGCGGTGAAACCGAGCTTCCTGGCAAAGTCTACTTTCGCCTGGCTGCGCGCCGCGAGGATGATGCGCCGCACACCGGCCGCCCGCGCCCACTGCGCGATAATAAGCGCGATGGTGCCCACACCATAGATAAAGAGCGTGTCACCGAGGCCCACGCCGCTCTGCCGCAGCGCGTGCAGCGCCACAGCCGTAGGCTCGTTCATTGCCGCCTCCTCGTAGCTCACGCCCGCGGGCATGAGGCAGAGATTGGCCCTTTTCACCGCGATGTACTCCGCCATGCCGCCGTCCTGACGCGAGCCATAGTAGCTGTAGTGCTGGCACTGCGCATAGTGGCCCGTCTCGCAGGCCGGGCACGTGCCGCACGGCAGCAGTGGGAACACCGAGGCCCCACGCCCCACGAGCGTTTTATCCGCCGCCGCCACGATTTCGCCCGCGAACTCATGTCCGATAATCGTGGGGAAATGATATGTCCCCTTCGTAAACACGCGCGGGATATCGCTGCCGCAGATGCCCACGGCGCATACCCGCAGCAGCACCTCGTCCGCCTGCGGCACCGGACGCGGCACCGCCTCATAGCGCAAATCGCCCACGCCATGCAGATTCAGTGCCAGCATCGTTTCCTGCTCCATTTCAGCCCTCATTCCTTTCTGCCAGATGCCTGACAAGCCAGCCCGTTGGCCCCATGGCCGCCCAGCACCTGTGACCGCTGCTATTTTATCCGCCGCGGTATTTTCTCAACGTCCAGCCTTATTTCAGCCAGTCATCCCGTTCCGTCTCCAGCAGCGCCTTGAACAGGTCGATATCCTCGACGCGCGTGAGCTTGATGTTGCGCTCCGAGCCCTGCGCGAAATGTATCTCCCAGCCGAGCGCGTTTTGCAGTGCCGAGATGGAGTCGAGCTCTAGCCCCTGCGCGTCAGCCCGCGCGTACATCTCCCGCATCCGCTGCCCCGTCACGGCCTCCGGCGTCTGCCCGCGCACGAGCTGCGAGCGCTCCACGACCTCCGCCGTCGTCGTAGGCGTCGTGCGCGCATACATCGTGTCCGCGCAGTCCAGCACCGCCATGGAGTTGCCATACTGCTCGCACACACGCACCACATCCGCCAGCGACTCGGCGGTCACCAGTGGCCGCACCGCATCATGCACGACGATGACATCCGTATCCGCAACCGCGCCCAGCGCCTCCATGCCGCGCCGCGTCGACGCATAGCGCGTGCCGCCGCCCGGCACGATGTCCGTCAATTTCGTGATACCGAACTGTGCCGCATAGCCGCGCAGCACCTGCTCCCAGCCCTCGACGCACACACAGACGATGCGGTCAATGCACGCCTGCGCCTGCAGCGCCGCCAGCGTATAGATAATCACCGGCCGGTTGTGTACATGGATAAACTGCTTC
>ONCF01000004.1 GCA_900316275.1 uncultured Veillonellaceae bacterium
CATAGCCACCGCTATGCCTGCGAGTCCCTTCCTAGCCTAGACGAAAAATCTACGACAATCTGGACCAACTTATTAATCAGTGTTTCCCTAACACACATAGCATAAAAATGTCTAAAAAATGACCATATCGGCATTTATTATACGCCCATGGACACATAATGAAAAGTATCTGTTTTACTGCTCCTGCAGCAAGGCCTGATACACATCACGGCGCGAACGCCCCAGGGCCTTGGCCGTCTCACGCATAGCCTCCTTTTTCGGCAGGCCCTGTGCGAGAAAATCCGCGTATACCGTACGCAAGTCTGGCACCGCCGCAGGCATTTCTGGTGCAGCCGCTGCCTCACCGGCGCCCTCAACAATAAGCACGAACTCGCCTCGCGGCTCATACGTCGCGTAAAAGCTCGCGAGCTCCTGCAGCGTGCCGCGCTGGAACTCCTCGAATTTCTTCGTGAGCTCGCGGCAGGCCGCGGCCTGACGCTCCGGCCCCAGCACCTGCACGAGCTCTTGGAGCGTGGCCTTGAGATGGTGCGGCGCCTCGTAGAAAATCAGCGTCTCCATATGCGTCTGCGCGCGCGCCAGCTGTGCCTGCCGCTCCCGTTTCTGCCGCGAGAGAAAGCCGATAAACGTAAACGAACGCGTATCGAGCCCCGAGCAGATGAGCGCGGAGAGCGCCGCATTGGCCCCCGGTAGCGGGGTCACGCGGATACCGGCCGCAATGGCCAGCTGCGCGAGATGCGTACCGGGGTCGGAAATGCCCGGCAGTCCCGCGTCGCTCACGCAGGCGAGGTCCTGCCCGCTGAGCAGCCAGTCGATGAGCTCCGGACCTTTGGCAAATTTGTTATGCTCGTGGTAGCTCGTGAGCCGCGTATGAATATCGAAATGCGTCAGCAGCTGCCGCGTATGCCGCGTGTCCTCGGCCGCGATGAGCGGCACCTCGCCGAGCACGCGCACGGCGCGGTACGTCATATCCTCCAGATTGCCGATAGGCGTGGCACAGAGGTACAGCGTACCGACCGCCTCGGTACTCTCCGCCGTATCCTGCAGTGCCGTCTGAATATCCGACATAAAGCGTTTCTCTCCCCCTAAGCGTCACCATAGATTTCCCGTATCGCCTGCGTATAGCCGCCCGCCGCGTCGTGCACGATGAGCGGTGGCAGCACGCGCAGGCCGCCCGGCGCTCCGCCGACGACGGCCTCGATAAGCAGCATATTTGGTGCCTTGTCCACGCGTGACTGCACGAACTGCAGCCGCTTCGGCTCCATCTGCTGCGCGTGCAGCGCCTCGATAATTTCGGCCAGCCGCTCCGGCAGATGCACGAGCGCGAAACGGCCGCCGTAGCGCAGGGCATAGCGTGCCGCGCGCACGACATCCATGAGTGTGGCTGTGAACTCGTGCCTGGCCCGCGCTACGCCCGTGAGTGCATTGGCCTGCCCGCGCGTCACTGGACGGTAGGGTGGGTTCGCGAGCACCCAGTCGTAGCTTTCGCGCGCGTAGAGTGTCTCTATCTGCCGGTAGTCGCCCTCCCGCACCGTAATGCACTCCTCCAGCTCGTTGAGCCAGACATTGCGCGCAGCGAGCTCCGCCATGACGGGACTCAGCTCCACGGCATCGATATGCGCAACCTGCTCGGCGATGAGCAGCGGGATAACCCCCGTACCCGTGCCGAGCTCCAGCACGCGCTGCCGCGGCCGCAACTGCGGGAAATGCGCCAGCAGCACGGCGTCGAGCGAAAAACAGAACTCCTGTGTATTCTGAATCAGCTTGCGCCCGCGGTGCATGAGGTCATCCAGCCGCTCGCACTCCCGCAGCGGCACCTCTCTCATCCCTGCGGCTCCTGCGGGCCGTTATTATGCCCCGCATGGTCATTATGCCGCTTATTGTCGCCACGCGGCCGACGGTCACGCCGCGAGTTACGCCGCTCATGGCGTGGTGCACCGTCCCGGCTGTGCAGGTCGCGGCGTGGGCGGCGCTGACGATGCGATCGTTCTCCCTCGCGGCTCTCACGCCCGTCCTGCCCCTCCGTACGGCGCGGGCGCCTTGGCCGACGTGGGCGATGCTCCCGGCGCTCCGCCTCACCGGCATGCGCCCCTGATGTGGCTGTGGCAGCGGACGTTGACGACGGTTCGTCATCCTCCTTTTCCACCACATCCTCCCAGGCGGCCACAATCGTGCGGCTGTTATCCAGCAGGATGGTGGCCATGCGACGCTGCTCATGTACGGCGATGACCTTGCCATCACCATCGATGGTGGCCACACGGCTGCCCGGATGCGGTGCCTCCACCTGCGGCTTACGCCGCTCAAAGCACTCGCCCGCGCAGTAGCACTCATTCTCATATTTCAGGCAGCACATGAGACGCCCGCAAATGCCCGAGATTTTCGTCGGGTTGAGCGAGAGGTTCTGCTCCTTAGCCATGCGGATGGAGACGGGCTGGAAATCGCCCAGGAAAGACGCACAGCAAAGCGGCCGCCCGCAGCAGCCGATACCGCCCATGATTTTCGCCTCATCGCGCACGCCTATCTGCCGCAGCTCGATGCGCGTGTGGAACACCGAGGCCAGATCCTTGACCAGCTGGCGGAAATCAATACGGCCGTCAGCCGTGAAATAGAAGATAATTTTGTTGCGGTCAAAGGTATATTCCACCTTGACCAGCTTCATTGCGAGACCATGCTGCTGGATTTTCTGCCCGCAGATGGTAAAAGCCTCCTGCTCGCGTTTTTTATTCTCAGCCAGACGCTCCATATCCTGTTCATTGGCCTTACGGCGCACGACTCTGAGCACCGGCGTGTCCTCCGTCAGCTCCGCCTCGCGCGGCGGCGTCATCACCGTGCCGCACTCCGTGCCGCGCGGTGTATCCACGATGACTTTATCGCCCGGCTGCAGCGTCAGCTGCCCCGGCGCGTAGGGAAATAACTTGCCCACCTGCTGCAGGCGGACCTGAACTATCGTTTGCAAAAATGTTTCCTCCTGTATCTATAACTGCGCCAGCCTGTGAAAACGCACATAGCTGTGCCAGCCCCTTAAAGCGCACAGGCGCGCAACAGAAAGCCCTCCAGCTGCAGCCGCAGCGAAGCATTCGTCTGCAGGCGGCGCTGCAGCTCACGTACGAGACCGAGCAACGGGAACAGCAGCGCCGCCGGATAAGCGGGCAGCAGCTGCAAAAGCGCCTCACGGCGGTCCTGATGATAGAGCAGCGTACTGCCACCATCTGTTTGCAGCACCAGTAAATCGCGCAAGAGCATATTCAGCGCACTCACACGCGCCTGCACGACCTCACGTGCCTCTTTATCATACACCGCGGCCCGCTGCCAGATGGTGGACAGGTCCCAGCGCCGACGCTCCTGCAGAAAATGCAGCGCCGCATCGCGCAACGCCAGCCCGTCTTCATCCTGCAGAGCGATAGCGCGCGCCGCCGAGCCGTCGCTCAGCATAGCCAGCTCCTGCGCTGCCGTGGGGTCCGTACCCTGCTCCTGCAGGATATGCGCTACATCCTCGGTCGACAGACTGCCAAAGGCCAATGGCATACAGCGCGAAATAATCGTATCCAGTAACGCACTGCGCGCACTCGTGATGAGAATGAACGTGCGTGCGCCCGGCGGCTCCTCCAGCGTCTTGAGCAGGCTGTTGGCCGCCATCTCATTCATGCGCTCCGCATCATCGATAATCAGTACGCGCCCCTGCGCCAGCACCGGTGCACGCGACGCCTCCGTCTGGAGTTCGCGTACCTGCTCGATGCGGATCATCGCAGCGCTCTTGCCGCGTTTCTCCGGACGCAGCTCATAAAAGTCCGGATGACTGTCCCCCAGCCGCATATAACGGCAGGACGTACAGTGATTGCAAGGCGCCTCGCCCTCGCCGCAAAGCAGCGCCGCCGCCAGCACATGCGCTATTTTACGCTTGCCCACGCCAGCCGGGCCACTGAACAGCAGCGCGTGTGGCAGGTGGCCTGCCCGGAGCAGCGTACGCAGCTCCGCTTTCTGCTGCGCATGCCCCAGGACCTGGTTCCAATTCGTTTCCATGGTTTACCCATTACATATAGAGATCGACCAGCATGCCACGGATGGCATCGTGACTCGCAATGATATCGAGCTGTTCGGCCTGACCGAGACGAATTTTCTCCGCCATCTCTTCGAGTTTTTTGTCGACCTTGCGCACCGTAGTATAGACCTTCTGCCGTCCCATACGGTCCCAACCCGTCTGGGAGTGCAGCTCGTACATACGGTTCACGGCCTCGCCGACGAAATTTTTGATGAGTGAACGGTAATTGCTCAACTCGTCAAACGTAGGCGTGCGCGACAGACGTGCGCCCTGCTCGTCAATCTGCTTAAGCAGCTTATCCAGATGCTCTGTGGTAAGCGCATCCTCCTGTCCGAGCAATTCGGAGGAAAAATCCGCCTTTGCGCCCAGCACCTGTTCCTCATCCGTATGGCTGTGCACGCGCGAGAGCGTTGGCCCCTGCGGCGTCATATTATCAATTTTAACGGGCATAATCATCCCTGCCTTCCGGTCACTGTCAGTTGCCGGGCCAGCATTGCCCGACAAAATACCTATGATAAATTATACCGTCAGACGACAAAAAGCGCAATAGAATAAGCCCTGCCATCTGCGGCAGGGCTTACAAAAACAACTAAATATCGTCGCTGCTTTTACAAGCATAGCGACAGTACATCAATTCTGATGCGTATGACGGATATGCGCCTCACTGTCAGCCTTGATTTCCTTCACGACCTTGTCATGACGTTTCTGCTCTTTTTCCAGCGCGCGGTCATACTTCTTCTGATCGCCGTCCTTACGGTACTCATAGCGAATGGTGCGCACGTTCTGCGTGTGCAGCTTGTCCTCTTCCTTCATGCGATGGCTGTACTCGTTCGTCGTACCATCCTCATAGTGGTGCTGCTCCACCTGCTTGTGATGCGCCGCCTCGCTGACACTGCCCAGCGACACACTGGCTGCACCGAAAGCCATAAAACCGGCCAAAGCAACGGCCACAATCTTTTTCTTCTGCATCCTGTTATTCCCCTTTGTCATATCAATATTTACCGGCAACGCCCAGGCAAAACTGCAGCTTGCCCTGGCAGTTCCGCCCGGACGTCACGCTTTACAACAACCACATCTTAGCGAAACGGCTATAAACCGCTTTTAAAGCGCTGTAAGATTAGTATTAAAAGGCCAACCGGCGGCCGAAAAGTCAATATTCAGACCTAATCTCACCAAAATCATAACAGAAAGCGTTATCTTTTAGCTAAAACAGCGAGAAAAGAATAGCAAACGCTTTACGCCCTGCCCTAAAAATACTATAATAGCTTGTGTAAGGGTTTCCATAAGCAGCGCGCACACGCGCAAAACATTGATGAAGGAGCAAAAATTATGAAGACTATCGCCCTCATTGCCCACGACAAAAAGAAAGATGAGATGCTGGAATTTGTCGGACATCATCTCGAGGAACTGAAACATTTCCAGCTCGTAGCCACGCATACGACGGGCACGCTTATCAACGACAAGTACCACCTGAACGTTGACACGAAGATGTCTGGTCCGCTCGGTGGCGACCAGCAGATTGGCGCGCTCGTCGCCACGGAGCAGGTACACTACGTCATCTTCCTGCGTGACCCGCTGACGAGCCAGCCGCACGAGCCGGACATCAATGCGCTGCTGCGCCTCTGCGACGTCCACAACATCCCCTTGGCCACCAACCGCCGCAGCGCCCACATCCTCATCAAATACGCAGCGGCTAATATGTAATCCCTCTAGCCCGCGGTGGTGCTTGCCACCCTGCGGAACGTTGATATTTTGCGTTAAGAATAAAATTTTTGTCAACTAGACCCCCGAAAATCAGTTTCGTTCAAGCGAAGCGCGTTTAACTGATTTTCGGGGGTTAATTCTTTGACAAAAATTTTATTTAGCAAAATATCTTTGTGGAGCAGGGTGGCAAGCACCACCGCCGCCAGCCTCGAACTAAAAAAGCCCGAGCCAACTGCCCGAGCTTGTAACTTGCAAATGGTGCGGTCGATGGGACTTGAACCCATATGAACTTGCGTTCACTACCCCCTCAAAGTAGCGCGTCTGCCAATTCCGCCACGACC
>ONCF01000087.1 GCA_900316275.1 uncultured Veillonellaceae bacterium
CCCATGCCGAACACAGTAGTTAAGCATCCGCACGCCGAAAGTACTTGCTTGGAGACGAGCTGGGAGGATAGGACGTTGCCAGTTAAGCAAAGCACCTGCAGTCGCAGGTGCTTTTATTTTTATATTATGTTTTATTTTGCTATGAGTTGGCCACCGTCGGGGAGGGGAATGGTCTTGCCGTTCAATTTTGGGTTGCTGGCTTTACTGTAGTAGATGTTGTGTCCCTGGCTTTGGATGTTGCTGTAGTCGGCCTGAGCGTCGCTGAAGGTCGTGACGTAGGCGTCGGCGGTGAGGGTCCAGGTGGCGGTGGCAGCGAGGGTCAGGTTGGCGGTTTTGGCCTGGTTGTCGCTGTTGATGGCGTCGGCACTGGAGAACCCTGCGTAGAGCAGGATGGACATGGCGACGGACATGGCCTGATATGTTTTCTTACTGGACATCATGTGTCACTCCTTTGTTTTGTTATGAGGCCCATTCTAGAGTTATCCACTTAGAGGAATAGTCCTGCTGCGCTTAAAAAGCCTTAAAATCTCTATGGAAAGCGGCTGGAAGTACGGAGTTATCCACACTATCCACGGAATAAAGCGGGGATAATGTGGATAACTGTGGATAAAAGCGTATTGTAAACCGGTCAAGTGTAGGGCCTTGACGAGCATGTGGACTGGTAAGAGGTATGGCATATCGGCGGCGTGGGGCACGGCTGCGTACAGGATATTTTGTGCGTTTTTGGTGGGTGGCACGGTGATTTATGCTATACTAAAGAGACAGAAATGGAGTTTGGAGCCTGGAGGGGCAAGGTTATGGGATTGCTGACGGAGACGATAGCACAGGTCGGACCGCTGGATGTGGCGGCGCAGCGCGAGGCGGCGGGGCGTTTATGGGAGGCCTGTCCGCAGGCAGAGCAGTTGGGGGCACTCAGGTCGCTGCTGCAGTGCTATATCGGGGTGACGGGCAGTGCGGACCCGCTGCCGCCGCGCGCCTGCACGCTGCTGGCCTGCGCGGATCACGGCGTGGCCCGGCAGGAGGTCAGCGCCTATCCGCAGGCGACGACGGTGCAGATGGTGCGCAACTATCTGCTGCACCGGGGCGCGGCGGCGAATGCGTTGGCGGATTTCGCGAGCTCGGAGCTGCTGGTCGTCGATATGGGCATGGCTGAGACGGCCGATTTGCCGGGGCTCATCGACCGCCACGTGGCACGCGGCACGCAGGATATGACGGCGGGGCCGGCCATGACGCGCGCACAGGCGCTGCAGGCCGTCGAGACGGGCATCCGGCTCGCGCAGACGTGTACGGCGGACGGCGTGACCTGTCTGCTGCCGGCCGAGATGGGCATTGCGAATACAACGGCCAGTGCGGCGATGGCGGCGGTGCTTTGCCAGCTCACGCCCGAGGCGGCAACGGGGCGCGGCTCCAATATTTCGGACAGCCGCCTGCAGCACAAGGTGGCAGTGATAAAACAGGCGCTGGCGGTGAACCGTCCGGATGCTGAGGATGCGCTGGAGGTGCTGGCAAAGGTCGGCGGCTTTGAGTTCGGCTGTCTGGCGGGCCTCATGCTGGGCGGGGCGGCCAACGGGGCGTTGACCATTCTCGATGGTTTCAACTCCAGCGTGGCGGCGCTCCTGGCTGTGCGGTTGTGCCCGGCCGTGCAGGCGTATCTCATGCCGTCGCAGCTGAGTTGTGAGCCAGCGCATGCGGCGGTGTTACAGGCGTTGGGGCTGCAGCCTTGTCTGAAAATGGAGTTCCGTCTGGGTGAGGCCTGCGGTTCGTCACTGGTGCTGGATTTCCTGCAGGCGGCGATTAACCTGTATACGAATTTGACGCTGCCGCCGGATGAGGTGGTGGAGCTCGGCGATAATGTGACCTATGAGCGCATGGCGGAGGAGACGCCGCAGGTGACGGACCGGACGTTCGGCTTTTATCTAGACACGATGCCGGATTTGGACAAAAAAAGCCTGGCTGCCTGCCAGCGGCGGCTGGATAACCTGACGAAACCGCTGGGGAGCCTGGGCTGTTTGGAGCAGATTGCGGCCGAGCTGGCCGGGATTTTGTTTGAGGAGCGCCCGGAGAAGGATTTGCCACGCACGCTGCTGGTGTTTACACAGGAGGAGTTCACGCAACGGCAGGTGCGTATGCTCGATGCACTGGCGGATTACGCGGGGCTCGAGGTGACGGTCGGGCAGCTGCGGGAGCGACAGACACCGACGGCGGCGTTCGAGTTCGGGCGGCAGGTGGCCGAGGAGGTCGGCTTTGAGGCGTCGCTCGTGGGCATCGCGCTGGAGCGGCAGCATGGGCAGGAGCTCGCGGAGCTCTTGCTCAACGCGGATGGGAGCCTGCGCTATGCGCCAGAGGATTTCCTGCGGCAGGTACCGGCGCCGCTGCAGGTGGAGGTCGGCGCGGTTATCGGGGCTATCATCGCGGCGGCGCACAACAGCTGCCTCGTGGTGCTCGATGATGCGGCGGTGGAGGTGATTGCGCGCTACACGGAGGCGCTGTGCCCCTCGGTGCGGCCGTATTTGCTGCATGTGCAGCCCGCGATGCTGCAACTGGGCATCTGTGCCTCCGGCGGCACCGTGGCCGCGCTCGGCATGCGCGTCGTCGAGGCCGCCCTCTGCATTCTTAACGATATGAAAGAGTTCGCTGAGGTCAATGTGGATACGCCCATTGATTGAGTTCGAAGCAAACGAACGGCGAGTGGGCCGGTTGCCAACGCTTCGCTGAGAAAATTTGCTAAAAGATTTTTTTGCCTTTTAATTAATCCTGTAAATGGACTTAAACGCGCTTCGCTTGAACGAAAGTCAATTTACGAGGAAGCTAGTAGGCAAAAAAATCTTTCTTAACGCAAATTTTCAACGCTGCGCTTTTGGCAACCGGCCCACTCGCCTGTTTCGAGGCAGATTTTTGGGGTTATACTCCAGCTTTCGGCACCCTTTTAAGGGAGAGTCCTATGCGGTTGCGCTTTTCGTCGATGCTGATGACCATGACGTTCACGATATCGCCGACGGCGACGACGTCTAGCGGGTGCTTGACGCGTTTTTTGCTCAGCTCGGAGATGTGGATGAGGCCGTCGTCGTGGAGGCCGATGTCGACGAAGGCGCCGAAGTCAGTGATGTTGCGCACGGTGCCGCGCAGGATGGTGCCTTCCTTGAGGTCGGAGAGTTTGACGATGGCCTGACGCGTGAGCGGCGCGGGGAGGTCGGCGCGCGGGTCGCGGCCAGGGCTCACGAGGGCGTCGAGGATGTCATGGACGGTGGGGAGGCCGGCGTGCAGTTTGTCTGCGAGCGCGGCCTCCTTTTTCGTGTCCATGAGTTTGCGCTTGGCGGCGAGCAGGGCGAGCTGGTCTTTGTCGCGCAGTGCGTCCTCGTC
This sequence comes from uncultured Veillonellaceae bacterium, assembly GCA_900316275.1. GTDB lineage: Bacteria > Bacillota > Negativicutes > Selenomonadales > Selenomonadaceae > UBA2897. Next base: position 3,361 of record ONCF01000087.1, read on the forward strand.
AAAGCCCAGAGCCGCCAGTATTTCGGCGGCCAGGGCGTAGGACTCGGGATGCACGGGGGTGTCGTCGAGGGCGTATTGGCTCGCGTGAATACGCAGGAACCCCGCGCACTGTGTAAAGGCGGCAGGGCCGAGGCGTGGGACTTTGAGCAGCTGGCGGCGGCTGGTGAAGCGGCCGTTTTCATTACGGTAGGCGACGATGTTTTTCGCGATGGTGCTGCTCACGCCCGCGACGTGGCTGAGCAGGGCACCGGAGGCGGTGTTGAGCTCGACGCCGACGTGGTTGACGGCGGCCTCGATGGTGGCATCGAGCGTGCTCGCGAGGGCCTTTTGGTTGACGTCGTGCTGGTACTGGCCGACGCCGATGGCCTGCGGGTCGATTTTCACGAGCTCGGCGAGCGGGTCCTGCACGCGGCGGGCGATGGAGACGGCGCCGCGGATGACGACGTCATAGTCGGGGAGTTCTTCTTTGGCGAGTTTCGAGGCGGAGTAGACGGAGGCCCCAGCTTCGTTGGTGATGAGGTAGTGCACGTCGGTTAAATGATTTTCAGCGATGAGCTGGCTCGCGAACTGCTCCGTCTCGTAGGAGGCCGTGCCGTTGCCAATGGAGAGCAGCGTGACGTGATTTTTCTTTATCGAGGCGAGCACAGTACGGGCAGCGGCGGCCTTGGCGCCCGCGCTTTGGGTGATTTGCAGCACGCCGTGGTCGAGCACGCGGCCCGTCGGGTCGACGACGGCCATTTTGCAGCCGTTGCGGTAGCCAGGGTCGAGGCCCATGACGGTCTGGCCCGCTAGCGGGGCCTGCAGCAGGAGCTGGCGCAGGTTTGCGCCAAAGACCTTGATGGCCTGCGCCTCGGCCTGCTCGGTGAGCTGGGCGCGGACTTCGCGCTCGAGCGCGGGCTGCAGCAGGCGTTTGTAGCCGTCTTCGATGGCGGCGTGCAGGTCAGCCTCCCAGATGGAGGGACGGCGGATGACCTGCGCGGCAATACGGCGGAGGTTTTCCTCGTGGTCGAGCTCGAGTTTGACCTTGAGGCAGCCGGTTTTCTCACCGCGGTTGATGGCGAGGATGCGGTGCGAGGGCAGCGTGTGCACGGGCTCGCGGTACTCGGCGTACATCTGGTAGACCTGGGCCTGCTCGGCGGGCGCGTCCTTGGCCAGCTCGGTCGTGAGTACGGCGAGGTTCCAGAAACGGCGGCGCATGTGCTGGCGCAGCTGCGCGTCCTCCATCGTGGTCTCGGCGATGATGTCGCGTGCGCCGGCGAGGGCGTCCTCGGCCGTGGGTACGTCCTTTTCAGCATCTACGTATTTTGCGGCCTCCTGTAGCGGGGCGCCTTTGGCCTGCGCCTGCAGCAGCATGGCATTGGCGAGCGGCTCGAGGCCGCGCTCACGGGCCATCTGGGCCCGCGTGCGTTTTTTCTGCTTGTAGGGCAGGTAGAGGTCTTCAAGCTCCTGCAGCTTCGCCGCCTTTTCGATGGCGTGACGCAGCTCGTCGGTGAGCTTGCCCTGGCCGTCGATGGCCGTGAGGATTTCCTCCTGGCGCTTCACGAGATTCCGCAGGTACGTGAGGCGTTCCTCAATGTGGCGGATCTGCTCGTCCTCGAGCGAGCCCGTGGCCTCCTTGCGGTAGCGGGCGATGAACGGCACGGTGTTGCCCTCGTCGAGCAGCGCGATGGTTTGCCCGACCTGCGCGCTCTGCACTTTGAGCTCGCGGGCAATAGCGGCGGGGATATCTTTTGTCAGCATATTTTACACCTATCTTTTGCATGCTTTAAAATAACGACATTATTATTATAGCAGACTCGCGCTAGTGAGGAAAAGCATTGACACGTTGCCTGCCTCTCAGTTAAAATATCTACAAATAAATAATGATTATTTGTTATATGAAAAACTAAAGAGAGGACGGAGGCGGTATTATGCTGCAGGCCAAAGAAGTCACGCAAATCCTGCGCGCGCACGGGTTCAAGGTCACACCGCAGCGGCTGGCGGTGTACAGTGCGCTGGCGCGCACGACGGCGCACCCGCAGGCGGAGACACTGTATCAGGAGTTGCTGCCCTATTACCCGACGATGAGCCTCGCGACGGTATATAAGTCGCTGGGCATTCTCTGCGAGGTCGGGCTGGTGCAGGAGCTGAACGTGGGGGAGGATGCCTACCGCTACGATGCGAATACGGCCCCGCACCCGCATATCTGCTGCCGCGAGTGCGGCCGTGTCGACGACGTGCCGGCGCTCGACCTCACGGCGCTGGGCGCGTCGGCTGCTGACTGCACGGGCTACACCGTGACGGAGCAGCAGGTGTATTTCTACGGCATCTGCCCTGCCTGCCGCCATCAGCGGGAAAAGGTGCACTAAATGTAGCGGATATGCTATAATATTTGTTGGACTGCGCGATGCAGTTCTGCAGATTTTTTACAGTTTTGGCTTTTATGATGGGAGACGTAGGCATGCAGGTAACGGTTCTCGCGAGCGGCAGCAAGGGCAACGCCACGCTGGTGGCGCTCGATGGCGTACGGCTGCTCGTCGATGCGGGCATCAGCGCCACGCGCATCCGGCGCGGTCTGGCGGCGGCCGGTGTCGAGGCGGCCGACCTCGACGGCGTGCTGCTCACGCATGAGCACCGCGACCATATCGCTGGCCTCGCGATGCTGGAGAAATGGTACCATCTGCCCGTCTACTCACGGGCGGCGACGCTCGCGAGCCTCAGCTGCCGGCGTGACCTGCCGGCGGAGTGCCTGCACCCGCTCGGCGACTGCCTGCAGCTGGGCTCCGTGCAGGTGCTGCCGTTCAGCACGTCGCACGACGCGGCGGACCCCGTGGGCTACCGCATTTGCGGCTCGCAGTGCTGTGCTATCGCCACGGACCTCGGTTTCGTGACGCCGGTGGTGCAGGCGGGCATCGAGGGCGCAGACACGCTTGTGCTCGAGGCGAACCATGACCCCGACATGCTGCGCCAGGGGGCCTATCCCTGGCCGCTGAAGCGGCGCATCCTCTCGAACCGTGGCCACCTCACGAATGCGGACGCGGCCTGGACGCTCGTGCGCATGCAGAAGCGGCCGGCGCACGTGCTGCTCGCACACCTCTCGGAGGAAAACAACCGCCCCGAGCTCGCAGCGCAGACCGTGGGCTCCATCCTGCAGGAGCAGGGTCTGGCGCTCGATGTGCGCGTGACGTCGCAGCATGCGGCTGTGGGCGTGGCCAATTAGTTATCATACGTGATTGTCATTTTTAGTCGGAGGGATTTTTTGATGAAAACGTTCTGGCAGAAAGTAAATAAGAAACATACCGGCGCGTTGCTGGCGGCTGTCTTTGCGGCCTCGGCCGTGACGTTCGCGGGCTGCTCGTCGGGCACGGCGGCGGATACGTCGAGCTCGGCGGCTGCCCAGCAGGAGGCGGCCTCGCAGGTGCTCTCGGATGCCCGCAACACGCCGGTCGTGCGCGCGGCGAAGGCCGTGGGCCCGTCTGTCGTAGGTATTACGAACAAGGCCGTGGCCCGCGACTGGTTCAACAACCCGGTGGAGACCGAGGGCGTAGGCTCGGGCGTGATTTTCCGCAGTGACGGCTACATTGTGACGAACAACCACGTCGTGAGCAATGCCAAGGAGCTCATCGTCTCGCTCGCCGATGGCCGTACGCTCAAGGGCAAGCTCATCGGCACGGATGAGGTCACGGACCTCGCGGTCGTGAAAGTCGACGCCAAGGACCTGCCGGCGGCGACGTTCGGCGATTCGGATAAAATCGTCGTCGGCGAGCCGGCCATCGCCATCGGCAACCCGATGGGCCTCGAGTTCAAGGGCAGCGTGACGGCAGGTGTCATCAGCGCGCTGAACCGCACGCTGGAAATCTCCGATAACCGCGTGAAACTGCTGCAGACGGATGCGGCCATCAACCCTGGCAACTCGGGCGGCGCGCTTGTGAATGCGGACGGTGAGGTCATCGGCATCAACAGCGCGAAGCTCGCGGCGCAGGGCGTTGAGGGCATGGGTTTCTCCATCCCCATCAACACGGTGAAGGACGTCATCGACCAGCTCATGAAGAGCGGCTATGTGGCGCGCCCGTACCTCGGCGTGACGGTCTTTGACCCGGCAACGGCGGCCCGCTATGGCTATGAGTTGAATATCGACAAGGGCGTCTATGTGTTCCAGCTCGTGCTGAACGGCCCTGCCGGCCGGGCGGGCATGCAGCGCGGCGACATCATCCTCAAGCTTGACGGTGCCGAGACGAACAGCGTGCGTGATCTGCGCGCCAAGATTGCCGAGCACAAGGTCGGCGATACGGTCAAGGTGACGTTCGACCGCAACGGCAAAGAGCAGACCGTCGACGCGACGCTCGACGAGATGCCGCAGCAGGACAGCAAGTAAGCGATGCGTTTTACCATCGTCTGTGCCGGTAAAATCAAGGAGCGCTACCTGACGACCGGTATCCAGGAATATCTCAAGCGTCTGCAGCCCTTTGCCCAGGTCGACATCCGGGAAATCCACGAGGAACGTATGCCGGATAATCCGTCGGCAGCCGAAAAGGCGCAGGTGCTGCAGAAAGAGGGCGAGCGCCTGCTGAAACTCGTGCCCGCGGGCAGTTATCTCTATGTGCTCGACGTGTACGGGCAGGAGACGAGTTCGGAGGCGCTGGCCGCAGAAATCGCGGACCGTGCGCTGCACGGGCAGAGCAGCCTCACGTTTCTCATCGGTGGCGCGTTCGGCCTCTCCGAGGAGGTGCGGGCGGCAGCTGACCAGCGGCTGAGCTTTTCCCAGCTGACGTTCACGCATCAGATGGTGCGCCTGCTGCTCGTGGAGCAGCTGTACCGCTGCTGCAAGATTAACCACGGCGAAAAATATCATTGGTAGGGCCAGCTGTGGGCCTTGGGCAGATTTACCGCTGGCGTTTCCCTGCAGGGGGAGACGCTGGCGGTTTTTTGTGCTACAATGATAGCATATTGAATTGTGCTCTGTCGCACGACTGCAGCGCGCGGTGGGGGAGAAAGGGAACGCCATGGAGAGGGAACGCTACCGCCTACAAAAGCATATTCTGATTTTGACCGTGTGCATGCTGGCCGCTTTTGCCTTGCTGGTGGTGCGTTATGGCTACATTCAGCTCGTCGACGGGCAGGAGATGACGGCGCGTCTCGCCGCGCAGGTGGACCGCAACTATCAGCTGGAGACGCCGCGCGGGGCCATTCTCGACCGCAACGGGCGGGAACTGGCCGTGAGCACGAAGATGCAGTCGCTCTATGTCGACCCGAACCACGTGGACGACCCGGCACAGCTGGCCGCTGACCTCGCGCCGCTCATCGGCCTCAACGAGGACGAAATTCTCGGCGATATCGCGCAGGGCGGTGGCTTTGTCTGGGTGAAACGGCGCCTGCCGCAGGAAGAGTACGAAAGCGTACGGCAGATGATGCGTGAGCGGGAGTATACGGGTTGTCTCGGCTTCAAGACGGAGGCGAAGCGCTCCTATCCGAACGACAGCCTGGCTGCCAATGTGCTCGGTTTCGTTGGCGTCGATGACAAGGGCCTCGACGGCATCGAGCAGTCGCTCGACCCACTGCTCAAGGGCGAGGTGCAGGCGCGCACGGTCAAGACGGACCAGCAGAACCGTCCCATCATGGAGTCGCTGTTCAGTCCCCTGCAGTACACGGGCAGCTCGTGCAAGAATGTGCAGCTGACCATCGACGCGGGCATCCAGTTCATCGTGGAGCAGGAGCTCGACAAGGCCATGGCCGCGAACAATCCGCAGGCCATCACCTGCGTGGTCATGGACCCCAAGACGGGCGATGTGCTGGCCATGGCATCACGCCCGACGTACAATCCGAACCGCTTCTGGGACTATGATGCCAAAGTGTGGAAAAACCGGGCCGTTTCCTTTATCTACGAGCCAGGCTCGACCTTCAAGTCCGTCGTGGCGGGTGCGGCCCTGCAGGAAAAGGTTGTCTCGCCGAATCAGGTTTTCGTCGACCCCGGCTACGTCATGGTGTCGGGACGGCGCATCCAGAACTGGAACGGCGAGAGCTTCGGCACGGTCACGTTTACGGACGTCGTGAAAAACTCGCTGAACACGGGCTTTGCCCAGGTCGGTCTGCGGCTGGGCGCGGAGAAACTCACGCAGTACGCGAAGCTGTTCGGCTTCGGCGAGTTGACGCATATCGACCTGCCGGGCGAGGAGCAGGGTATCCTGTTCGAGCCGGAGGACATGCGCGACTCCGATATCGCGACGATGTCCATCGGCCAGAGTATTGCCGTGACGCCGCTGCAGCTCGTGACGGCTATGTCGGCCATCGCGAACGACGGCATCCTGCTGCGGCCGCATATCGTCAAGACGATATACAATCCGGATGGCACCATCTACGAGGAGCGCGGCCGCTCCGAGGTGCGCCGCACGATCGAGTCGGCCACGGATAAAACGCTCGTAGGCCTGCTGGAGCAGGTCGTGGCCACGGGTGGTGGTAAGAAAGCGGCAGTCAAGGGCTACCGCATTGCGGGCAAGACCGGTACGGCACAGAAAATCCGCGAGGATGGTGCGGGCTACCTCGAGGGACACTATATCGCCTCGTTCTGCGGTTTCGCACCCGTGGAGGACCCGCAGCTCGTCGTGCTCGTGATGATTGATGATCCGGGAGCAGGCAATTTCTACGGCGGCCAGATTGCGGCGCCGGTGGCGGGCAGCATTTTCTCACAGCTGTTCCGCTATATGCATATCGCGCCCTCGAGCGACCCGTTCGCGGGTATGGAAAAGGTGCAGGAGGACACGCCGAAGCGCAAGGCCGGCTATGAAGGCGTCGTGCCGAGCGGCAAGGTCGTCGTGCCGGACTTCGCCGGGCTCAGCCTGCGCGAGGCCGCACAGAAGGCCGCCAGCGCCGGCCTGACGTTCGCGAGCCGGGGCTCGGGCGTCGCGGGCAGCCAGAGCATCCCAGCCAATACGCTCGTCGACAAAGATACAGAAATCACGGTCTTCTTTCAGCCATAGGGAAGGGAAGTTTTAGCATGATACGCAAAGGCATTATCCTGGCGGGCGGCTCGGGCACGCGCCTCTACCCGCTGACGCGCGTGGTCTCGAAGCAGCTCATGCCCGTCTACGACAAACCCATGATTTACTATCCGCTGAGCACGCTCATGCTCGCGGGCATCAACGACATTCTCATCATCACGACGCCGCAGGATAAAGAGCTCTATCCGGCCCTGCTTGGCGACGGTTCACAGCTGGGCATCCATATCAGCTACGCCGTGCAGCCGAGTCCGGACGGCCTCGCGCAGGCGTTCCTCATTGGCGAGGACTTTATCGCGGGCGAGGGCTGTGCGCTCGTGCTCGGCGATAACATTTTCTACGGCTCTGACCTCGCCGTGATGATGCAGCGTGCGGCGCAGCGTGAGACGGGCGCGACGGTCTTTGCCTACTATGTGTCCGACCCGCAGCGCTACGGCGTCGTGGAGTTCGACGCGGCGGGGCAGGCGCTGTCGCTGGAGGAAAAGCCGGCCCAGCCGAAGTCGAACTACGCCGTGACCGGCCTGTATTTCTACGACAGCGACATCGTGAGCGTGGCGAAGAGTATCAAGCCCTCGGCGCGTGGTGAGCTCGAAATCACGGATGTCAATAAAGTCTATCTCGCGCAGCATACGCTGAACGTGGAGAAAATGCGCCGCGGCTTTGCCTGGCTCGACACGGGGACGCACGAGAGCCTGCTGCAGGCAGGACAGTTCGTGCAGACCATCCAGGCGCGCCAGGGCCTGAAAATCGCCTGCATCGAGGAAATTGCCTATCGCATGGGGTATATCGATAAAGCACAGGTAGAGCGCCTCGCCCAGCCACTGCTGAAAAATGAATACGGCCGTTATCTCATGCGGATGCTCGAGGAATAAAAGACGGAGGTTGCTGATGAAAGTTACAGAGACGAAACTCAAGGGCGTTTATGTCGTGGAGCCGCAGGTGTTCGGTGACGCGCGTGGCTGGTTCATGGAGAGCTGGTCGCAGCGCAAGCTCGAGGCGGCGGGCATCCACGTGAATTTCGTGCAGGATAACCAGTCCTACTCGGCGCAGCGCGGGACGCTGCGCGGTCTGCACTACCAGCTGAACCCCATGTGTCAGGCGAAGCTGCTGCGTGCGACGCGCGGCGCCATTTTCGATGTGGCCGTCGACATCCGCAAGGGCTCGCCGCAGTACGGCCAGTGGGTCGGCGTCGAGCTCTCGGCGGACAACAAAAAGCAGCTCTTTATCCCGCACGGTTTTGCGCACGGCTTTATCACGCTGACGGACGACGTCGAGGTGCAGTACAAGGCGGACAACTACTACGCGCCCGAGTGCGACGGCAACATCGCCTGGAACGACCCGGCTATCGGCGTCGCGTGGCCGCTGCAGCCGGTCATCCTGTCCGACAAAGATACACAGGCGCCTACGCTCGCTGAGCGCGCCGCCACGAGTTTGAATTTTGTATATGAGGAAAAGTAAATGAACATTATCGTCACGGGCGGAGCAGGCTTTATCGGCGCCAACTTCGTCTACTATGAACACAAAAAACATCCGGCCGACAAAATCATCTGCCTCGACAAGCTCACGTATGCGGGCAATCTCGAGACGCTGGCGCCGCTCATGGAAAAGCCGAATTTTAAATTCATCAAGGCCGACATCGCCGACCGCAAGACGGTGTACAAGATTTTCGAGCAGGAGAAGCCGGACATCGTCGTGAACTTTGCGGCGGAGTCGCATGTGGACCGCTCCATCGAGAACCCGGAGATTTTCCTGCAGACAAACGTCATCGGCACGAGCGTGCTGCTCGACGCCTGCCGCAAATACGGCATCGACCGCTATCATCAGGTCTCGACCGATGAGGTCTACGGCGACCTGCCGCTCGACCGGCCCGACTTGTTTTTCACCGAGCAGACGAATCTGCATACCTCGAGCCCGTACTCGGCCTCGAAGGCCAGTGCCGACCTGCTCGTCATGGCCTACCACCGCACGTACAAGGTGCCGGCGACCATTTCGCGCTGCTCGAACAACTACGGTCCGTACCATTTCCCCGAGAAACTTATCCCGCTCATGATTATCAACGCGTTGTCGGATAAAAAGCTGCCGGTCTACGGCGATGGCCTCAACGTGCGCGACTGGCTCTACGTCGAGGACCACTGCGCGGCCATCGACCTCATCATCCGCAAGGGTAAAGTCGGCGAGGTCTACAACGTGGGCGGCCACAACGAGCGCGCCAACATCGACGTGGTCAAGACCATCCTGCAGCAGCTCGGCAAGCCGGAGAGCCTCATCGAGCACGTCACGGACCGCAAGGGCCATGACCGCCGCTACGCCATCGACCCGACGAAAATTCATGAGGCGCTGGGCTGGGAGCCCGCGACCAAATTCGAGGACGGTATCAAAAAGACGGTGCAGTGGTACCTCGACAACCGTGACTGGTGGATGAACATCATCTCTGGCGACTACCAGGGCTACTACGAGCGCATGTACGGCCAGCGCGAGGTGCTGGAGTACGCGAAAATCTGACAGCATAATATATGAGCATAGGTAAGGCTGACACAGCGGGGTGCTGTGCCGGCCTTTTTGCTGTGCGCGCATAGCTGCGGGCAGTTGAAAACATTTCCAAAAGGTGAAAACACTGCGGGCGACGGAAAAACTATAATGAATATTGTAAACAAGGAACCATAGGTGAATGCCTGTGGGGCCAGGGAGGGAGGAGAGCTTATGATCCGCATGGTGCCCCGCGATTTCGTGCTGGGCGCGGCGACGGCAGCCTATCAGGTCGAGGGGGCGGTGCGCGAGGGCGCCCGCATCCCGAGCGTCTGGGACCGCTGGCTGGAGCGTCAGGCAGGCGGCTTCGATGGCGAGCGGGCCAGCGACAGCTACCATCACTACGCGGCCGACATCGCGGCCTGTCAGGAGTACCACGTACAGGCGCTCGAGCTTTCCTTCGCCTGGACGCGCCTGCTCGACGAGCAGGGCCAGCCGAATGCTGAGGGCCTGCAGTACTACGACGGCGTCATCGATGCCTGCCTCGCGGCGGGGGTGGAGCCATATGTGGCGCTCTACCAGTTCGACCTGCCCGAGTACCTCGCCCGCGCAGGCGGCTGGCTCGCGGAGCTCACGCAGGAGCGTTTCCTGCAGTACGCGCGCCTGTGCTTTGAGCATTTCGGCAGCCGTGTGCGGCACTGGCTGACGCTCAAGGACCCCGTGACCGAGGCCATGAATGGCTACGTCACCGGGCTGTTCCCGCCGGGACGGCAGGACGAGCCCGCTACGGCACTCGCGGTACTCACGCGTATGCTCGTGACGCATGCACAGGCGGTAAACCTGTACAAGGAATTGGGCTGTGAGGGCAGTATCGGTCTCGCGCATCGTGCCGAGGCGGTCTACCCCCTGCACGATACGGAGGCCGACCGTCACGCGGCAGGCCTCGACGATGCGCTGACGAACCGCGTGCTGCTCGACCTCGTACTTATGGGCGAGTTGCAGCCGGCGACGCGGGCGGCGCTCATGGAGCTGCTGCCTGCGGGCACGGCGCTGCCGGACCTGAGTCTGGAGGAACAGACGGGACTGCGGCAGGCCGCCACGCAGCTGGATTTCTTCGGTGTCAACTACTACGCGAGCCATTTCTGCACGGCCTGGTCTGAGGCGACGGCCGGGCAGAGCCACCGCAGCACGAGCAACTATGCGCTGCGTGGCGTGAGCCGGCGCGTGCACAAATCCGACGTACCCGCCACGGATTGGGACTGGTCCATTTTCCCGCAGGGGCTCTACGACATGCTCGTGCGCATCCAGCGGGAATATCCGGAAATGCCCCTCTACATCACGGAGAACGGCCTCGGCTGCCGTGAGGAGCTCACAGCGGGGACGGTAGAGGACGACGACCGCATCGACTACATCCGCCAGCATCTCGCGGCGGTGCTCGATGCGATGGAGGATGGCGTAGACGTGCGCGGTTACTTCGTCTGGTCGCTCGTGGACGCCATGTCCTGGACGAACGGCTACGCGAAGCGCTACGGCGTCTTTTACGTCGACTACGACGACGGCCGCCGCTATCCGAAAAAGAGCGCGCACTGGCTGCGCGATTTCGCTCAGCGCCGCATCATGCTGACGGTCAGCAGTCTCGGCGAGAGCCTCACGACGGCGCAGGAAGAAGAAGGTTAACCATTCCCTTTGGGATTACAGATAAGGAGTAAGAGAACTATGAAACTGCACAACACGAAACAGATGCTGCTGGATGCCCAGGCGGGCCACTACGCTGTACCGGCGTTCAACATCCATAACCTCGAGACGTTGCAGGTCGTCGTCTCCACGGCGGCGGAGATGCACTCCCCGGTCATCATTGCGGCGACGCCATCCACGGTTGAGTACGCGGACAAAGACTACCTCATTGCGCTCGTCGGCGCGGCCATGGAGAAATACTCCATCCCGATGTCGTTCCATCTTGACCACCACGAGGATGTGCAGCAGATTGAGACGACGATTGCCGCCGGCTGCCGCAGCGTCATGATCGACGCCTCGCGCCTGCCGTACGAGGAGAACGTGGCGAAGGTGCAGAAGGTCGTGGAGTTCGCGCATACCTGCGGCGCCACGGTTGAGGCTGAGCTGGGCAAGCTCGTCGGCCGCGAGGACAACGTCGAGGTCTCCGACGCGGAGAGCGCCTACACGGACCCGGACGATGCGGTGCGCTACGTCGCCGAGACGGGCATCGACAGTCTCGCTGTGGCCATCGGCACGGCGCATGGCCTGTACAAGGGCCGTCCGCACCTCGATTTCGACCGCCTGCAGAAAATCCGCAGCAAGGTCGATATCCCCCTCGTGCTGCACGGTGCCTCCGATGTGCCGGATGAGCTCGTCTCGAAGGCCATCACGCTCGGCATCTGCAAGGTCAACATCGCTACGGATTTGAAAATCCCGTTCGCGAATGCGGTCAAGGCGTTCTTCAAGGAGCACCCCGAGGCCAACGACCCGCGCAAGTACATGACACCGGGCAAAGAGGCCATGAAGGCTGTCGTGCAGCATAAGATTGAGGTCTGCCTCAGCAAGAACCGTTATTAATTCTGGTTCCTGAGCTTTCATAGAAAAGAGGCATCCCCATGATTCTCGTACTGAACCTGAACGCCTCCATCGACAAGCGGTATACGCTCAAAGACCTCGTCAAAGGCGCGGTCCAGCGTGCTGACGCTGTTGATAACACGCCGGGCGGCAAAGGCCTGCACGTGGCGAACGTCGACACCATTCTCGGTGAAGACACGCTCGTGACGGGCTGGCTCGGC
>ONCF01000003.1 GCA_900316275.1 uncultured Veillonellaceae bacterium
CAAGGAACTGCTTGGAGCAACAAGAAAAGGAGATGGCGTGACACGATGTGGCAGGAAAAAGATTGTTTTTGCCTGCGGCTCAAACGAGCTGCGGAAGAATTGATGAAGACGTATCAAGAGGCATTGGCGCCGAGCGGCGTGACCCCCGTGCAGCACATCATCTTGGGGCGAATCCATGATTGCAAAGGAGCGTCCTTGTGCGAGGTTGCGGAGGCCGTTGGCGTCGAGCGTTCCACGTTGGCTCGGACGATCAAGCCCCTCGTCAAAGAAGGATACGTGGCGGATGTCAAGCCGGCACGAGCCCGCAACAGCAGGCTCGTGCTGACGGAAAAAGGCGAAGAAGTTTTCCAAGAAGCGCATCGGCTGTGGGAGCAGGAGCAGGACAAGGTGGCATCCGGACTTGGAACGTCAGGAGAAAAAACATTTTCGGATTTTCTGCAGATGGTGGGGCGCGTATCTTCATAAATGTCAGACTTGGACGACCTCGAGGCCGAGGCGCTGCGCTTTGCGCACGAACTCGGGATCAGCTTCCTTGTCCGTCACGATTTTGTCCATGGTCGTGATGGGGCAGAGCTGGGCGAAGGAGGGGCGGCCGATCTTCGCGTGGTCTGTGACGAGAATTTTCGTGTAGCTGCGTTCGGGGAGCGAGTGCGTCATGACTGCGATGTTCTGGCGGCAGGCGAGCGCTTCCTCATCGTGGCCGACCGCTTCGGCAGCACGGCCTACAATGAAACGGCCCTGCTCCTCGCCTGTGCCGGTCTCACGGAGCGCGCGCACCTCGTGATGGCGGACGCCATGGTGCCGATGCCGGTGGCTGATACGGAATCGCTTGCGTATGCGGCATGACCGATGAAAAACGAAATATGGGTGCATCCAAAATTTTCCCGTTGCGTGTCTCAAGGGGATTGACAAGGAGGTGTGTCTATGCTATGATGTGCATATACAAATGAGAAGGGAGTGTAGTGATGGAAGCCAATGAGACGACGCTCCGCAGATGTCTCTTTTTTACCGCCAACCGCCTGTCGAATGTTCTTCGGCGTATCGTTAACGAGGAATATGCAGACACAGGGATCTCTGCGCCGCATATTTATATTCTGATTGTGGTGAACCAATATCCGGGCATTACGATTTCGGAACTGAGTGAGAAAATGGATATCGCCCCCTCCACCTGCACCCGTTTTGTGAATGCCTTAGTGAAACAGGGCATGGTAAAAAAAGAGCAGGAATGGAAAACCGTTCATGTGAGCCTTACCGACCTGGGCAGGGAAAAGACCAAGAGAATTGACGCGTGCCTCATGCGACTCCACGAACGCTGTGCGGCAGTCATCGGCGAGGAAGCGTACCGGCGTTTGGCGGCGGCCATGTGGCAAGCGGCGGATAAGCTCGATGATGCATAAGATTTTTGATTTTCATGTGTATATACAGGCTAAGGAGGACAAGATGATGACCAAAGAGGAATTTATGAAGCATTTGCCCGTCGACGCTTACGGCATTATGGCGACGGTGCGTGATGATGGAATGCCGGAAGCTCGGTGCATCGAATTCCAGTTCGAGGAGAATGGGAAGTTTTATTTCGCCACGGCCAGCGACAAAGAGATCTACAGCCAGCTTGTCCATCACCCGCAAACGGCGTACACCTACATGGAGCCAAGCGGTAAGACCACGGCGCGGATCACCGGCATCATGAAGTTTGTAGAGGACGAGGCGGAACGAAAACGCATCTGGGACAGGCTCGACAACATCGTCCACAAGATTCATAAGACGGTGGACAGCCCCACCCTCGTGCTGATGTATATGGACGAGTGTACCTGCAAGCTGGCCTACGGCCTGGGCAAGCCCCGGCTGGTTGATATGTAAACAGGAGGAGTTTTATCGTGGAGAATTATAGCAAGATGAACGTCGCCGCAGGCGGGAGCAGGATGGAGCTGCATGATGTTTTGGGGCTTACAGGTGCGGAAATCAGCATCAACACCCTTCCTGCCGGAGAAAAAGTACCGTTTGTCCACTATCACAAGCAGAACGAGGAAATCTACGCCGTATTGACCGGGAAGGGGACAGCCGTAGTCGATGGAGACGAACTGCCGCTTACAGCCGGAGACTGGCTTCGCATCGCGCCATCTGCAAAACGACAATTTTTCGCAGCGGCAGACAGTGATTTGACCTATGTCTGCATTCAGGTAAAAGCTGGATCGCTCGAAGGATATACGGCGACGGACGGTGTGCCGGCTTAACATCAGGAAGGAGCAGGAGATGCTAAAAGAAAAGATGGAACTCGGGAGAGTGACCCTGAAAAACCGCTTGGTTATGGCACCGGTGGATTTGGAGAAATCAGACCACGGCACCGTGACAGACGAGCAGCTTTCCTATTATGAAGAACGTACAAGGGGAGGATGTTTCGGGCTTGTTGTCATCGAACACAGCTTTGTAAAGCCCAACGGACGCGCCACCGAACATCAGCTTTCCGTCGCCAAAGACGAGAATATTGCAGGACTTGCCAAATTGGCCGAGGTCATTCATAAGAGTGGCTCCAAAACGGTCATGCAGCTTTCTCATGCGGGATCGGCAATTAAGAAGGCGCAGGTGGCAGAGGAAGGCATTAGTCCCAGCGGGCTTGCCAGTCCCGCCTTGGCCTCGGACAGAACGCTTCAACGGACACATGCCATGACGCACGCGGAGATTGGTGATCTGGTGGAGCATTTTGCCCTTGCGGCTGAACGCGCGAAACGGGCAGGTTTTGACGGCGTGGAAATTCACAGCGCACACGGTTACCTGCTCAATCAGTTTTACTCGCCGCTCACGAACAAGCGGACGGACGCTTACGGAGAAACCATCGTAGGACGATTGAAAATCCATCGAGAGATCATCACCGCCGTAAGAGATGCCATCGGCGAGGATATGATTTTGGGCCTGCGGCTTGGAGCTGCGGACTACATGGAAGGCGGAAACACCATAGCGGACGGGGGCGCCGCCGCAAAAATTTTCGCCGGAGCGGGGCTGCAATACATCAGCATTTCCGGCGGTCTGTGCGGATCAAGGCCAAAGGATAAAACAGGCGCGGGCTATTTCGGCGATGCCTCCGAGGCAATCAAGAAAGCCGTAAATATCCCGATCATTCTCACTGGCGGAGTGCAAACGTCAAAAGATGCCGAAATGCTCCTGCGGGAGAAAAAAGCAGATATGATCGGGGTTGCCAGAGCGATCGTTGCCGATCCTGATTGGGCAAGGAAAGCATTGGCAGAATTGTGCTGATTTATTTGAAATATTATGAGGGAAGCCGAACTTGTGAAACACGAGGGGTGCAAAATCATCGCCAGGGGGCTGCCGCAAAACTGCAACAGCCCCCTTTTTTATATTTTAAATGTCCCAGTGCAGTTTATCTGGGTTCGGCGTCGCGCGGTCAATCTGGTTGAGGATGAAAGCTGCGTTGTCGTGCGTGGGCGCGAAGGCGACTTCGAGGCCCTCTTTATATTCCTCGGGGATTTCCATTGCGTGCAGCGCCATGTGCATGTAGTCCTTGGCTACGAGCGTGACGTGACGCTCGGCCGCGAGCTGCGCCTTGAAGCGGTAACCGTAGTAGAGGTAGCTGTTGTGTGCGATGGGGATGTCCACGTAGGCCGCGATGCGCTCGTCGACCTCGGACTCGGCGTCTTGCGTGAGGTTCATTTTATGCATGAGATTCCAGCGGTCGCCCCAGAGCTCGCCGCGCAGGATATATTTATAGAGGAAATCCGTCGACTCGGCGAGCTCAATGGCCATATCGATATGTTTGAGCGCGTCGTCGTCTTTATTAATTTCTTTTTCCAGCGAACTCAGACGCTGCAGGGCAAAGCACTTCTCCTCGACATCCTCGGGATTGTCCTCATCCACATCCTGCTCGACAATACTATGGAAGAGCTCGAGCGCCTCCGCCTTTTTGTCGATGCCCTGCATGGCGAGAAAATGCGCGAGGCGCGCGCGGGCGTGCCAGTTGTCCATGCCGCCGACAAAGAGCGTCTCGGGCGGATGCGCCGGGGAGTCCAGGACGAGATGGACGAGCTGGTGAAATGTTTCCTGTGTCATATGATGTAAACCTCCTGATTGACGTTTTATCCTTTTCATTATAGCTTTTTTACGGTGGCGGTGGCAAGGGGATTGCGTTATAATGGCAATATGTTTGTGATGGAGGTTGCCTGATGTCGATGAAAGCCGTAGCCGATTACCTGGGCGGCGCGCTGGTGCGCAGCTGGCCCGCGGGGCTGTTGTTGTTCGTTTTGAATTTCTTCCCGCTTGCCTGGCAGAATATCCATATGTATCAGGGCACGCAGCTCGCCGTGCTGGGGATGGATGCGGTCTTCCTGCTCGCGGGCTGCCTGCTCTACGCCTGGCTGCTGGTACTCATGCCGTGGCGGCCGCTCAGGCGTACACTGCTGGGCGGGTCGCTGGGGCTCTGCCTGCTGCTGGCGGGGCTGGAGCTCTTTACCATCGTGACGTATGAGGCGCTCGTGGGCGCGGGCATCGTCACGGCCATTTTGCAGACGAACCCACACGAGACAGGGGAGTTCCTGCGCATGTACATTGGCTGGCGCGGTGCAGCTGCCTTTGTGGTGCTCGTTGCGGCCGGGCTGGGCCTGTGGCGCTGGCGGAGGAAACGTCGGCAGAGGGCAAACGGGTGGTGGCCCGCCGATATGGGGGAAAGTGTAAATACACAGGCGGAGCATATAACGCAGGTAACAGCAATAAATACGGCGATAGCGCATGACAGGTTCTTGACAGCAGGTCAGGCCACCGGGCAGGCGCGCTGGTGTTGGCTGCTCTTACCACTGGTGGTTATGTTCGTAGGCGGTGGCTGGGCGTTGTGGACGCAGTGGCATTCCTTTGTCATCAACGACAGCCTCGACATCCCTGTCGTGCGTATCGTACGGGCGACGGACACGGCCGTGGCGAATATCCGCGCCTTTGAGCAGCTCAAAAGCGCGGCGGCAGCTGACGTGCAGATTACACAGAACAACAGCGACGTGCCGTATGTGGTCTTTATCCTCGGCGAGTCGACGAGCCGCGCGCGCATGCACCTCTACGGCTATCCGCTGGCGAACACGCCGAACCTCGACGAGCTGGCAGCCAAAGGTGAGCTCGCCGTGTTCCACGATACGATTGCGCCCGCGACGGCTACGGTGGCCGTGCTGCGGCGCCTGCTGACGTTTGCGGATAACGAGTCACAGAAGCCGTGGTACGAGCACAATAATGTCATGGATGTCCTGCACGCGGCGGGCTATCGCACGTACTGGCTCTCCAATCAGGAGAGTTCCGGCATCTGGGGCAACGTGGCGCAGCTGTTTGCCAGCCGCGCGGACGAAAGCCATTTTACGCAGCTGCGGGAGTCGCACGAGGACAATGGCAGTCTAGATGAGCAGCTGTTCCCGCTCGTGGACGCGGCGCTCGCGCGACCGGCGGCGAAAAATTTCTACGTCATCCACCTCATGGGCGCACACGGGCTCTACTACCGGCGTTATCCGTACCTCTTTACGAAATTCACACCCGCCGACGTGCCACCACCGCAGGATACGCTGCCGGACGACGAGCGGCTGGAGGTCGCACAGTACGAGAACGCCATCTACTACAATGATTTTGTTGTGAGCTCGCTCATGGGCAAGTTTGCCGATAAAGAAGCGCTCGTCTTTTACTTGCCTGACCACGGTGAGGACCTCTACGACGACGGACGGCATTTCTCCGGCCACGTGGAGGAGCACCCGACGAAAGCCACGTGCGAGGTGCCGTTCCTCATCTGGGCCTCGCCCGCGTACCGCGCACATCATGCGGACAAATGGCAGGCCATCTGCGCAGCCGTGGACCGCCCCTATATGACGGACGACTTCATCCACACACTTTTGGAGCTGCTCGACATCCAGACCGTGGAGTACGACCCGGCGAAAAGTGTCGTCAATCCCGCGTTTGACGCCAGCCGCTGCCGTATCGTCTATGGCCAGAATTATGATACTGCACTCAAATAACAAATTTTTAAAAAAAGATGTTGACAGATGCGTTAACATGGCCTATAATAATATCTGTTGTTGAGAGCGAAAGCCAAATAACAAAAACTGCATCGGGGGCATAGCTCAGCTGGGAGAGCGCTTGCATGGCATGCAAGAGGTCAGGAGTTCGATCCTCCTTGTCTCCACCAGGAAATTACAAGGACTAAGGTGTTTCACCTTGGTCCTTTTTCGCATTTGTAGCGTAAGAAAAATTCCACAAAATTGTTTTTGCGGGCAGGAAATGTGTGCTCACTGTAGAAGATAGGAAGTATAAAGGACAAATGTGGAACAGGGTGAGCAGATGCAGGATGTGTGGCAGAGCTGGTGGCTGCCGCTGGTGCGGGCGGCTATCGGGGTGGAGGCTTCGGATATTCATGTGACGGCAGGACAGGCGGCGTGGCTGCGGCGCGCGGGGGTGCTGACGCGGCAGGGGAGTGTACAGCCTACGGAGGCTGTGCTCTGGGATGTGCTCGTGCGCCTGCTCACAGATGCGCAGCGGCAGACTTTGCGCCAGCAGCGCATGCTGGATTTTTCCTGGGCGTATGACGGGCGGCGCTTTCGCGGCAATGCGTATTTCCAGCAGGGCGTGCCCGCACTGGCGCTGCGTCTGCTGCCGGCACGGATACCGACGCTGGCGGAGATTGGCGCGCCGCCCGCGCTGGTGTCGCTGGTGACGGCGGAGCAGGGCCTGTTGCTAGTCACTGGCAAAACTGGCGCAGGCAAGACGACAACCCTGGCGGCTTTTCTCGACGCGGTCAATCACAGCCGCGCTGCCCATATCATCACGCTGGAGGACCCGCTGGAGTATCTTTATCAGCCGGAGCAGTGCTTTATCAGCCAGCGCGAGTACGGGCGGGATTTCCTGTCGTTTGCTGAGGCCTTGCGCAGTGCTCTGCGCGAGGCGCCGGACATCATCCTGGTCGGCGAAATCCGCGACGCGGAGACGATGCGCATGGCGCTTATGGCGGCAGAGACGGGCGTATTCGTGCTCGGCACGTTGCATGCGGCGCGGGCCTCGGAGGCGGCGCTGCGCATCGCGGGCTTTTTCCCGCTCGTGGAGCAGGATATGGTGCGCGCGCAGCTGGCGGAGGTGCTCACGGGCATTTTTGCCCAGCGGCTCGTGCCGGCGGCCGCTGGCGGGCGCGTGGCGACGCTGGAGGTGCTGCTCGCGACACCGGCTGTGCGCAGCCTCATCCGCCAGGGCAAATACGCGCAGCTTGACTCGGCCATGCTGGGGCGCGGTGGCATGCAGACGGGCGACATGGACCTCGACCGCCTCTATGCAGCTGGCGAAATCACGCGTGAGACGCGGGAGAAATATCATTCACATAATTGAGGTAAATGACGATGCCGGAATTTCAGTATAAGGCCTGCAATCGTGCGGGGCAGGTCATGCAGGGACATTTGACAGCAGCCAATCGTCAGGCGGCGGCGCATGCGCTGCGCACGCAGGGGCTGTGGGTGACGCAGCTGGAGGAGCAGCGCGCAGCACGGCGTTTTTGGCCCTGGCACGGCGAGGGCCAGCAGACGGCGCCCCTGCCTGTGGATAGTGGCATGGCGGGGCAACGACCAGTGCCTCGCGCTGCGCAGGTGGCGGCGGGCCATACAGGTGACGCTACGGTGTGGTGGCAGCGGCTGACACAGTCGCGCCTGTCGCGGCGCGATACAGTGCTGCTCTGCCGTCAGCTGCAGGTCATGCTCGCGGGCGGCCTGCCCCTGCACGAGGCCGTGCGTACATTGGCGCAGTCGGGTGCGGGCACCGCGCGGCAGCGCTTCCTGCAGCAGGCACTCACGGATTTGCAGGCCGGGCGCAGTTTAGCGGACAGCTGCCGCCGCGAGCCGCAGGCCTTTCCCGCAGCCATGTGTGAACTGATCAGTGTAGGCGAACGCAGCGGCGGCTTGCAGGAGATTTTGGCGCGGCTGGCCGACTATCTGGCCGTGTCCTATGCGGCGGGGCAGAAAATGCAGTCAGCGCTGCTGTATCCCGTGTTGCTTGGTGTGTTCTCGCTGCTGGCAATTTTTCTCCTGAGTATTTTCGTGTTGCCCGCTTTTGCTGACCTGCTGACGAGTTTTCACACGGCACTGCCCTGGCCGACGGTCGTGGTGCTGACGGTCTCCCGCTGGCTGCAGGCCGAGTGGTATGTGGCGCTCGCATGGCTGACCGTGCTGGGGATTGGCGCGGCTGCATTGCTGCAGGTACCGGCAGTGCGCCTCGTGCTCGACCGCTGGCGGTTGCAGGTGCCACTACTGGGGCGACTGGAACTCTACGGACACTGGCTGCGGCTCTGTGACACGCTGGCCGTACTGCTGGAGAGCGGCATCCGTCTCGACCGCGCACTGCAGATGCTGCCAGCGACGACGGGTAATCGCTATCTGCAACTTTGCCTGCGGCGTGCGGCCCAACAGGTCGTAGCGGGGCAGTCCTGGCAACGTGCCCTGCAGAGTGCCTGCCCGGCGGCTATTCGCGATATGGCAGCAGCTGGTGAGGCCTCGGGACACCTGCCGGAGATGCTGCGTCACGCCGCGGATCTCTGCCGCGTCATCACGACGAGCCAGCTGCGCCGCCTCGAGGCTCTCGCTCAGCCCGTGGCCATCCTCGTCATGGGCAGCCTCATTGGTTTTATCCTGCTCGCTGTGGCACTGCCGCTCCTCGACGCGATGACGGCTATCTCGTAAGTTGAACTCCCGTTTATTGCCTTTACTGGTACAAAACGCTATAATGGATTTTGTTATGGTAAAGGGAATCAAGGGAGTTTTTTCTTTGCGGTTTTTAGATATCATGCGCGGCCAGGGGCGAGGGGCGGAGATTTTGCGCTTTCTGCTCGTGGGTGGCGGCTGTTTTGTCTTTGACTACGGCCTTATGGTGCTGCTCACGGAGGCCGTGGGGCTGTACTATCTGTGGTCGTCCGGTTTGTCTTTTACGGCGTCCGTGGTGCTGAACTACTGGCTTTGCGTGCGTTTTGTCTTTACGGAGGTTGGGCACCAGACGCCGCGGCAAATGGCGATGTTTATTGGCTCGAGTGTGACGGGACTCTTGCTTACGCAGCTTTGCATGTACGTGCAGGTAGATGTGCTCGGCATCTGGTATACGGTGGCGAAATTTGTCGCGGCAGGTATCGTGGCTGTCTGGAATTACGTGTGGAAACGCAAGGCCGTGCGTAGCGCTGGCCGCACGGCAGGGCAGGGAGGTCGAGCATGAGCATTAAGGCATGGTGGCAGGTTATGGAGCGCCATCCCTATCGGAGCATCGTCATTTTCTTTGCGGTGCTCTACCTGCTCGGCAATCAGCTGCTGCCTATGACGGACCCCGTAGAGGCCAACTACACGGAGACGGCGCGCGAGATGCTGGCGGCGGGAGACTGGCTCTCGCCACGCATTTACGGGCATTTCTGGTACGACAAGCCCCCTCTGTTCTATTGGGAGCTCATGGCGGCGTTCAGCGTGCTGGGCTTTACGGATTTTGCGGCGCGGCTGTTTCCCGTCGTGTTCAGTATCGTGAGCCTCTGCCTTACGTATCGCCTCGGCAGCTATATTTACGATAGGCACACGGGCCTACTGGGCGCGTTCATCCTCGGTACGGCGGGCGGCTACTGGTATTTCTCGAAAGCCGTCATCACGGATATGACGCTGCTCGTGTTTTTCAGCCTCACGCTCATGACGTTCTATGCGGGCTGGCGCACTGGCAACAGGCGCTGGTATCTGGGTTCCTTTGCCTGCGCGGCGCTCGGCGTGCTTACGAAAGGGCCTATCGCCTTTCTGCTGCCGGGTTTTGTCTATCTCGTGTTCCTCTGTGTACGACGGCGGCCTGGCGAAATCCTGCGCATCCACTGGCCACTCGGCCTGGTGCTTTTCTGTGCTGTGGCCGGCATCTGGTACTGGCCCATGGCGCAGCTGCACGGGCAGGCGTTCCTCGATACGTTCCTCGGTACGCACAATTTCCTGCGGGCGGCCGTGCCCGAGCATCCCGAGACAAATGTCTGGTATTATTACGCGGCAGTTTCCTTGGCCGCTTTCATGCCGTGGTCGCTCCCTGCTCTGTACGCTTTGTGGCAAAAGCGGCGCAGCCTGCAGCCGCGCCAGTGGTCGGACGGTACGATTTTTCTCGTCGTCTGGGCCGTGACGGTGACACTGTTTTACCAGTGCATGGCGACGAAATACCCGACGTACACGCTGCCCGCGTTCCTGCCTGCGGCCATTCTGCTTGCACGGCTGCTCCGGAATTATGGCCGCATCTGCCGCTGGCTGTTGGCCGGGTGGAGCGTCGCGCTCGTCGTGCTGACGTTCACCGTGGCCGTGCCGCAGGTTGAGCGGGCCTCAGAGCAGGCGGCCGCGCAGGTCGTGCAGCGCGCACTGGCCGAGGAGCCACAGCTGCCCGTTTACTATTTTGGCGACTACAAATCCTCGCTCGTCTATTATCTGCAGGCGCGCGAGGTCTACAGTCTGAAACCACGCGCGCGCATCGCCGAGATGCTGCCGGTACCGGGCGAGAGCAGCTGGCGCGACCGCAATGTCATGCCGTTCGCGGCCGTGGAGGAGCTGCCAACGGATACGCCGCTCGTTATCGTAGCGGCGCGGCGGCCCTCACGGCACAGTCCCGAGCGGCTGATGGACTGCCTGCCCGCCCAGGCGCAGCTGACGGTGCTGGGCGAGACGCCACAGAGTATTGTATATCGTGTGGTTATACCCCAGGAACGCACGGATTAAAGCGGCGGCTCAGTTTGCTCCAGCCATTAGTCAGCGCTTCTCCAGATAAGGGAGTACTAAAAGATTATGAAAGCCATTTCCCTCGTTGTGCCTGTGTATAATGAGCAGGACAACATTATGCATTTCTATACGTCCGTGCAGCAGGTCATGGAGACCCTGGCGGGGCGCTATACCTGGGAGCTCATTTTTGTCGATGATGGCTCCAGTGATGCGAGCCGTGCGCTGCTGCAGACGCTGGCGGACCGGGACCGGCACGTACAGCCGGTGCTGCTCGCACGCAACTACGGGCATCAGCTCGCGCTGACCTGCGGTCTCGACCGCGCGTTTGGCGACGTCGTAATCACGCTGGATGGCGACATGCAGCATCCGCCGACGATGATTCCTGAGCTCCTCAGCTACTACGAGCAGGGCTATGACGTCGTGCAGACCATCCGCGAGACGACGCAGGGCGTGTCGCTCGTGAAAAAGGTGACGTCGGCCTTTTACTACCGGGCGCTCAATGCCATCTCCGACGTGGAGGTGCGGCCGGGCGGTTCGGATTTCCGTCTGCTCAGCCGTCCGGCCGCCGACGCATTGCGCCGGTTCCGTGAGCACGACCGCTTCATCCGTGGCATGGTCACGCAGCTGGGCTTCCGGCAGGTCACGGTGCCCTTTGTGGCACCCGCGCGCTATGCGGGACGCTCGAAGTTTTCCCCGCGCAAGATGTTGCGCCTGGCACTGGCGGGCGTGTTCAGCTGCTCGACCGTGCCGCTGCGTATCGGTCTTTACCTGGGCTTTATCTGCGCTTTTATCAGCCTGTTCATTTTTGCTGATGTGCTCTATGCGAAATATTTCACCCAGGATGCTGCCCCGGGCTGGGCTACGAGCGTGAGTATCATGCTGTTTTTCGGCGGCATGCAGCTCATCGTGCTCGGCTGTATCGGTGAGTACATCGCGCGCATCTATCAGGAGGTCAAGGGGCGGCCACTGTATCTCGTGGCTGAGGATATGCCGCGCCTGCGCCACCACGAGGCCGGCTCGCGGGTGACGGCCTCGGCGACGGAGGCGGATGTCTGGTCATTGCAAGGCACGCAGTTGTCCTACGACCCGGGGCAGGCGGACCAGGATGCGGAGAGGGTGGTGCTGCCGTGAAACGCGTCATCTTTAATGCCGACGATTTCGGCCTGCATCCGGCCGTCAATGCGGGCATCATTCGCGCGCACGCGCAGGGCGTGCTCACGAGTACGTCGGTTATGGCCGTGGGTGGGGCACTCAAGCCAGCGGTCAAGCTGTTGCAGGCGCACCAGCAGCTCGACACGAGCGTGCATATTTGCCTCGTGGCCGAGCGTCCCGTGCTGCCCGCGGCAGAAATCCCGTCCCTCGTCACGCCGGCGGGGCGTTTCTGGCCCGATTATGGCGCCTTTTTGCAGCGCTATGTCTGCGGCAAAATCCGTCTCGCTGAGGTGCGGGCGGAGTGTGAGGCACAGATAGGGCGCTTGGAGCAGCTTGGCGTAAAGGTCTCGCATCTCGACAGCCACCAGCACCTGCATGTGCTGCCGGGTATCGTCGATATCTGCCTCGACCTCATGCAGGCACACGGTATCACGCGCCTGCGCATCCCGGCCGAGCCGTACGGCTTTACGGGCGGCTGGGCGCAGGCCGGCTGGCCACGGCGTATCGCCCGTGACGGTTTGACGTTCTGGGCAGAGCGGGCACGGCACCGGGCCGTTAAACGTGGCTTCGTGACGACGGACAGCTTTTACGGTATGCTCATGGGCGGGCATACGGACGAGGCGAATCTGTTGCGTATCCTGGCGGCGATTGCTCAGGCACCGGGGGAGACGTTTGAAATCATGCAGCACCCCGGTGACACGACCTCAGAACTCGCTCAGCAGTATCAGTGGGGGTACCACTGGTCCGAGGAGCGCGACGCCTTGCTTTCGCCGCGTGTACGCGAGTTTATGCAGGAGCATGACCTACAGGCCATTTCCTTCCGCGATTTGTAAATATAGTAAGCGTTGTCAACCGCTTAACAAAAATTTAACTACCCTTTATATGTGAAAAAGAAACATTTGTTACATTAAGGCTGGGAAAACAATCCCAGCCTTAATCTTTTGTCAAGGAGGTGAGTGAGATGAGCAGTCTCGATAGAATCAGCGCCATTGCGGGCATCAGCGCCGTGAGTCCCTATGCGGATCCGTACCGTACAGCCAGCAATGCCACTGCGGCGAGTGTCGCCAGCGTGAGTCCGGCGGACTCGTTCAGCAGCGTGCTCGACAGTGTATCGGCGCAGGGCGTGAGTGCGGCGGATGCCAGCAGCACAGCGAGTGACAGCAGTACCAGCAGCAACGACGACCAGACGGTCACTATTACGCAGGTGCTGGCCGACGGTTCGCTCCTGATCAAGGAGATGCGGGGGAACGAAGTCGTCTCGGTGCAGAAAATCACGCTGGCGCAGATGGGGCAGCAGAGCAGCGGGGATGCCGCGATGCGTGCCTACACCATGGCCGGCTACGCCGGTGCGAGTGCCGGATTGCTGTTCAGCACCTCGGTCTGAGTCCTGATGGAACGCTGATAGTGCATAGGAAGAAAATAGGAGAAAGGAATCCCACAAAAATGCATACGGACAGCCAGGGGCCTGTGGTGTAGCTCATGGGAGAGCTTACCACAGGCCTTTTAGTGTGCATGGGTTCTGTTGTGGCAGTTTTCTTTTTTATACGGTCGCCAGGTGCAGTTCGGGGACGCGGTCGATGAGGCCGTTGGCGGCGGCGCGGGTGTAGAAGGTGCGCAGGCCCTGAAGGTACTCGGGTGTGAGTGACCAGTGGATGACGGGGCCGAGGTACTCGTCGAGCTGGGCGTAGGTGAAGGGCTTCTCACC
Organism: uncultured Veillonellaceae bacterium; assembly: GCA_900316275.1. Lineage (GTDB taxonomy): Bacteria > Bacillota > Negativicutes > Selenomonadales > Selenomonadaceae > UBA2897. Next base: position 13,570 of record ONCF01000003.1, read on the forward strand.
CAGCACGCTCTTGATGGCGCTATCCTTGTGCGTGAGGCCGTCGCGCAGGCCGCCGCTGATGCACTGCCAGACGCGGCGCAGCTGCTCGGGATGATTTTTAGCAAAGTTGCGGTGTGCGACCCAGAGCGCATAGACCATGCGCTCGCCCGTGAGCTCGTGCCAGAGCTGCCCGAGGTCGTAGTAGTAGAGGCCCTCCGTGCGGTGATGGTAGAGCCAGAGCGCATCATCGCCGATAAAGAGTGAGCCGGTCGCTTTTTCCGGGATGGGGTTCTGCGGTGTGAGGCTGCGTACCTGATAGTCGGGTGCCGCTCCGTAGCCGTCGTGCAGGATGATTTTCAGCAGGCAGTGCGACGTGGCCGATTTCGCCGTGAGCAGGATTTTGTCCTGCTTGATGGCGTCGATGGGGCGGCGCGAGACGAGCAGGATGCTCTGCACGGGGCCGTTCGTTGAGACGCAGATGTCGGGCAGGATGACGAGCTCGTCGCTGTGGCGCGCGTAGAGGATGGAGGAGACGTTGCTCACATCGAGGTCACCGCGGCAGATGGCGGCGTTCAGCTCGGCCGGTACGCCGCGCTGCAGCGTACAGCCCTCGGCGGCGCCGTGCGTATAGCTCCAGGCCAGCGGCAGCACGTTGAGAAAGTTGATGTGTCCGATGCGCGGACAGTACATAGGGATACTTCCTTTCCGTAAAGCGGCGCCACGGGAGACAGTCAAGGCCTGAGCAGGCGGGCTGAGCCATGGGGGACCGCTTTTTCATTACTCATGTGTCTATTATACATGAGCGGCGTGGCTTTGTGTAGAGGTTTGGCCTGGGCAGACAGATAAAGAAAATTTTGTGCTTGCAGGCAGGAAAAGCCGGTCGGCGTGGCGAAATGTATCTATCAGAAAAGATAACAAAAATCTTGCGCGGATAGACGAAGGGGGACGTCATAGATGGAATATGGCATTACACAAAGCTACGTAGATTTCGTAGGCAACCGCACGCTGGCACCGGCGGCGGAGCAGGAGCTGGCCTATTGCTGGGATATCCACTACAAGCGGGCCAAGCTGCATAACATCATCATCGCGGTGAATACGAGCAACCGTTTCAGCTTTATGGTCTATGGCCTGACGAAAAAGCAGCTGTGGGATGTGGATGACGTGATGTATCGCGCCATTGCGCGGATGATGCGGCTGACGGGCTACACGGACGCACAGGTCGAGCATTATTTTGATCTAGCTGGCCGCGCGGCCATCACGACGACGCACGGCGAGCAGGCCGTGCAGCAGCTGCGGGAGGTAGTGGACTACGAGGCACATACGAGCCTGCCGTTCGAGGCCAGCGCGAAACTCCAGCTCGGCATCTCGGCCCGCCTGAACCAGGTGGCAGGACCAGCCTGCGGCTTCCCGGAGCAGGCGCAGGTACAGCCATTGGAGGCCTTCAAGGCGGACATGCAGCGCCTCGGTGTACTCTGAGCAGAGGCAAGCTGGTTCACAGTTTAAGGAAAGGCTGATGCAACGGCGTACACTGGTGCGGTTACATCATTAGATTAAACCAAAAGCCCTGTGGGCAACACGCGATGGGCGTGCTGTTCATAGGGCTCTTTTTATCGTTTGGCGTTATCGGGTGCGGGTGGCATTGCTGCTCAGTGTAAGGGCTCGTAAAAGCGGAAGCCGTTGCGGCCACTGTCTTTGACCTGATAGAGTGCAAAGTCGGCGTGCTTGAAGAGTTTGTCGTACGAGGTACCGTCCTGCGGCGTGCGGGCGATGCCGATGCTGGCCGAGAGCATAGCGGTGAGCTGCGGGTCGCTGAGGCGATGCGCGAGGCCCAGGATGCGCTCGGCGGTGTAGAGCAGGTAGGCGGGCGGCCTATCAAGCAGCAGCAGCTGGAACTCGTCACCGCCGAAGCGCGCGACGAGTTCGTTGCCGTGGACGATTTCCTTCAGGCCGCGGGCGAAGTCCTGCAGCACCTTGTCGCCAAAGGCGTGCCCCAATGTATCGTTGGCATCTTTGAAATGGTCGAGGTCCAGCATGAAGAGCGCGTGACAGTGGCCCGGTGCCGTCGGCATCTGCAGAGCTGCGCGGTAGTGCCGTTCCATGGCGGACTTGTTGAGGCAGCCGGTCAAGAGGTCAGTTTCGGAGCGTTCTTTGTACACCTCCATGACCGTGCCCGCGTCGCGCAGGTCGGCCAGCAGGTGGGAGAGGTCGGCGTTGGCATCAGCGAGGTGACGCCGCTGCAAATTCATGGTGTGACTGTGGTAGAGGGAAAAGCCGAGCCCTGCGAGCAGGAGCAGCATGGCTCCCAGCCCCAGGCCAAACTCCAGCGGATATTCCTCCTGGACACGGATGAGGGAGAAGGGCTCAGGCTGGGCGGCATAGCGCCCGATAATCTGGCTGCGCGCATCCGTCGGCAGGCGCAGGATGGCCTTGTTCAGGATGGTCTGCAGCCGCTGCGTGCGGTGCGGCGAGATAGCGATGCAGACAGGCATACGCAGCGTGGTGTCCGTGAGCGGCACGAGATCGGGATGATTGGTAAAAAGGCGCCCGCGCTGGATAAAGAAACTGTGCAGCAGCAGGGCATCGGCGTGACCCTGCTCTACAGCGGACAGAGAGTCATCGAGTGAAGGAGCGATGGCGACGTGCCAGCGTGGGAACTCGGTCGTAATATAATCGATGAGTGAAGGGAAGTTCATCGGCACGAGCAGGGCGCCACCGTCTTTGATGCTTTCACCACGCCGGGTGACGAGCGTGAGCGGCTCGAACGTGAGTGGCGAGGTATAGTAAAAGCCGTTGTCCTTCATGTTCTCGTTGTAGATGTCGAGCATGATGTCGGCCTCGCCGCGCGCCAGCAGGTCAGCTGCCTGCTGGTAGGTCTCCACGCGGGTGAACGTGAGCTCCAGCCCGGCCTGTGCGGCGGCCGCTGCCAGGAAGTCCGGCATGATGCCCGCCATCGTTTGTGTGGGGGCGTTGACGAGGGGCGGTATCTGGCCGTAGATGACGCAGCGCAGGCTGCGGATGCTTTGCAGGTAGGTGGTCTCGTCAGGCGAAAAATGCGTGAGCAGCGCGATATTATTCGTATAGAAGTCACCACGCAGCTCGTAGAGGAAGCGCGGGTCGTCAGCGATGAGCTGCGCCGTGGCCTGATCGAGCTCGTGCAGCAGACGCTGGGAACGCGTATCCGTCTTCAGCCCGGCCACGCGCGTCGGCACGCTGTCGAAGGCCAGCAGGAACGCCTCCTCGCTGGCGAGAACGTTCGTACTGGCATCGAGTGTGAGGTCGATGTCCCCCTGGGCGAGCGCGGCAACCATGTCGGACTGCTCTTTAAAATAATGGTAGGTAAAATGCAGGCCGTTGGCCTGCTGAAAGGCCTGTAGCGGCCGTGTAGCATCGGCGCGGTCCGTGAGCAGGCCGATGCGCGCGCCGTCCAGGGTGCGCAGGTCACTGGCGTCGAAGCGCGTGCTGCCCGGTGCCTGGAACAGACCAATAATATCACCGCTCGTGTCAAACTGGCTGTAGCAGAAGCTCGTGGCCGCCGGGTCTGGATTGACCTCGACGGGTACGAGCAGCTGCACGGTGCCGTTTTGCAGGGCCGCCCGGCAGCCCTCCACGCTCAGCGGTACGAGCTCATAGGTCCAGTGCGTGTATTTCGTGACCTCATCAAAATACTGCGCGTAAATTTGCCGGTGTGCCAGCAGGGTATCGACATTGATGCCTGGCAGGACGTAGCCGATGCGCACGACGGGGGTCATTGCCTCCTCAGCGCTGGCCGTAGTCCGCGTGGCCAGAGGTGCCAGCAGCAACAGGCACAGGCCGACCAGCAGCCAGAGTGTTTTACGCATGCGGGCACCTCCTTTTTTCTGTATACCATATATCGCATCGTGAGTCCATTATCTGCATAAAGCTTCCACGTCAACAGGAAAAATCCTGCCCTATTTACACCAAAAGTCTACCTTTGTTAAGGCCTGTGGCAGGCCAGCTCAGTTTCCAGCCGTTGTGCTCACGCTGATAGTGAGTTTTACCACGGCTGCGGGGTCATGGGCGTGATGACGCCGAACGTGTAGCCTTTCTCACGCAGGATGCGGATGATTTCCGGCAGGGCTTTCACCGTCTCCTCGTGACCGTCGGAGCAGTGCATGAGGATGATGGCCGTGTGGGCAGCCACGGGCTGGTCGGTCCCATAGTTGATGTTGTCGATAAAGTTCTGCGCCACGGGATGGTTCGGCGCGGCGTCGGCCGAGCTCACGTTCCAGTCATGCTCGACGTAGCCGTACGACGGCAGAGTGGGCCACCAGCTTTGTCCGAAATGGCCGATAATGCCGCCTGGCGCGCGCAGGATGAGCGGCCGCACGCCGATAATGCGCTTAATAATATCGTCTGTTTTGGCCATTTCTTGCAAAAAAGCGTCGTGCGAGGCGTAGAGGTGGCCGTAGTCGTGGTCGTAGCTGTGGTTGCCGATGGCGTGGTGCTCGGCGAACATGCGCTGCACCATGTCGGGGTGGGCGGCCGCGGCCTTGCCTAGTACATAAAACGTAGCCGGTACATGGTTGTCGCGCAGGATGTTGAGGATGGCGGGCGTGTTTACGCCGTCGGGACCGTCGTCAAACGTCAGATAAACGACCTTGCCCTCATGGTAAGGCTTGAGCTGCGGCAGCGCCGTGGGCAGGCCCTGCTGCTGGCGCTCGGCACGCGTGTGTGTATCGTAGACGGGGAGGGTGGGGTCAGTCAGCTGTAAATTGCTGAACGTGTCGTCGGCAAGCACGGCGGCGGTGGCGTTGGATGTACTGGCTTCAGGGGCATCGGGGGCGGGCGTGTCCGCGGCCTCCGTACTGGTGACGGGCTCACTGTCGTTGCTCACGGTAGCGGCTGGCTGCAGATAGCGCCAGGCGCAAATGCCGATGATGAGCAGCCAGATAATAATGGCGAGGCCATAGAGCAGACGCTTTTGCGGGGTGAGATGATTCCAGAAATCAAGCATGCATGAACGCTCCTATCTATTATAAGTTGACAGTTAGCTGGAAAAGATGCGGCAAGATGGGCTGACGATTTAATCAGCGTTTCCTTAAGTTAATCCTGTTTAGGGGCCACCCAGGGGGACGTGTTGAAATCGTTGTGCGGGTCGCGATGCGGCAGCAGCAGGGCGCGCAGCTCCGTGGCCAGAGAGTCCATGGCGGCCTGCTGACGGGCTCCAGCGATAAAGCCGTCCGCCAGCATATTTAGCGTCAACTGTTCCACAGGTGGCGAGGGCTGCATGAGGCTGGGCAGCTCGGCGTTGCGTATCCGACTCGTGAGCACATCGCTGAATTTTGTTACGATGGGGTTCAGACTGTGCTTTTTAGCCGCACGCAGCACGGCCTGTCCGCGGCGGTTCATCGCCAATACATGGATGTAGGCAGGCCCTAAAATGGTTGTGTCGTCGATGGTGTCCTGCCGCAAGCCGAGCAGGAGATAGGGGACGAGTCGGCGTAGGCGGGCAACCGGGTAGCGGCGCGTGCTGGCGCGGGCGAGCCATTCTTCCATACTGGTTGCGTCGTGAGTTGTCGTACGCAGGCGGGGCAGGATGCCTTCGCCGCCTGCGAGGCCGTAGATGCTCTCCAGCTCGGCGTCACTACGGCAGGTCAGGGCCAGCTGCAGCGCGGGATAGAGGCGGTCTGCGTCGGGCAGGCCTGCGGCAGAGGCTTCCTGCAGGGCGGTGAGTGTCGCAGCGGGCATGACCCGGGCGAGCGTGGCCCAGTCGGGCACTGCAGGTTCACCTGTTGCTGGAGCGGTTGGCTGGCTCATTGACTTGGTTGCTGTTGATTTTTTTCTGCTGTGGGAGGGCATTGGACTGGTGATACAGTAGAGCGCCTGCCGGATGGCCGTGCCGCTGGCGAAAGGCGCTTGTAGCGTGTCGTCGTGGTGGGCTGCCTGCTGACGGGGCAGCAGCAGCGGCTGGAGCCGCTTATAACGCTGCAGGGCGTGCAGATATTCGAGCGCGAGGATGTTGTTGGGCTGGCGCAGCACGTGCTCAGGGATGCCTGCCATCAGTCCTATGGTAGCCGACACGGCGGCTGCATAGGAGGCACCGGCCCGGATGTGCCGATGTATCTCTGCCTGCAAAGAAGGCGTGTCCAGCATTTTGGCGGCCATGGTTAGTGCGCGCAGATTATCCGTTTCTGCGCCAAAGGCCAGCTGCCCGCCCAGCCTCAGGTCTGCGAGCAACTGTACGCCGCCGAGAGCAAAATTTTGTGCGCTGCGGCAGGCAAAGGGGAACGGCAGCTCGAGCACGAGGTCGCAGCCCGCGAGCACGGCGAGGCGCGCGCGCGTCCATTTATCGAGAATGGCCGCGCTGCCGCGCTGGCAGAAACTGCCGCTCATGATGGCGACGATATGCGTGTCCGGCGTGCGCCGCCGTATCTCCTCGATTTGCCAGACATGGCCGTTGTGCAGGGGATTGTATTCGCAGATGATACCGGTGATATGCATGGCGACCTCCTTTACCTTTACATTGTAGCATACCGGTGCAACAAGCGAGGCATTTTTGTGCAGGCACAGTTGGCAGCAGCTGCGGGGCAGCTTTGCGCTTGCGCGTGCCAAGGGACATATTTTCGTCAGCGGGCAGGTTTTTGCCTGTCTGCGTAGAATATACAGTATATAAATATTGAACGTGTTCGAAAGTGAGGTCATAAAAATGGCAGAGGCAAAGACACTGCTGGACCTGGCACGGGAGCAGCAGGATAAATACCGTACACCCATCGTCATGGGCACGCTGGATAACAAATGGCATGATTTGCAGACACCCATCGTGGGGCAGCCGGGGCTCATCGAGCTCGACACGCCGGCGGGCTGGCAGACGTACCGCCGCTCGGCGCTGTTCCTGCTCGTCACGGCGGTCAGCGAGCTCTATCCTGAGGCGGAGGTCGTGGCGCAGTTCACGGCTAACAAGGGCTTGTTCTGCGAAATCAACGCGCCGAGCTGGCGGCTGAACCTCGAGCGCACGCAGGCCATCGCGGCGCGCATGCAGGCTATCGTGGACGAGGACCGGCCTATCGTGAAGCGCGCCTGCCCGCGCGAGGAGGCGGTAGAGCTTTTTAAAGCGCATAAGCTGGTGGCGAAAGCAGAGCTCATCGCCGAGCTGACGCAGCCGACAGTGAGCATTTACCAGTGCGGCGAGTGTCAGGACTATTTCTACGGTCCTATGGTGCCACACACGGGCCTCATAGACCGCTTCGCCCTCGACTACGAGGCACCGGGCGTGCTGCTCAGGACACCGGACGCGCACAGCGGCGGTCAGGTACGCGCCTATGTGCCGCAGCCGAAGCTCAGCCACATCCTCAGCGAGGCCGAGGAGTGGGCACGCATTCTCGATTGCCAGTACGTGACGGATTTGAACCGCATCAACCGCACGGGTGAGATGGGCGAGGTCATCCGCGTCTCCGAGGCTCTGCAGGAAAAACATATCGCGCAGATTGCCGAGCACATCGCGGGGCATCATCACGACCTGCGTCTCGTGCTCATCGCGGGGCCGTCGTCCTCGGGCAAGACGTCGTTTGCGCAGCGCCTGCGTATCCAGCTGCGCACGAACGGCCTGCATCCCGTCTCTATTTCGCTGGACGATTATTTCAAAAACCGCCGCGACACGCCGCGCAATGCGCAGGGTGAGTATGACTACGAGTGCCTGGAGGCGCTGGACACGGAACTGTTCAATAAAGATATGCTCGCGCTCATGGCGGGGCAGGAGGTCACGCTGCCGCTCTACAATTTCATCTCGGGCGAGCGCGAGTGGCACCTGGAACGCACCATCTCCGTGGGCGAGGGGCAGCCTATCATCATCGAGGGCATCCACGGCCTGAACGAAAAGCTTTCGGCCGCCGTGCCGCGTGCGAATAAATTCAAAATCTACGTCAGTGCGCTCACGCAGCTGAACATCGACGCGCACAACCGCATCCCGACGACGAGCGCGCGCCTGCTCCGGCGCCTCGTGCGTGATTACCAGTCCCGCGGCGCCCATGCGCTGAAGACGCTGCACCAGTGGCCAGCGGTACGTGAGGGCGAGGAGAAATATATCTTCCCCTTCCAGGAGGAGGCGGACGTCATGTTCAACTCCGCGCTCATCTACGAGCTCGGTATGCTGAAACGCTACGCGCGTCCGCTGCTCGAGCGCGTGCCGCCCGACGTGCCCGAGTATACAGAGGCGCAGTTCCTGCTGAACTTCTTCCAGTACGTCGACGACATCAACTGCGAGGATGACGTGCCTAACAACTCCATCCTGCGCGAGTTCATCGGCAAGTCGGTGTTCTTTAAATAGGGACGCATAGCGTTGCCGGGCCGCTGCCAGCCATATGAGCAGCTGACGGTTTCATTGTTACATGATGAGGCTGATTTTACCAGTCAAAAAGCGCCTGCTGGGCGATGAAATCCAGCAGGCGCTTTGCTATGTGCAGATTTTATGGGCTTATTTGTCGACGCCCCAGGCATGGATGCCCTCGGTCGTGCCGAGCACGCGCGCGGGGTCAAACGTGGGCTCCTGAATGCCCTGACGCTTCTGGGTCACGTAGTCAGTGAGGGCGTGCAGCGCATGCGGCGCGAGGCGCGCAACGGCGTAGAGGTTCGTGAGGCAGAGGCCGGCCATGAACAGGTCGGCGAGGTTCCAGACGAGGTTCAGCTCGGCGAGTGAGCCAAAGATGACCATGAGCACGACGCCCACGCGGAACGCCTGCAGCCACAGATGGCCGTTTTTGCCGAAGAACGGCACGTTGATTTCACCGTAGCAGTAGTTGCCGACGATGGAGCTGAAGGCAAAGAGGAAAATCATGATGGCAACGGCGGCGGGAGCGAGGCTGCCAAAGATGGAGGCCAGCGACTCCTGCGCGAGTGCCACGCCCGTGAGCGAGCCGCCGATGGTGTACTGGCCCGTGAGCAGCACGATAAAGGCCGTGGCGGAGCAGACGAGCCAGGTGTCGACGTAGACACCGAGCGCCTGCACGAGGCCCTGCTGCACCGGGTGACTCACGTCGGCCGTCGCGGCGGCGTTTGGCACGGAGCCCTCGCCGGCCTCGTTGGAGAACAGGCCGCGTTTGATACCCGTGAGTACAGCTGTGCCGAGACCGCCGCCCACGGCCGCCTGCGGCGAGAACGCGTCGTGCAGGATAAGCGCGAACATGGCGGGCACCTGCATGATGTGCAGACAGATGACGATAAAGGCGGCCACGATGTAGAGGCCGGCCATGATGGGCACGAGGTACTCCGTGACCTGTGCGATGCGGCGCACGCCGCCAAAGATGACGAGGCCTGTGAGCACGGCGAGCAGGCCGGCCGTGATGAAGGCATCGAGGCCGAACGCATGCGTGAGCGACTGGGCAATCGTGTTCGCCTGCACCGAGACATAGATAAAGCCGAACGTCACGGCGAGCAGCACGGCAAACAGGCGCGCCACGCCGGGCTGGTGCAGCGCGTTCTGGATGTAGTAGGCCGGGCCGCCGTGGAACAGGCCGAGCGGACGCGGCAGCTTGTAAATCTGCGCGAGCGTGCTCTCGACGAAGCCCGTGGCACAGCCGAAGAACGCGATAACCCACATCCAGAACACGGCGCCGGGGCCGCCTGTGACGATGGCGATGGCCACACCGGCGATGTTGCCGACGCCCACGCGCGAGGCCGTGCTCACGCAGAACGCCTGAAACGAGCTGATGCCCGGTGCTTTCGTGCCGACGCCCGACAACAGCAGGCGAATCATCTCCGGCAGCAGCCGTAGCTGCACGCAACGCGTCGAGAGCGTGAACCAGAGCCCACAGCCCACGAGCACGATGATGAGCACGTAGGACCACAGCACATTATTGACCGCCGAGACAGCGGCATTGAGCATTTCCATAAAGTTTCCCTTTCTCCCTGTGCATACATAAGATAAATACACTCACATTATATAGAAAAACATTATTACGTGTCAATCGTCGTTACTGGTGCTGGTCAAGGCCCCTGTGTATATGACTTTCTTGCACGGGAAGGTGTACAAAGGGGACGCGCTTTGCTATAATGAAGTGTGCCACCTGTGGTGGCGTGGGTATCATACTTTACAGAGAGAGTAACGAGAGCCATGAGAAAGGGTGCAGTGTGTAAATGAAAATCGTAGTTACCATTGTCGGCAAGGATCGCGTGGGCATCATCGCGATGGTCAGCTCGGTGCTGGCGGAGAATGGCGTCAATATCCTGAACATCAACCAGAACATCATGGATGGCTTCTTTAACATGGTCATGATTGCGGAGATGAGCGACGAGAGCAAAATCAAGCTCGCCGACCTGCAGCAGACGCTCAAGGCGAAAGGCGAGGCGCTGGGCCTCGACATCAAGGCGCAGCACCAGGCCATTTTCGACGTCACGCACAACGTGTAAGCGCGGTGCAGCCAGTGCGGCCGTGGCAGGGGATATGTGGCCCGGCCGTGCAACCTAGCAGCAGGAGGGTTTTAGTTGATCACTTCAGATGATATTTTTGAAACAAACCGCATGATCACGGAGAACAAGCTGGATGTCCGCACCATCACCATGGGCATCTCGCTGCGTGACTGTGCGCACCCGAACGTGGACAAATTCTGCCAGAATGTCTACGATAAAATTACGAAATCGGCGGAGTTCCTCGTCAAGACGGGCGAGGATATCGAGGCTGATTTCGGTATTCCCATCGTGCATAAACGCATCTCGGTGACGCCGATTGCCATTGCGGCCGATGCGTGCAAGACGGATACGTTCGTACCGGTGGCTGAAGCGCTGGACAAGGCGGGCAAGGCCGTGGGCGTGAACTTTATCGGCGGTTTCTCGGCGCTCGTGGAAAAGGGCATGACGCACGGCGATAAGGTGCTCATCGACTCCATCCCGCAGGCGATGGCCACGACGGATATCGTGTGCTCGTCCGTGAATGTCGGCTCGACGAAGGCCGGCATCAACATGGACTGCGTGCGCCAGATGGGCGAGGTCGTGAAGCGCACGGCGGAGCTCACGCGCGACCAGGAGGCGCTCGGCTGCGCGAAAATCGTCACGTTCTGCAACGCGCCGGGCGACAACCCGTTCATGGCGGGCGCGTTCCACGGCGTGGCCGAGGGTGACCGCGTCATCAACGTTGGCGTCAGCGGCCCAGGCGTGGTGAAGCATGCGCTGGAGGAAATGAAGGGCGCGGACTTCACCGAGGTGGCGGAGGCCATCAAGCGCACGGCGTTCAAAATCACGCGCGTGGGCCAGCTCGTGGCGCGCGAGGCCTCGAAACGGCTCGGCGTGCCGTTTGGCATTATTGACCTTTCGCTCGCACCTACGGCCGAGGTCGGCGACAGCGTGGCACGCATCCTCGAGGAAATGGGCCTCGAGGGCTGCGGCGCGCCGGGCACGACGGCGGCGCTCGCGCTGCTCAATGACGCGGTGAAAAAGGGCGGCCTCATGGCCACGTCGCACGTCGGTGGCCTCTCGGGCGCGTTCATCCCCGTGTCGGAGGACGAGGGCATGATCAACGCCATCAACCAGGGCAGCCTCTGCATTGAAAAGCTGGAGGCTATGACCTGTGTCTGCTCCGTCGGTCTCGACATGATTGCCATTGAGGGCGACACGAGTGCCGCGACGATCTCGGGCATCATCGCGGACGAAGCGGCCATTGGTATGATTAACAACAAGACGACGGCTGTGCGCGTCATCCCCGTGCCGGGCAAAAAGGTCGGCGACACGGTGGAGTTCGGCGGCCTGCTCGGCTACTGCCCCATCGTGCCCGTACGCAACACGTTCAGTTCGGACGCGTTCATCGCGCGTGGTGGCCGTATCCCGGCACCGGTGAGGAGCCTGACGAACTAATATGCGCGTAACAAAGAAAATCAGGCAGGAGCAGCTGCGCATTTTGTCAGAGGTCTATGCGGGGGCGCGGCCGGAGCTCATCTACCGCAATCCGTTCGAGCTGCTCATCGCGGTCATGCTCTCGGCGCAGTGCACGGATAAGCGCGTGAACGTCGTGACGGCGCGCCTGTTCGCCGAAGCCCCGGACGCAGCGGCCATGCTCGCGCTCGGCCTGCCGCGCCTCGAGGAGCTCATCCGCGGCTGCGGTCTCTACCACAGCAAGGCGCAGCATATCCTCGCGACGTGTCAGATACTTTGTGCGCAGTACGGCGGTGCGGTGCCGGATGACTTCGCGGCGTTGCAAAAGTTGCCCGGCGTCGGGCGCAAAACCGCCAATGTGGTGACGGCCGTAGCCTTTGGCCGCCCGGCTATCGCGGTGGACACGCACGTGTTCCGCGTGGCCAATCGTCTGCAACTCGCCGTGGGCAAAACACCGCTGGAGGTCGAAAAGGGCCTCATGGCGGCCATACCACGCGAGCAGTGGGCGGGCGCGCATCACTGGCTCATCTGGCACGGGCGGCGACTCTGCAAGGCCCGCCAGCCGCTCTGCACCGAGTGCCCGCTGCAGGCTGTCTGTCCGAGTGCTGCGCCGCCAGCTACCAAGGCATAGTGCCTAGTGTGCCTGTGCTGCTCATAGCATTGCTGTCAGCGTAGGCAACAGTTTGTTTTACCCTGCCTTGACTGGCAACTTCCTTTACCAACAGTTTTGTCACGAGAGAAAGACAAGAAGTGATTGCTATGGTTTACCGCAAAGCCAGATTTCAGGATATCGAGGCTATTTTTGACCTCGTAAACAACTATGCGAGCGACGGCATCATGCTCGCGCGCTCGCGCAACACGCTCTACGAGACACTCAGGGATATGGTCGTGGCCGAGACGGACGACGGGCGCATCGTGGGCGTCGGCGGTCTGCATATCATCTGGGACAAGCTCGCCGAGGTGCGCACGATGGCCGTCGACCCGGCGATGGTGCGCCACGGCATCGGGGCAGAGATTGTGCGTGAACTGCTGGACGAGGGGCGCGCGCTGGGCGTGGAGAAATTTTTCACGCTCACATACAAACCGGGCTTTTTCCAAAAGCTGGGCTTCCGTGTCGTCACGAAGGAGCAGCTGCCGCACAAAGTCTGGAAAGAGTGCATTGACTGCCCTAAGTTCCCGAATTGTGACGAGATTGCGCTCGTAAAGGACGCAGAGGAAAAATAATTTACAATTACAGTTGACATTACGCAGATAAGTTGATATAGTATACACACAAAGACAAAAGCGAAGAACGCGAGAAGTACCTGAGGATACCTTGGCAGAGAGCAGCGGGCTGGTGCGACGCTGCAGGGAAAATCAGGGAAATACACGCGGGAGCTGCGCACTGAAAGGTTTTTGCCGAGTAGGTAGCGACGGAGTGCCACCGTTAACACAGGCTAGGATATTTCAATTTATGAGTATCCGAAATGAGAGGCTTGCTATGCAAGCAGGGTGGTACCACGAGTATCGGGATTACGAGCTCGCCCCTGTATTCGGGGGCGGGCTTTTCTTATTTCGGAGCAGGCAGTGTTTGGAGGTATGTGCTATGATTATTGTTATGAAACCAACCGCTACGGATGAGGAAATCCAGAAGGTCGTGCAGAAGGTCGAGCAAAACGGCCTGCAGACGAACCTCTCGAAAGGAGCAGAAGTTACGATTGTCGGAGTCATCGGCGACAAGAAGAAAATCGCTAATCTTGAAATGAATATGATGCCCGGCGTGGACAAGACGGTGCGCATCACGGAGAAATACAAGCTCGTGAGCCGCAATTTCCACCCGCAGGACACCATCGTGGATGTCAAGGGCGTCAAGGTCGGCGGCAAGCAGATCGTCGTCATGGCCGGTCCGTGCTCCGTGGAGAGCGAGGAGCAGCTTGACGAGGCGGCGGCCGCGGTCAAAGCCTCGGGCGCGACGTTCCTACGCGGCGGTGCGTTCAAGCCGCGCACGTCTCCGTATGATTTCCAGGGCCTCGCGGAAAAGGGCCTGAAGATGATGCGCCGCGCGGGTGACAAGTACGACCTGCGCGTCGTGACGGAAATCGTCGACAAGGACGATATCGACCTCGTGGGCGAGTATGCGGACGTGTTCCAGGTCGGCGCGCGCAACATGCAGAATTTTCAGCTGCTCAAGGCCCTGGGCAAACAGCAGAAACCGGTGCTGCTGAAGCGCGGCCTCGCCGCGACCATCAGCGAGTGGCTGAACGCAGCCGAGTACATCATGGCGGGGGGCAACGAAAATGTCATTCTCTGTGAGCGTGGCATCCGCACGTATGAGACGTTCACGCGCAACACGCTCGACCTCAGCGCGGTGGCCGCGGTCAAGGAGCTCTCGCATCTGCCCATCATCGTCGATCCGAGTCACGGCACGGGCCGCTGGCAAATGGTGCGCCCGATGGCACGCGCGGCGGTGGCGGCGGGCTGCGATGGCCTCATCATCGAGGTGCATCCGCATCCGGAGGTCGCGCTCTCGGATGGCGACCAGAGCCTCACGCCAAAGAATTTCGGCCGTCTCATGGCTGAGCTTGGCAAAATCGCGGCGGTCATGGAGCGCACGTTATGAGCGAGATGAGCGAAAATAGTCAATTTAACCAGCCGGGCGTCAAGGGTAGTCAGCCGGAGGCGCCCGGCGTGGATAGGCCAGAGGCAGCTGGCAGTATGGCGGAAGTACTGGCGCAGGCTGGCTGGCAGGGGCAGGTGAAACTCGCCATCATTGGCGTCGGCCTCATCGGCGGCTCACTCGGTCTCTGCCTGAAACGGCGGCTCGGCGATGGCATCTACATCACGGGCCTCTGTCGCACGCAGCGCTCCATGGACAATGCCATGCGCCTTGGCGCCGTGGACTACGCGGGGCCGGATTTGCAACAAGTCGTGGGTGATGCGGATATCGTGTTTCTCAGCCCGCCCGTGTTGCAGATTGTGCCTATGGTGGAGAAAATCCTGCCGTATCTGAAACGGGGCACTATCCTCACGGATGCGGGCAGCACGAAGCAGTATATCTGGGAACACCTGCGGCCTATCCTGCCGCCCGATATCTACTATATCGCGGGGCACCCCATGACGGGACGGGAGAAGAGCGGCGTCGAGGCCGCAACACCCGACCTGTTTCGCGGCAAGGCCTACGTCATCGTGGAGGACACGGGCGCACCGGCGGACGCGCACAAAAAGCTCATGGCACTGCTGCGGCTCACGGAGGCGGAGTTCGTGACGCTGGACATCGCGCGCCACGACCGCTGCGCCTCGGTCATCAGCCACGTACCGCATCTCGCGGCCGCGGCGCTCGTGACGCTGCTGAACCGCTCGGGCGGTGACCTCGAGTCGTGCATAAAGCTCGTGGGCGGCGGCTTCAAAGACACGACGCGCATTGCATCGTCGAACGCCGACATGTGGGCGGACATCTGCATGACGAACGGCCCGGCCATCGCGCAGAATCTGCAGCAGTTGCAGGATATCCTCGCCGAGGTGCAGCACGCCGTCGAGCGCCACGACCGCCAGTTCATTTACGATTACTTCACGGCCTCGAAACGCCGTCGTGACGGCCTGCTCGAGAATGCGAAGGAGCATCGTATCGACCCGAACTAAAATGAAGCTGGCAACTGCCGCGGCTGTTGTGCCGGATGGCAAGATATAAAATTTGACTGGCAGACTTGTCTTTTTTACGGCAGGTCTGCTTTTTGTGTTTTACTAATCTGTGTATACGCGCTATAATAAAAACAATATGTACGGAGGTGACCCCATGAAAATCAATTTGGACGAGCTTGCGACGGCGCTGGCGCAGTCGGACGTGCGGCAGGGCTACGTCGACATCGCAGCGGGTAAAGTTGTACTGCTGGATGAGCTCGGCGACGAGCAGGCGCTCGACCACGTGTTCGACATTGAGGATGATTTCGCGCACTACGTGCCCCTGCCGAACCTGCGCGACGATGAGGAACGCGACGTTATGCGCGCGTTTGCCCAGTCGCGGCCGCAGGCCACGCAGGAGCGGCTGCTCGCGGCGCTCGCGGGGGCAGGCGGGGCCGTGCGCTTTCGCCAGCAGGTCAAGCACCTCCTGCTGCTGCCGGCCTGGCAGGCATTTCTCCATCAGCATTTCCGCGAGACGGCGCGCTGGTGGTGCGAGGAAAATGAACTAGAGTATGAAGAGTGAGGCAACACAGTGAAGACGACCATTATCGGCATCGCCGGCGGCACAGGCTCCGGCAAATCCACGTTTACGAACCGGCTGAAGCAGTATTTCGGCGATCAGGTTACGGTCATTTACCACGACTATTACTACAAGCCGCACGATGACCTCACGCTCGCGGAGCGTCAGCACATCAACTACGATCATCCGAACTCGCTGGACACGGATCTGCTCATCGAGCATCTGCAGGCGCTGCGCGCGGGCCGCTCGGTGAATATCCCCGTCTATGATTTCACGCAGCACACGCGTTCGGAGGAGATTATGCATGTCAAGCCGAGCCGCGTGATTATCGTCGAGGGCATTCTCATCCTGCAGGATGAGCGCCTGCGCGATTTGTTCGACATCAAAATTTTCGTCAATGCCGACGCCGACGAGCGCATTTTGCGTCGTATCGTGCGCGATATGCAGGAGCGCGGCCGCGCGCTCGACAACATCATCGAGCAGTACCTCACGACGGTCAAGCCTATGCATTACCTCTACGTCGAGCCGACGCGTAACGTGGCCGATTTCGTGCTGAACAGCGGCCTGAATGATGTGGCGTTTGATATGGTGAAGACGAAAATCGAGGCGCTGCTGGCTGCGCCGGAGGCATAAAAGAGAGAGGGAAAACTATTGTCAAGTATTGCCGCTGGCGTCATGAACGTCATCAGCCTCGTGATTTTTTTGTTCACCATCGATATTTCCATCACGAATATCCGTGGCTCCTGGCACGAAAAAGACTATAAGAACGTGGCGTTCTGGGTCATCTGCCTCGTCATGGTCACGGCTGTGCTCGTGGGGCTCAACGATGCCGTGCATAACTATTTTGGCTGAAGCAGCCGTCAGTCAGAAGATATCCATAAAGATCAGCCGCAGGGAATCACCTGCGGCTTTGGGCATTTTGGCAGGATTTTGCGCGCTGGTGTCGAAATAAGCATAAAACAAGGCATGGCGCGCGCCAGCAGGCAGCACCGGAAAGAACAGGGGCAGAGCTTATGCGACAGGGATGGGAAAAGCGGCAGGCAGTTGCAAAAAGCAGGTACGGGGCGTGCCTGCTTTTTGTGCTGCTTTTGCTCGTGCAGCTGGCACTGCCAGCGTCGGCGGACGAACTGGGGCATCCAGGGCAGGGCATAGCTGCGGCCCCACAGCCCTATCAGTCTGAGGCGTGGCCACAGGAGGAACGCAACATGCGGGTGGCGCTCACGATGTTCCCCGGACTGTACGGCTATGACAGCCGGGGGGACCGCACGGGCTATGTCTACGACTGCCTGCAGTTCGTGCGCGGTTATCTGCCCTGGCATTTTGAGTATCATGATTTCGCCATGACGGACAGCTGGGCGTCGCACATTGCGGCGCTGCGTCAGGGCGACGTGGATTTGCTGGCGAATATGCATCGCACGCCGGAGCGCGAGCAGGAGTTTATTTTCTCGCGCATACCCATGGGCATCGCGCGCTCCGTGCTGCTGTGCCGCAACGATGACGAGCGTTTTTCCAAGGGCGACTATACGGCCTGCCGCGGTCAGCGCATCGGCATGGTGCGTGAGTACTACCGCGCCGAGGAGCTCATGACGCAGCTGGGCACGCCGGGGACGGACTACACGCCGGTGGAGTATGAGAGCGTGGGCGCGGCCTATGCGGCACTACGCGAGGGCGAGGTGGAGCTCATCCTCATGAGCAGCGTGCAGCCGACGCCCACGGATATGCGCATCGTGGAGTCCTCGAATGGCGAACCGGTGTTCTTTATGATGCGCGCTGACGAGCAGGAGTATATGCACGAACTGGAACGCGCTATGCTGCGCCTTGACCGCACGCAGCCGGAGTGGTCGAGCGAGGCGTACAAGCGCTATTATGACAGCCGTGACGCGCTGGAGACGACGATTTCTCCCACAGAGCGGGATTTTCTGCAGCAGTTCGCCCAGTCGGGGCAGGTGCTGCGCGTCGTGGTCATGCCGCAGCAGCCGCCATATGCCTTTTGGCAGGACGGGGCAATGGACGGTATTCTCGTCGACCTGCTGGCGGCGACGATGGAGCGCCTCGAACTGCCATATACGCTGTTGCGGGCCGAGACGCCGGAAGCGGCTCTGGGCTATATCGAGTCTGGCGAAGCCGATATCATCCTCGGCAGTACCCTGGACCTCGCCAGTGCGGAAAGCGCGGGGTTCCGTCTGTCTTCGCCGCTGCTGCATGTGGGCCTCGGCCGTCTGCAGCGGCGCGGCTATGGCAGCGCGGTGGAGCGCGTGGCTATGACACGGGCTGTGCATACCCAGCTGACGCGCGCAGGCCTGCTGCCACTATGGACGGAGGTGCAGGTCTTCGATGATTTTGAGGCGGCTGTGACTGCCGTGCGCAGTGGTGCCTGCGATGCACTGGAGGCACCGTTGCTCACGCTGCAGGACTATCTGCACAAGGATTCGCGCAATGATCTGGAACTGCAGGTGCTGACGGAGCGTGAGCTGAGCATGACCTTTGCCGTGCGCAATGGCATTGACCCGCGTCTCGTGAGCCTCTTGCAGCACGCGGTGCCCACGGTGTCCGACCCCGCGTATCAGCACGCCTTTGCCGACCATATGCACTACAGCTTGCCGCCCAGCACGTGGGAAAATTTCGTCAGCAGCCATCCGCAGCAGTTCGTCGTCATGGCTCTGCTCGTCATCATGAGTATCGCCGGTGCGTCGTACAATATCCTGCGCATTCGCAACAACCGCAAGTTCGAGCTGCGGCGGCAGGAGCTCGAGGCGTTCCTGCGCTATGCCTGCATGACGAACGAGCTCGTGTCGCGTGTCGACCTCGACAGCCGCACGGCCATTTTTTACCGCCTCGGCGAGGATGGGCACGTGGTTATCGAGGAGCGGCCCTGGGTCGTGTCGGACTACGTGGGCAAGCTCGTGCCGGAGGAGCAGCCGCGCTGGGAGGATGACGGCGACCTGCATATAGCGATGGTGCAGGCCATTCGCGAGGGACGGCAGTTCCAGTGCGAGGAGCACATGCCGGGGCCCAATGGTACGCTCAGGTATCTGCACGTCATTTTCCAACCCATTCATGACCCGCGCAACCGGCGCACGCAGTATATTTATTTCCGTTACGACAACACGCAGGAGGTGCTGCAGGAGCGTCAGCAAAAGGAGGCACTCATCGCGGCACTCGCGAATGCGGAGGAGGCGAGCAAGGCCAAGGAGACGTTCCTCTCCAGCATGAGTCACGAGATCCGCACGCCTCTCAATGCCATTATCGGCTATCTCGATCTCGTGGACCGGGCTGACGTACCACTGGGTAAAATCCGTCACGCTATCCACAACGCGCGCGTGGCCGCGAACACGTTGCTCATGCTCATCAACAATGTGCTGGACATGAACGCCATCGGGCGCGGAAAAATTCAGGTCTCGTTGTCGCCGATGAATCTGCAGGAGCTGCTCACAGAGCTGCAGACGATTTTCCAGGGGCAGGCGGACGTCAAGCAGATTACGCTGACGCTGGACAGCTCAAGTCTGCTGCGTGCCGAGGTTATGGGCGACCAGCTGCATCTCCGCCAGGTGTGCAGCAATATCATCTCGAATGCGCTGAAATTCACGCCCAAGGGTGGTGAAGTGACGGTGCAGGTGGAGCAGGTGCGGCAGGTGAATGACGTGTACCTCACGACGTTCATTTTCCGCGATACAGGCATCGGCATGAGTCAGGCGGAGCTGGAGAAGCTCTATAAGCCGTTTGAGCAGGCGAATGCGCGCACGCGCCAGCAGTACGGCGGCAGCGGCCTCGGCATGTCTATCGCCTGGAACCTCGTCAAGCTCATGCATGGTAATATCCAGGTGGAGAGCACTCCAGGCGAGGGCACGACGTATCATGTGACGTTGCCGCTGCAGGCGGCCAAGGCACCCACAGAGCCGCAGGCCGAGGCCGAGGAGGTGCAGGCGGTGCCGGGCGTGCATCTGCTGGTGGTGGATGACAACGAGATGAACCGCGAGATTACGCAGGCTATTCTCGAGCAGCGCGGCTACACGGTGGACACGGCCGTGAACGGACAGGAGGCCGTGGAGCGGTTCGAGCAGGCGCCGGAGGGTACGTATCAGGGGGTCCTCATGGATGTGCAGATGCCCATTATGGACGGCTGCGAGGCGACGAAGGCCATCCGCCACAGCGCGCACCCGCAGGCCGCGAGCATCTGCATTATCGGCCTCAGCGCCGATGTCTTCGCCGACGACGTGGCGAAGGGTATCGCCTGCGGCATGAACGACTACATCAGCAAACCCGTCGACGCCCATAAACTCGCCACCATCCTGGCCCGCTGCCTGCGCGGCGCAAAGCATTGAGCACACTAAAAAAGGAGCCGCAAGTAAATGTGGCTCCTTTTTTAGTTCGAGGCTACGTCCGCGCGGGCTGGGCATTAGCGTCATTCCGCTAAGTAATTTTGCTAAAATGATTTTTTGCCAGGAATTAATCCTGTAAATGGACTTAAACGCGCTTCGCTTGAACGAAAGTCAATTTACGAGGGTTCTGGTAGGCAAAAAAATCATTTCTTAACGCAAAATTCCAACGCTCCATTCGTGCTAATGCCCCAGCCCACGCTACGTTGGTGGCATTATTGAAGCTTTTGGACAAATTTCCGGAATTCTTCTCGTACAATCAAGTTGGGAATCTGCTCGGCATATAGCCGTCCGGAGAAAGCCTCGTGCGGCAGGGGAGTGAAGCGGGGGCTGGCGGGGGCGATGGGGGCGTACATGGGGTCGGCGATGATACTGCGCGCCTGGGCAAATAGGGGCTCGAGGTCGCATTCGTCAGTGGCGCGCAGGGTGTCGGGACGCAGCAGCGAGGCGTCGGTCTCCATGGGCACGATGACGCGGTAGTGCGTGCCGGTGGCCGCCTCAAGGGCGAGCGCGAGCGACTGCGCATACACATTTTCGCCGATGAGTAAATCCGAGGCTGCATGGCAGCTGGCTTCTATGTCCGTGATAATGTTGCAGTTTTGTTTATCCTTGGCTGCTTCTTTAATTGCTATTGCCAGTTTTTCTTGCAGTACCCCGATGGGGACACCGATGACATATGGGATACCGCACTGCTCGTAGAGCACGCGTGCAGCGCCGAGACCGCCGTAGCTGAGTACGACATTGACGTCGGCGGTTGTGCTGGTCTCGATGTCGGCGAGCGTGGAGCCCATGGCCCAGCAGCTTTGCACGGTGAAATCATTTGCCGTGGCCCAGCTGTGTATGCTGGTGACGCTGCCGTTCGTGGCGAAGTCCAGCGGGGTGACGCCGAGCAGGTTGATACGTATAGTCTTTTGCGTGTCTGGTGTAGCACCAGAATTTTGTGCCGGTACCGTCGTTTTTGCCCAATACGGCTCGCGGCCCTGGCTGGCGGTGGCGACGTGGTGGGACAGGTACTCAAGTGCGTAGTTGATGCCCTGCGCGTAGTAGTGCATGTTGTTCGTGGGCAGGGTGAACGTGGGCGTGCCCGTGGCCTGTTCGACAAGGCGCGCGAGCGCGGCCATGTCGGTGCCAATCATAAAGGGAATCTGGCTCGGAATGAGGCAGACAAAGGCGGGCTGCTGCTGGTGCACGGTCGCGATGGTTTCGTCGAGCAGGTGCTGGTCGTTGCCGAGGATGGCATCCTGCTCGTTGAGCCCGGAGACATAAATCATACTGTCCATGTCGTACCAGCGCGGTTCATCATGCGTCGTGTAGGTGGAGTTGCAGCCGGAGGGGTCGTGGATGACGACCATGCCGCCGAGCTCGAACAGGGCGGAGCAGACGCCGAACGTGTCGGCGGAGTAGGTAGAAATGATGCGCGCGGTCTGTTTCAGCATAAGCAGCACGGTCCTCCCCAGCCTTTGCGGCGAATGAGCGCCTCGGTGTCTTTCGGTGTGGCAAAGGCTTCCTGCATGAGTTGGGCGAGCTTGATGATGCCGGTAAAGGCAAAGAGCCCGCCGCCTTCAACGAAGTTGACAAAGTATTCTGTGCCCGTGAAGTAGGCGGCCTTCTGGCCGAGTGCGAGCCATTGCTCGCCATCTGTTGTGCGCGGTTGCAGGCGCATGTCGGCGTTTTTCGTGGCCCAAAGCTGCATATCCGGGCAGTGTGTCTGCAACCAGCGGAAATTAGGCTCGTCCTCGGGCAGAAAGGCGTCGGCGTAAAGGGCGCGTACGTTGAAGCCGTGCGCGACGAGCAGGCGCGCGAGGCTCGCGGGGTGAAAGACGAAGGTAAAGTCGATGGCAATGGGCATGTCGCCGATGGCTGCGTGCAGGTCGGCGAGGGCCTGCTCACAGGCGGCACGGCGCGGTGTGTAGTCAGGGCGCGGCACGCCGATGCGGTTGGCGACTGCGTTGAGCCCGGCCTCGATTTCCTCATAGCGCCAAAGCTGCGGGATGTGCAGGGCGTCCTGTCCCAGGCGTTGCGTACAGTCGGCGGCCGCAGGGCCGGTGAAGGGATTGTACCAGATGTTGAACTGGCAGCGGGCCATTTGCAGGAATTCGTCATAGGTTTGGCACGTCGTCATATCGCGCACGGTCCAGCCGTTTTGCGTGAGCAGCCGTAGCAGGTCACTTTCCTGGTCCGTGGGCAGATTGGAACCGAGGATGTTGCAGGCGTGGGCGTCTTTTTGCGCAGGCGGCACAGGGCGCAGCTGACGGTAGATTTCGCGGCGCTCGCGCTGCTCGGGCGTGATACTGCGCGTCTGGCGGATGGGGTCCATCATACAGGGGATGAAGTCGATGGCGGGATATTTCGCGCGCAGCGTGTCGTAGACGTAGGTGAAGTTCACGCCGAGGAAGTGGTGCACGCAGGCGGGGAAAACGAGAATGGCGCGCGGCCGCTGCGGCAGGCGGTCGACGATGTCGCTGATGCCGTCGATGAGGAAATGCTCGTTGTCGACGTCCGTGAGGTCCTGCTCCTGCACCTCAATGGTGGAGAAGCGGTCCATAGCACCCATCTCGGCGGCCGTGAGCACGACGCCGCGCAAACAGCCCGAGGCGCAGATGTAGATCTGGTGCGACTCCGGCAACTGCATGCCCGTATGCACGATGTTCCAGGTGCCACGCGCGGCGGGCGAGTATTCGAGCGTATGTGCAAACGGTGCGGGGAACGCCGCGTCAGCCAGACGCACGCAGGCCCGCGTCGGCCGCCCATTGATTTTCGTCAGCACAATATCACCTCAGCAAATGCGTGGCAGCAGCTCGCCGCCCGGCGCGGGCAGCATGGTCTGTGTGCCGATTTCCGTATCGACGATGACTTTGCCCGCATTTTCCGCCGTAACGGTGCCGATGATGGCGGCCTCCTGCGAGTACTTGCCCTGACGCAGTACCTCGACAAGCTGCGGCGCGATGCTCTGCGGCGCGAAAATAACGAGGCGGCCCTCGCAGGCGAGGTAAAGCGGGTTGAGGCCGAGCATGCCGCAGACGCCTTTGACGGCCGGGGCGACGGGGATGTCGGCCTCGTGCAGGCGGATACCGACGTGGCTTTCCTCGGCGATTTCGTAGAGCACGGTGCCCACACCACCGCGCGTGGCGTCGCGGATGACGTGGATGTCACCTTTATCGTCCGCGTCCAGGCTGTTGAACAGGCTTTCGACCGTGTGCCATAGCGGCGCGCAGTCGCTCGTGACGTCCGCGTCGATATCAAAGTCGTTGCGCGCGAGCAGAATGGTGCAGCCATGGCGGCCGATGTCGCCCGTCACGATAACGGCGTCACCTGCCTGGGCGCGTGCGCCTGCGGGATGGGCGCCAGGCAGCACCTCGCCAATCCCCGTGGTTGTGATGAAGATGTGGTCGACCTGGCCACGGCCCGCGACTTTCGTATCACCAGCTACAATGCGCACGCCGGCCTCAGCGGCCGTCTTTTCCATATAGCTCGCGATGGTCTCGAGGTCGGCGAGGCGGAACCCCTCCTCAATCTGGAACGCGCAGGCGAGGTAGCGCGGACGTGCGCCCATGCACGCGAGGTCGTTGACGGTGCCGCAGATGGCGAGCTTGCCGATGTTGCCGCCGGGGAACTGCCACGGCGAGACAATGAAGCCGTCCGTAGTAAAAGCAGCTTTCGTCCCGCCGAGCGGCAGGATAGCCGCGTCGTCGGCGGTAAACTCGGGATTGCGGAAATGTGCGGCAAAGACATCGTGGATGAGAGCCGCGGTCTGCCGCCCGCCCGCGCCATGCGCGAGGGTAATACGTTTATCATCAATTTTTACGTTCATGGATTTGTTTATGTTACTCTTAAGCATATGAGGTGTCGCCTTTCTCTGGGAATATTGGTGCTGGTTAAACCGGCACATACATCATGATACCACAACGTACCCAAATAAGTTAGTCAGTATTCATAGTATTTCCAGCAAAAATTAACATATCCGGCCACAGAATCAGCCACCAAAAGCAGGAAAACAGCTGCTAAATTGCGAATATACATAGTATATCAAGTCAACTATTGCTGGTGCTGTGTGTTGCACGGTGCCAACAGGTTGTTACGGCATAAATTCAGAGGGAGTGATTTTTATGAGACTCGAGTTTGTCGGTGCGGCACATACGGTCACGGGCTCGTGCTATCTGCTGGAGGTCGGCGACCGGCGGTTTCTTGTGGACTGCGGTATGTTCCAGGGCGCGCGGCGCATCCGCGACCTCAACTACGATGAGTTCCCGTTCCGGCCCGCGGACATTGAGGCTGTGCTGCTGACACACGCGCATGTTGACCACTGCGGTCTCATCCCGAAACTGGTCAAGGATGGTTTCCAAGGCGTGGTCTACGCGACGAGTGCGACGGCCGATCTCGTGCGCATTATGCTGCCCGATTCGGCGCACATCCAGCAGTCCGATACCGAGATGCTGAACCGCAAGGGCCGTAGGCGTGGTGACGCCCCGGTGGAGCCCCTGTACTCGCTCGACGATGCGGCGGAGGCCATCAAGCGCGTGCAGACTGTGCCCTATGACAAGCCGTTCCAGCTCACGGAGGATATCAGCGTGACGTTCCGCGACGCGGGGCACATCCTCGGCTCGGCCATCATCGAGATGTGGGTGACGGAGCAGGGCAAGACATCGAAGCTCGTCTTTTCCGGCGACCTCGGCCAGCCGAACCAGCCCATCATCAAGGACCCGACGCTCATCGACGGCGCGGACTTCGTGCTCATGGAGTCGACGTACGGCAATCGCCTGCACGAGGTCTATGACAAGGAAACGGCACTCGCGGAAATCATCAACGACACGATGGACCGCGGTGGCAACCTCGTCATCCCGTCGTTTGCGGTCGGGCGCACGCAGACGCTGCTGTACTATCTCTACCGTCTGTGGAAACAGGAGCGCATCGACGGTGATATCCCCATCATCATCGACAGCCCGCTGGCCATCAACGCCACGCGCGTGTTCCTGCGCCATTTCGAGGATTTCGACGACGAGACGATCAAGGCCTTTGAAAAGACGGGCAAGGTGCCAGACTTTCCGCAGGTGCAGATTTGCGAGACGGCTGCCGAGTCGCGTGCGCTGAACTCAGAGGAGGGCTCGGCCATCATCATCTCCGCCTCCGGCATGGCCGATGCCGGCCGCGTGCTGCATCATCTGAAACATAACCTCTGGCGCCCAGAGTCCACGGTGCTGTTCGTGGGCTATCAGGCCGAGGGGTGCCTGGGCCGTCGCCTGCTCGACGGCATCAAGCGCGTGCGGGTGCTCGGCGAGGAGGTCGTCGTGCGGGCACAGATCAAGTCGCTCGACGGTTTCTCTGCGCATGCCGACCAGAACCAGCTCATGGACTGGCTCGGCCACATCCAGAACCCGAAGCCGGCCAAGGTCTTTATCGTACACGGCGAGGCACAGTCACAGGAGGCCATCAAGGCCCGTATCCAGAAAGAGCTCGGCGAGGAGGTTTACGTACCGTTCCGCGGCGATGCAGTCGAAATCAGCGGGCGTTCCTCCGAGGTGCGCGCGTCGCAGATCCCCGAGGTTTCGGTCGAGGTCGAGATGGAGAATGTGCTGCGGACGTTCGACGACGATTATCGCAACCTGCGGCATAAGGTGCTCACGCTGGTCATCCGCCAGCCGAAACTCATGGAGCCGGTCATCCGCACGATGACCAAGGGTGTGAACTACCTGCGCAAGCTGTTTGCACCGTTTAATATCTAATCGTAGCACATTTTTGATTTACGTAGCGCGAGGAAAGCGTTATAATAAAGGCAACAATCAAGAAATTCAGATATCGGCGCGGTCAGGCAGATACAGGTGACCGCGTTGAGAGAAAGAGGATGATTCCCATGCCGCCTATAGACGTAATCGTCGGTTTGCTCGTTGTATGTGTGTTCGGTTTCCTGCTGGGCATGTACTCGACGATGGGCTACTATGTGAGGCACGACGATTATCCAGTCAAAAAGCTCAGCAATGGGCAGATACTTTCTGGCGGCCTGCTGGCCATGTACATTTTTGGCTGTGCCTTTATCGTGCTCGTAGGTTTTCTGCTCATTTATGGGCTGGATAATACCGGCGCACTGTTGTAAAGCGGTTGCTGGTGACTAATTTAAGTGAGAATTGCATACGGAATTGGTAGGGTGCGATGAGAAACATCCAGAGGGGCGTGGCTGGCTGCAGTCGGCGGCGTCCTCGGGGGAGGGTGATTTTGATGCGTTCAATGCGTTCTGTATTGGCAGGTGCCCTCATGGGCCTGCTTGTCTGTATGCCCGCAGCGGGGGCGGCCTCCTGGGTGCCGGTGGGTGCCGATGCGGAGGCCAGCTACGAGCTGGATACCGAGGCCACATGGTACAATCCCGCGCGGGAGGAGGGCGGTGCGTTGCTGCGCGTGACGCTCTATGAGCCGCATTATGGGGTCCGGGCCTATATCACGCCGGTGCGCCTGTTCTACCATCTGGAGCCGTGGACCATGCTGCAGTTCGATGCCAAACTGCTCAATGATGACGGTCTCCTGCTGGCCACCTATCCCAAGGTGCGCGCGGTGACTGCCGAGGATGGCTCGCCCGAGCGTGTCATCATGGAAAGCATCCGTCAGCAGCCCTTGGGGAAGCTGTGACGGGGAAAGTATCTCGGGAGAAAAGAGCATAGGCTTATGAAGTATGAATTTACCAATGATTACCTGACCGGCATCGAGGCCATCGACCAGGAGCATGCGCACCTTTTCGAGCTGGCAAACCAGACGTATGATTTGCTGCACGACGAGCTCGTGACGGATAAGTACGACAAGATTGTCGACCTCATCAATGAGCTGCGCGAGTATACGAAGACGCATTTTGCGCACGAAGAGGAGTATATGGCGCAGATTGGGTTCCAGCATATCTGGAGCGAGAAGCGCGCGCATAAAATGTTCGTGGCCAGGCTGGAGAGCGTCGATCTCAAGAAAGTCGACGAAAATCAGGACCAGTACATCGATGATTTGCTGGATTTCCTCGCCAAATGGCTCACGGCGCACATCAAATTCGCCGACAAGCGCATCGCCGACCCGGCGAAGGCCGCCAATCCACCGCAGTAAAACGAACGGGCTGGTGTCCTGCTATACCGCAGGCACCAGCCCGTTTTTTGCACAGTGGCACAAAATACTAAATTAACGCACAATACTCCACTGTTAGTAGATATGATATTCCTTCCAGGGTATCTGGTCGAGGCGGATGGTCTTGAGGAAGTCGACGATATCCTTGCGGCCGTAGAAATGCGGCGTGCCGGAGCTGTCCTGGCTCATGAGGATGATGGGCATGTTCGGGAAATATACTGAGAGTGCCTGACGCATCTGCGTGATGCGCACGGTGTACTGTGTGACGCTCTGGCGGACGGCCACGATGGCGAACGTCACGCCCTGTTCGATGATGACGGCACCGTGAATAGTCATGCTGGTGCCTCCTTTCTGCTGCTACCTGCTGATGCCTTGATTTTAGCAAAGTTGTCAGGGGAAAAGCAAGCGCATAAAGTGTGCAGTAAAATACAATGCTGTTTTTTTGTCGTTGCAGGGTTGACAGTGGACAGGGTACGGCCTATAATGAGGCCATAGTTCGATAACAGGAAATGCTTTGACAAAGACATGGCGTCATGGCGACTACCGTCAGAGAGGGCCGCAGAGGTGCTGCGTATATCGGCACCGGTGCTGTGAGCGGCCTCGGCCTAGCGTGACGTTACCCCTTTCGAGCAGCTGTGACGAAGGCCGCACCCGTGTGGTGCAGGCTGGTAGGCGCAGTCGGAACACACTCCGTTAACAAGACACAAGCGGTCAGGCGTATGCCTGGCAAGCAGGGTGGAACCACGAAGCAGCAGCCTCGTCCCTATATTGGGACGGGGTTTTTTGTGTATTATCCATGATGGCAGCCGGCAGGCGTTCCCTGCGCGAGTAGCCGGCGGCAAGGGAGTACATCTCCCGTCATACTCTGAGGAGGGTATATACTATGTTGAAAATCACGCTCAAAGATGGTGCGGTGCGCGAGGTCGCCGAGGGCACGACGCTGCAGGACTTTGTGAAGTCTGTCAGCAACAGCCTCGCGAAGAAGGTGCTCGTCGGCAAAATCGACGGTGAGGTGCGTGACCTCATGACGCCGCTGACACAGGATGCCACGGTCGAGTTCCTCACATTCGAGGATGCAGACGGCCGCTGGGCACTGCGTCATACGGCGTCGCACGTGCTCGCGCAGGCCATCAAGCGTCTGTACAAGGACCAGAACGTGCAGCTGGCCATCGGCCCGGCCATCGACAACGGTTTCTACTACGATATCGACATGGACCGTCAGCTCAGTGAGAGCGACCTCGCCGACATCGAGAAGGAAATGAAGAAAATCGTCAAGGAGAACCTGCCGCTCGTGCGCAAGGAAGTCTCCCGCGACGAGGCGCTGAAAATGTTCCGCGACCTCGGCGAGAACTACAAGGTCGAGCTCATCAACGACCTGCCCGAGGGCGAGCAGATTACGCTCTACACGCAGGGCGAGTTCACGGACCTCTGCGCCGGCCCGCACGTGGTCAGCACGGGCAAGGTCAAGGCGCTGAAGCTCATGAGCATCGCGGGTGCCTACTGGCGTGGCGACGAGCACAACAAGATGCTGCAGCGCATCTACGGCACGGCCTTTGAGAAACAGGCCGACCTCGACGCCTATCTGCATATGCTGGAGGAGGCGAAGAAGCGCGACCACCGCAAGCTCGGCAAGCAGCTCGACCTGTTCTCTCTGCACGGGGAGGGTCCGGGCTTCCCGTTCTTCCACCCGA
>ONCF01000085.1 GCA_900316275.1 uncultured Veillonellaceae bacterium
CTTAAAGAATACATATGTGGCACGTTATAACGTAGGACGTAATTGTTATGATTGCTTCTTTGTTACGGGGATGTTATTCGCAGGTTGCGAAATGGTAAATTTCATCGTATACTATTAAAGATGTTCGTCTAATCTGACGGGCAGCAGTTTACCATTTTACCGAAGGGGAATCCTGCAATGGAAGATATAGTAGAGGAAATCCTGCGCCTCAAGCAGGAGCGCAAGGCCATTATCCTCGCCCATGTGTACCAGCCGGAGGAAATCCAGGAAATCGCGGATTTCAGCGGCGACTCGTTCGCGCTTTCGCGCAAGGCGGCGGCCACGGACGCCGAGGTCATCGTGTTCTGCGGTGTGCGTTTTATGGCGGAGACGGCGAATATCCTGTCACCGGATAAAATCACGCTGCTGCCAGCTGTCGACGCGGGCTGTCAGATGTTCGACGACACGCTGGAGGCGGGCGTGCGCAAAATGCAGGCAGAGCATCCCGATGCGCTGCTCGTTTCGTATGTCAACACGCCGGCCTCGGTCAAGGCGCTGAGCGATGTCTGCTGCACGTCGTCAAACGCGGCGGCTGTGGTGCAGTCACTGCCCAAGGATAAAGAAATCCTCTTTGTGCCAGACGAGAATCTCGGCGCGTTCGCACAGGCACACTGCCCGGAGCACCACGTCATCTGCTGGCACGGCGGCTGCCCCATCCATCAGGCATTGCGTGTCGACGAGGTCGAGGCAGCCAAGGCTGCGCATCCGGAGGCGCTCGTGCTCATGCACCCCGAGTGCCGCGCCGAGGTGCGGGCGCTCGCGGACTACGTCGGCAGCACGACGGGCATTATCAAATACGCGGAGCAGAGCCCGGCGCAGGAGTTCATCATCGCGACGGAGCAGGGCGTCATGTACGAGCTTACGGAGCGTTGCCCGGACAAGCATTTTTACATGGCCTCGCGCCGCCTGCTCTGCGTGAACATGAAAAAGACGAATCTCGAGAAGGTGCGCGATGCGCTCAAGACGTTGGAGCCGCGTGTCGTCGTGCCGACGGAGATTCGCGAAAAAGCCACGGCGGCGCTTACGCGCATGCTGGAAATCGCAGGAAAGTAAAGTGATGTAAGATGCAAAGATATCTGATGAATTTTGACACGCGCGAGCTGCCGGCCTATACGGCGGACGCGCTCGTCATCGGCTCGGGTGTGGCCGGCCTGCAGGCGGCCTGGTACCTCGCGCGCGCGGGCAAACACGTGCTGCTCGCCGTGCGCGATACGCTGCTGGATAGCAATACCAACAATGCACAGGGCGGTATCGCGGCCTCGTTCGGCGCGGACGACAATCCGGAGCTGCACCTCGCGGATACGCTCGTGGCTGGCGCTGGCCTCTCAGATCGGGACATCTCGGCGCTCGTGACCGAGGAAGGTCCGCGCGACGTGCAGGTGCTCTGGGATAACGGTGCGGCGTTCGATACGAATGCGGACGGCACGCTGGCGCTGGGGCGCGAGGGCTGTCACTCACGCAACCGCATCGTGCACGCCAACGGCGATGCGACGGGTGCCGAGGTCGCGCGCAGCCTGAACGCGCTCGTGGCGCAGGAAAAACTCGTGGAGCCCATGGAGCACTGCTATTTCGTCGACCTGCTCGTGCAGGATGGGCGCTGCTACGGTGCCGTGGCGCTCTATAACGGCAAAAAAATCGTGTTACGTGCACCTGCGGTCGTGCTGGCCACGGGCGGCACGGGGCGCCTCTATAGCAAAACGACGAACCCTGAGGGCGCGACGGGCAGTGGCATGGCCATGGCCTGGCGCGCGGGTGCCGAGGTCATGGATATGGAGTTCGTGCAGTTCCACCCGACGGCGCTTTCGCTCAAGGGCTGTCCGAATTTCCTCATCTCCGAGGCCGTGCGCGGCGCGGGCGGCATCCTGCGCAATCTCAAGGGCGAGCGTTTCATGCCAGGCTATCACCCGATGAAGGAGCTCGCGCCGCGTGACGTCGTGGCGCGCTGTATCTTTAAAGAGATGCAGGCGGCGGACAGCCCGTTTATCTACCTCGATGCCACGGGCATCGAGGATGTGGCGCAAAAATTCCCCATGATTGCTGCAACCTGCCGCGAGTACGGCGTGGACATCAGTAAGCAGCCCATCCCCATTGCGCCGGCCGCGCACTACATGATGGGCGGCGTGCATACGGACGAGCACGGCTGCACGAATATCAAAGGGCTCTATGCCTGCGGTGAGACGGCGGCGACGGGCCTGCAGGGCGCAAACCGCCTCGCGAGCAACTCACTGCTGGAGGGGCTCGTCTTCGGCCGCCGCGCGGCGCAGCATATCGTGTCAGAGCCGGCGCCAGCAGCGCCAGCGGGCCTCTACTGGCAGGAGAACAGCCTGCTGGAGGAGCCCCAGGACGACAGTGACGCCCTGATTACGGAGAGCCAGGAGCTCATGACGCGTTACCTCGGCATTCGCCGTGACGCGGCGGGTATCAAAAAGGCCCTCGCGGCGCTGGACCTGCTGAAACGCAAACGTGCGGGGCGCGCGGCGTTGACGGCTGAGGAACTGGATTTGCGGTCGCGTATTACTGTGGACGAGCTCATTGCCCGCGCGGCCCTGCGCCGTGAGGAGAGCCGGGGCGGGCATTTCCGCACGGACTTCCCGGAGAGCCGGGCCGAGTGGGAGCACCACGTGCTCGACAGCCTCGAGACGGCTGCGGCGAGTGAAGAACGTAAACAAGAGATGGGAGCAGATAAAGATGGATATGATGTTTGGACTGGACGACCAATTAGCGTCATGGCTTAAAGAAGATATCGGCAGCGGCGATATCACGACGAACGCCATCGTGGGCCCGGAGCGCACAACGACGGGTATTATCCACGCCAAGGCAGCGGGCATCCTCGCGGGCGTGGAGGTCGCGGAGCACGTGTTCCGCCTGCTGGATAAAGATATCGCGTTCACGGCGAAGCTGCAGGACGGCGCGGAGCTTACGCCGACGTCAGTCATCGCCGAGGTACGCGGCAGTGCGCGCGCTATCCTTACGGGTGAGCGTCTGGCGCTGAATCTGCTGCAGCACCTGTCGGGCGTGGCCACGCGCACGCATACGCTCGCGGACATCGCCGCGCCGTATGGGGCCGTCCTTGTCGACACGCGCAAGACGACGCCGGGCCTGCGTCTGCTCGATAAATATGCCGTCAAGGTCGGCGGCGGCAAGAATCACCGCCTCGGCCTCTACGACGCCATGCTCATCAAGGACAACCACATCCAGGTTGCGGGCGGCATCCGTCAGGCACTTGACCTCGCGCATGCCTACGCGGGCCATATGACGAAAATCGAAATCGAAGTCGAAGACCTCGCGGGCGTCAAAGAAGCACTGGCGGGTGGCGCCGACGTTATCATGCTGGATAACATGAAACCGGATATGATGGCCGAGGCTGTCAAACTCATTGACCACCGTGCCGTTGTCGAGGCCTCAGGCGGCATCGACGAGACGACGCTCGCAGCTGCTGCGCAGAGCGGTGTCGACGTTATTTCCGTCGGCGCGCTCACGCACAGTGTGCAGGCGCTCGACATCAGCATGGACATCGACCGCATCAAGTAAAATAAAAGCTGCTTAATTGAGTTAGTTCGGCCTGACGTAGGTTTTTCGTCCAGGCTGGGAAATGGCTCGCATACATAGCATTTATCCGGCTATGTATGGTGATTGCCCCGGAGCTCACAGCTGTTTAGGCTGGAGCTCTTTTTTTATTTTCTCACATACAGAAAAAGGATTTTCTGCCGTCTGTGGCGAACAGGGTGGATGGATAAAGTTCATACAGGGAGGATGAGTGCATTTGATTGAAATACAGACGAAGATGGCGTTTCTCTTGCAGGCGGCACAGCAGGAGTGCCGGGCGCGGGGAGCGGCGGAGGGCGGCAGCGCGGTCGTGCAGCTGGCCGATGTACTGCTGCGGGAGGCGCTCACGCGCGGGGCGAGCGACCTGCACTGTGAGCCGGCGCCGGAGGGGTTGCACCTGCGTTGCCGCGTCGATGGCCTGCTCTGCGAGCCACTGCCCGTGCTGCCGGCAGCACTGCAAGGGGCGCTTACGGCGCGCTGGAAAATCATGGCGGGCATGGATGTCACGGGGCACCAGCTGCCGCAGGATGGCCACATCGCGCGTCTGGGCGACGGTACGGCGGTGGATATCCGCGTCTCGTCGCTGCCGGCCAGTCATGGCGAGGTGCTCGTCATGCGTTTTCAGCAGTATGATGACACTTTACTGGAACTGGAGGCGCTCGGTTTCACAGCGGACAATCTCGCACGCTTTCGCCAGTTCATCCGGCAGAGTGCAGGATTGCTCATCATTACTGGCCCCATGAATTCAGGAAAAAGCACGACACTCTATGCGGCCATCCATGCGCTGACGGAACCGGAGACGAGCATCGTGACGCTGGAGGACCCCATTGAGCGTCAGTTGCCAGGCGTGTGTCAGGTGCAAATCAGTGAGCGCACGGGCCTGACTTATCCCGTGGCGCTGCGTGCACTGCTGCGGCAGGACGCGGAGAAAATCCTGCTCGGGGAAATCCGCGATGAGGATACGGCGGCCATGGCCGTGCGCATCGCGCTCACGGGACATCTCGTGCTCACGACGCTGCATACGGATACTTGCGTGGATGCAATTTTCCGCCTGCGCGAAATGGGCGTCCCGGCGTACCTGTTGGCGGCTGTGCTCACGGGCATCGTCTCGCAGCGCCTCGTGCGCCGCCTGTGCCCAGCCTGCCGCGAGAGCTATACAGTGGCGGCGGGCAGCGCGGCGGCACAGGCGCTGGGCACAGCATATCATGAAGGTCTCACACTCTATCGGGCCCACGGCTGCCCCGCGTGCGGCGGCACGGGCTATCACGGTCGTCTGGCCGTGCACGAGCTGCTGCCGGTGACGCCGCAGCTGCGTGAGCTCATCTTGCAGGATGCCCCACCCGACGCCCTGCGCGCCGCCATGACCGCAGCCAGCCTGCCCACACTCTGGCAGGACGGCCTCACGAAATGCCAGCAGGGTCTCACGAGCCTCGAGGAGCTTACGCGCGTACTCAGTTGAGCGTGAAAAGCTGTCGCAGTCGTGTTATAATCATAGCAAGACAGGCGTTTTACGTGTGGTGCGTTGGTGGGGCACAGCTGGCAACGGAGGAGGTGTGGCTATGGCAGCAGGTGAGGATAAGCGGCATTTGAGCACGGCGGACAAGGAGGCGCTCGCGGCGATGGCGGCGGACGCCATGCGGCGCAACCGGGCGCTGAGTTTCCCGCAGCGGCTTGTCGGGCACACGCTGACGGTGCTGCGGCACAAGTTCTGGGTGTTCCGCTACTGCGTGACGGCCGGCATTCCGTGGCAGGGTATCTGCCACGACCTCTCGAAGTTTTCACGCATGGAGTTTTGGGAGAGCGTGCGCTACTATAACGGACGCTATTCGCCCATCCTCGTGTGCAAGCTCGTCAACGATGGTTTCTCACTGGCCTGGCTGCACCATCACGGGCGCAATCTGCACCACTATGAGGCGTGGCATGACGATTTCGACCGCGGCGTGCATCCCATCGACATGCTCTATCCGTACGCGGTCGAGATGGTCTGCGACTTCCTCGGCGCCGGGCACGCCTATCTGCGCGGCGCGTTCACGTACCAAAAGGAGTACGAGTGGTGGCAGGGCAAACGCCGCCGCGGCGTGGCCATGACGGCGCATATGCAAGAGTTCGTGGAGGGGACGCTCAAACGCATCGCGGAGGAAAATTCTCTGGCGGCTCTGCGCCCCGCTGCTACGCGGGCACTGTATGCAGAATGCGTGGCGGGACGAGAAGAATGAGCAGGTGGTCATGAGCTCGCGGCACGCCACGCGGGCAGTTGCCCGGCATGCCAGCCAGTCATGCATAGTGATTTTGGTATAGCATATAAAAATAGCACCCTTGGGTAAGGGTGCCATTTTTGTTGGGAGCATTTCCCTGGAGGTTTTATTGCAACGCCTTTTGCAAGGTCTGCATATTCTGGCGCATTTTGTTCAAGTAGTCGTCAGCAGCCGCTGGCGTGGCCTCGCCGGTCACGATGGGGTCAAGTGTGTAAATCTGTCCGCCCGTTTCGCGGGCGATGGTTTCGGCGGCACTGGGCGAGTACTGCGGCTCGGTGAAGAGCACCTTGACCGGCAGGGCGTTCACCTGGTCGATGGTGGCCTCGAGCTCGGCAGGTGAGGGCTCCGTGCCCGGCTCGCGCTCGATGACGCCGACGATGTTCAGTTTGAACTCCCGTGCGAGGTAGGGGAACGCCTCGTGGAACGTCACGATATCCTTATGCGGCAAATTGTCGAGCGCCGTGTGCATCTCCTCGCGCAGCGTCGTGAGCTTGTTGATGTAGTCGAGCGTGTTCTTTTTGTACGCGTCGGCGTGCTCCGGGTCGAGCTCGCAGAGCTGGCGGCTGATGGCCTTGACCTGCTCGATGCTGTACGTGACGCTGAGCCAGACGTGCGGGTTTTCGCCTTCGGCATCCTTGAGCAGGTGGATGTCCTCGCTTTTTGAGGCGTCGACGATTTTCAGGTTTGGCTGGCTCTGCGTGGCCTTGTCGAGGAACTGCTCCATGCCTGCGCCGTTGATGACGAAGATGTCGGCCTTTTCCAGCGTCTTCATGTTCTCTGTTGTGAGCTGGTAGTCGTGCAGGCAGCCCGTCTGCGGCTCCGTGAGATTCGTGACCTCGACGCCGTCAACGCCCTGGGTGATGTTCAGCACATCGATGTACATGGGGTAAAACGAGGTCACGATGTGCAGCGTGCCGTCTTTGCGCTGTTGTTGCGTCGTCTGGCTGCTGCAGCCCGCGAGCGCGAGCGCGAGCAGGCCGGTGAGCAGCACGATGATGAATTTCTTCAAAATGTTTCCTCCTTGCTAAGTGGGGGTGTAACGGATATTCTGTCCTTATTTTAGCAGAAGTGTCAAATCATACAAGCACCTGGCAATTGCTTGCCCGGCTCAACGGTCTATGTTATGATAGTAAGCGTTGAATTGGCAGAAAATACGGCTGGTGTTTCCAGGGAGGTGGCAGTATGGCAGATATGGGCAAAGCCGTGAAGCTGGGGCTGTGCCTTGCTGTGCTCCTCCTCCTCGCGTTACCTGTTTACCCACAGGAAATTCCCCTGCTGAGGTTCAACTTTAGCGGAGCGTGCGAGTGGCCGCTGAAGCAGGCTGGCAACTGGGGAACGGCATGGTTCGGTCTGTCCCGGGCGGAGGCGGCTTATCGTCCAGTGGAAGACGATGCACGCCTTGTCGAGCTGCGCACGCATATCCTCGCGAAATACGGCCAGGCGGCGGCGCGCGAGCCTATCCCTATGGATTGCCGCATGCTGCAAAAGAAGCAGCGCCGTTCCTATATGGAGGAGTACGCACTTTACCGCTGGCACCGCGAGCATGGCGATTGGGAGCAGGCTTTGACATACTGCGAGGCCTCGCGTGCGGCGTCGCTGGCTTTCGATAAGCGGCTGGGGCTCGAGCCGGAATCGGCTGCCCCCTACCTCACGGACAAAGGTGAGCTCCTGTTGCTGCTCGGACGGCTCACGGAGGCACAGGACGCATTCATCGCGGCGGCTGACCACCTGCAGCACGACCCCGACCGCGTGCTCGACTCGCCCTATCTCGAGGCCAGAGACCGTGCGCGCCTCGTAGCCGCCCGCCAGGCGAAGCTGGCCGAACTGCAGCATTATGCAGCGCAGCTGCAGGCAGTGCTCGCCGGACCAGCACCGGCGGCAGAGGCTGCGTCTGGAACGTGATGCAGCACAGCACTTTGACGAGTGCTGACAACAGCCCCTTTAGCAGCTGGGGCACACAGCAGGTAATCAGCTGAGGCGAGGAGGCAGGTAACCGTGCAATGGCGGACGAAATATAACTTTTGGCGGCGGCATACGCGCTGGTGGAAACGCCTGGCCGTACTGCTCGTCGTGCTGGCGCTGGCAGTGCTGCTCATCCTCGAGCTCGCGAGCCGCGGCGCAGCGGCCATTTTCAACCACGCAATGGAGCGGCAGGACATGCTGCGCGGCACGATTCAGGTCGAGCGCATGATTGGCCATGTGAACGGGCACGTCTATTTCGACAATCTCAGCTGGCAGGACGAGGAGGGCAACACGCTGCTGCTCGTGCCGCACGGCGAACTGCGCGTCAACCTTTGGGACATCCTCACGCAGAATCTGAACTCCACGACGATTACGGAGCTCACGCTCGACGATGCCGAGGTCTCGCTGCATTTTGCCGATGATATGAGTGTCGATTTCATCAAGCATACCCCCTCAGTTAAGAAAATCAAGGACGAGAAGGATTGGTGGGAAAAGGTGAGCTTCGCGAGTCTCACGGAGGAGCAGCGCAAGCGCATTGGTGAGCTCAAACGTAAACGGCAAAAGGAAAAAGTGGCCAAGAACTGGTCGAACTTCAACCGCGCGGGGCGCAAAATCCGTCTGAAGCTCAACCTGAACCATTTCAATATGGAGCTGTTCGTCAAGGGGCGCCATTATGTGCTGAGTAACGTCGATGTGCATACCTACATCAATACGGACCGGCAGATGAGCATCGACGCGCGCACGGGTATGTTCGGCGGCACGATGATTGGGCAGGGCGTGTCGCTCTCCGGCACAGTGGATTTCCCGAAGGAGGCCATCCCGGTGGCGGACCTTTCCCTGCAGCTCTATGACGTGGACCCGTCCTCGCTGGGCTTCGGCATGAATATCCACGACAAGATGACGCTGAAGACGCATATCACGGGCCCGGTTGACGCCCCGGTGGGCGAAGGCGTGCTGCAGATACCGGAGCTCCATATCCCCGGGCTTTCCTTTAGCAATGTGACAGGTACGGTACATTATGAAGGCTCCAAATTGCTCTTCAGCGATGTGCAGGCCAAGGTCTACGACGGTCAGCTCGTGGCGGAGGGTGACTACGACCTTGATACGCGCTACTACCACCTGCGCGGGCGCGGTACGAACCTTTCGACCAGTGCCGCCTTGCCAGACGCGCATCTGAAATGCCGCGTGGATCTCGATATCGACATCGACTCCAAGGGCTCGCCAAAGGATACCGTGACCTCCGGTTCTTTCGTCTCAGGCCCGGGGCGCTACCGCCTGCTGCCGTTCGAGCGCCTTGCCGGGCGCGTCACCGATGCGGATAAAAACCTGCATTTTTACGACGTGGCTATCGACCTCGCGGGCGTGCGCATACGCACGGATGCGTTTCACATCCTGCACGGCAAGCTCCAGCTGAACCCCATCCAGATATTCGACGGCGAGGGCAATTTCCTCACGACCTACACGCCGGACAAGTAAAAAATGTAAGCCAGATTTTGTCTGGCTTATTTTGTTGGAAAAACAACTTGACATAATCCGTGGACAAAGTGTACAATAAGCACTAGTTATGTATACCGATAACGGAATTAACAGGAGGCGTTTTACATAATGGTCAAGGTTTTGGTCAATGGTGCCTGCGGGCGCATGGGGCGCACGGTGGTCAAGGCGGTGCTGGATGATGCGGAGCTCGAGCTCGTCGGGGCGGTCGATGTCACGGGCGGCGCGGATACGGGTGCACTCGCGGGTTATGCGCCGAACGGCATCCTCGTGGAGACGGACCTCGCGGCGGCGCTCACGCGGCTGCAGCCAGAGGTCATGATTGATTTCACGCGACCGGATGTCGTGTTCGGCAATGTGCAGACGGCGCTCGCACATCACGTGAGCCCGGTCGTAGGCACGACGGGCCTCACGCAGGCACAGAAAGATGAGATAAAAGCGCAGGCGGAGAAAGAGCAGAC
>ONCF01000099.1 GCA_900316275.1 uncultured Veillonellaceae bacterium
CTTTTCCTCGCGCTCGGCGATGCGGTCCTCATAGCCCGCGAGGTCCGACAGCGGGATGACGCCGCAGTCATCAAAACCGCACGCCATCGCCGCCTCTTGAATTTGTTTACCTGTCAAAGTAGCCATGCGAATGCTCCCTTTCTTGCGGATGAATGTCACGAGGACGCCTGTTGATCCAGCAGTTCAAAGGTTCACGACTTTCTTGATGCTGCATAGGCTGCGGCATCCATCATCTTCATTATTTCGCCGCCGTAGATGTTGCCGTTCGGATTGATCTGATTCGGCATCATGACCCGGCTGACGCTTGCTTGTTTTTCCATATCGGTTCTCCGTTTCTGGAATAGCATTTAGTGTATATACATCATTATTTGATTTTTTTACGGGACAGCTTGAAGGTTGTCCTCAATTTGTTGTATATACAACTATATCAATATCCACGATTCCTGTCAATCCTTTTGGGGAATGTTTTTTCAGAAATCCAGGCGCTATGCAACGACAAGGAGCTGTGGCAGTTATTTGCAGCAGCCTTTTTTATGTACAGAAAATCCTGGGCTGTAAAAAGCTCGGGATTTTCTGTAGAATTGAGATATGCAAACAATCAACTCTATGCAAGATTATACGTCATTGGAGCAACCATATCAACTGGTTCTCCCACTCAATGTTGAAGTTCAAATCCCGAAGGATGACCCCGTCCGCCTGGCGCAAGGCCGTCGAGAAACACCGGGACAAGCTCATCGCCAAGCTCCCTGCCTTCTTCGAAAAAGCAGGTTCTGACTTCGACCTCCACGTTGCCTGCGGGGACACGATTCGCCTGCACCACCTCAAGAACCTTCGCCGCAAGCTCCGTCAGAAAATCGCGGCGGACGGCATCGATTCGCAGACACCAAGGCCGACATGAACTTCCGCAGATTTCTCGGACGAGACACTGAAAACGCCCTCGTCGCCGTCATCCTCCTGGCCATGGCGCATAACGTTCAAAAATTGCACCACAAATTCCAGAACGGAACGGCCGGACGACATCGGATTCCGGTGAAGCAGGCGGCGTAAAGCTGCCAAGACAAATGAAAAAATGGGCATGAAAAAGGCGATTTTACGACCGCCAGAGTTTCTATGCCCATTTTTCAACGTTTCAGCAACGAAATGATATTAGATGCCACAATCCGTCTTCGCGGCATAAAAAGAGGGCTGTGCAGCAGCGAAAAATCGCTAACTGCAACAGCCCCTTTTTATGATATATCAGCTTTCTGATATTTTTGCGCAAAAAAATCAGAGGGCACGCTGAACCTTGCCAGAACGCAGGCAACGCGTGCAGACATTGATACGTTTTACCTCGCCGTCGACCACCGCGCGGACGCGCTGAATGTTCGGCTTCCAGGAACGCTTCGTCTTCAGATGGGAATGGCTGACGTTGTTACCGGACAGCTCACCCTTTGCGCAGACTTCACATACATGTGCCATTGTTACACCTCCTCGTAGATTTATGCCGGTCGTCTCCCGACACAATAAATGTATTCTAACATAAATCAGACAGGGGTGCAAGTATTTTTACTTGACAGGGCGAAAATTTTTATAGTCCCGCGCCAGTGGCTCACGATACCCTTTACTCATCGTAGGCCGGATGCGATTTATCCGGTGTCGGCGCCGGCATGGTGTTGAAGGAGCCGATTTCGTGCTCCGTAAGGTGGAAGCGGGTGGCCGTGGGCTCACTGTAGCCCGTCACGAAGAGCTGGAACATGTCGTAGTCCGGCAGGTACTGCTGCAGTTCCTGTACAGCACGGGAATCGCTGCCGCGGCCCGGCACATAGTTGTTGACTACGACGAGGTAGTAGTCACCGCCCGGCACATTCTTGATGTCGAACTTGCCCTCGTTGTCCGTCTCTTGATAGAAAATCGGCTGACCGGCAGGGATTTTCTTTTCGCGGTACCACGCGTCAAGCGTATCCTGCGACATCGTCTTGAAATTGATATGCGCGCCGATAAGCCAGATTTCCGCGCGCGCCGTCTCATGGTTTTCCGCTTTCTTTTTACCCAGGGTCTGGTCAAGATCCATGCCGATGCCCATGCCGCCGCCCGAGCCGACGGACACACCGCTCTCCTCCGGCATATAGAGCTGCCCCATGACCTCCGCTGCCTCTGTCTGCGACGGTGCTGCGATAAACGGCGCGGCCACCAGAGCCGCGGCTACACCCCATACTGCTGCTTTACGGAACATATACATTTCCTCCCATGTCGAGCCGCGCCCTTGGGCCTGATGACCACTGGCGGCTGGCTGCATTTACTTTTTGCTACTGCTTACTGCTAGCTATAATTATAGCAAATATCCGCCAAATCCGCAAAAAACACGTGCAAAAAAGCACCACGCCGCTGAGCATGGTGCTTTTCGCAGATAAAGATAGATTTATCGGGATTTACCTTTACAGTTTATCCCTAAGCTCTGACGGCTTATTTGCCAGCCAGTGCCTTGTAGACATTGTAGCGGATCTCCGCATCGTGCTGCGTCTTTGCAAAGAGTTTCTCGGCCTCGTCCGGGAAGGAGCGCGACAGGGAAATGAAGCGCGTCTCGCCCATGAGGAAGTCGTGGAACTTCGTGAAGTCCGGCTCCTTGGAGTCGAGGCTGAACGGGTTCTTGTCCGTCTCGGCGAGCGCCGGGTTGTAGCGGTAGTTCGCCCAGTAGCCACACTCGACGGCGAGTTTGCCCTCGAGCTGGCTGCAGCCCATACCCTTGCGGATGCCGTGGTTGATGCACGGTGCATAGGCGATGATGAGCGACGGGCCATGATACGCCTCTGCCTCGGCGATAGCCTTGAGCACCTGATTGTGGTCGGCGCCCATATCGACCTGCGCCACATAGACGTAGCCGTAGGACATGGCCATGCGGCCGAGGTCCTTCTTCTTCGTCTTCTTGCCGGAGGCTGCGAACTGCGCGATGGCGGCAGCTGGCGTAGCCTTCGACGCCTGGCCGCCCGTGTTGGAGTACACCTCGGTGTCAAAGACGAAGACGTTCACGTCCTCGCCGGAGGCCAGCACGTGGTCGACACCGCCGTAGCCGATATCGTAGGCCCAGCCGTCGCCGCCGAAAATCCACTGCGAGCGTTTGACGAAATAGTCGCGCTCCTCGTAGATGGCGTTCAGTGCCTTGTCCGTGCCCTTCTCTTTCTCCAGCAGAGCCGTCAGGGCATCTGCACGGTCGCGCGTGCCCTCGCCGTCGTCGATATGCTCGACCCAGTCATTCATGGCCGCCTGCAGCTCTGCGCTGCCCTTGCCGTCTGCCACGACCGCGCGCATGGCGTCCGCGAGACGGTTGCGCAGGGCCTTCGTGCCGAGGCACATGCCGAGACCGAACTCCGCGTTGTCTTCGAACAAGGAGTTTGCCCACGCCGGGCCGTGACCCTGCGCATTCTTCGTATACGGCATAGCCGGCGCGCTCGCGCCCCAGATGGAGGAGCAGCCCGTCGCGTTCGCGACCATCATGCGGTCGCCGAACAGCTGCGTGATGAGCTTGGCATATGGCGTCTCGCCGCAGCCCGCGCACGCCCCCGAGAACTCGAACAGCGGCTGCTCGAACTGCGAGCCGATAACCGTCGTCTTCTTCATCGGGTTGGCCTTGACGGAGACTTTCGCCGTGTCGACACCGTAGTCGAAGTACGCCTGCTGCGCCTTGACCTCCTCGGTCAGCGGCACCATCTCCAGCGCCTGCGCCGGGCAGACCTGTGCGCAGTTGCCGCAGCCGAGGCAGTCGAGCATCGACGTGGCGATGGTGAAATGCAGGCCCTTCTTGTTGTAGATGGGCATTTTCTCCGTCTTGTCGGCGGCGGCAAAGCCCGCCGGTGCCGCCGCGAGCTCGGCGTCATTCGTGAGCACGGGGCGGATGGCCGCATGCGGGCACACGAACGAACACTGACTGCAGCCGATGCACTTCGTCTTATCCCAGGCCGGCACCTTGATGGCCGTGCCGCGTTTCTCATAGGCCGTGCCGCCGAGCGGGAACGTGCCGTCGGCCATGTCCGCAAAGGCCTTGACCGTGAGCTTGTCGCCCTCCTGGCGGTTCATCGGCTCCTGAATATCTTTGATGAAGGCCGGTTTGTCCGTCGCCGCTGCCGGAGCATCCTGTGCATCGGCCCAGTCAGCCGGCACCTGCACCGCATGCAGCGCATTGACGCCCTGGTCCACCGCGCCGTAGTTCATGTCGACGACCTTCTGGCCCTTGCGACCGTAGCTCGTGACAATGGCCTCTTTCAGGTACTTCACCGCGTCGTCGATGGGGATGATGCCCGTGAGCTTGAAGAACGCGGACTGCATGACCATGTTGAAGCGGCCGCCGAGGCCCAGCTCCTGCGCAATTTTCACGGCGTTGACCGTGTAGAACTTGATGTTATTTTTTGCAATATAGCGCTTCATGCCTGCGGGCAGGTTCTCGCCGAGCTCCGCGTCGCTCCAGACCGTGTTCAGCAGGAACGTGCCGCCTGCCTTCAGGCCGGCCAGCAGATCGTAGTTATTCACATACGACTGCTGCGAGCAGCTGATGAAGTCCGCCTTGTTGATGAGGTACGGGCTCGTAATCGGCGTCTTGCCGAAGCGCAGATGGCTCATCGTGATACCGCCCGACTTCTTGGAGTCATAGGCGAAATAAGCCTGTGCGTACATATCCGTCTTGTCGCCGATAATCTTGATGGCGCTCTTGTTCGCGCCGACCGTGCCGTCGGAGCCCATGCCCCAGAACTTGCAGGCCGTCGTGCCCGCTGCCGTGAGGTCGACGTCACTGTGCGTCGGCGCAAGGCTCGTACCCGTGAGGTCGTCCTCGATGCCGATGGTAAAACCGTTCAGCGGCGCGTCCTTTTTCAGCTCGTCGTACACGGCGAAAATCTGGTCCGGCGTCGTGTCCTTGCCGCCGAGGCCATAGCGGCCGCCGACGATGACCGGTTTGCGGTCCGAACCGTAGAACGCTGCGCGCACATCGAGATAGAGCGGCTCGCCCTGCGCGCCCGGCTCCTTCGTGCGGTCGAGCACGGCCACTTTCTGCACCGTGGCCGGCAGCTGTTTGAGGAAATGCTCGACGGAGAACGGACGATAGAGATGCACGTTCAGCAGGCCAACCTTCTCGCCCTGCGCGTTCAGGTAGTCCACGACCTCCTGCGCCGTCTGGCAGACGGAGCCCATGGCGATGACGACACGCTCCGCGTCCGCCGCGCCGTAGTAGTCGAACAGATGATGCTCGCGGCCCGTGACCTTGGCCAGCTCTGCCATCGCGTCCTCGACGAGCTGTGGGATGGCGTCGTAGTATTTATTGACGGCCTCGCGCTCCTGGAAATAGATATCCGGGTTCTGCGCCGTGCCGCGGATGACCGGATGGTCCGGGTTCAGCGCGCGGCGGCGGAACGCCTTGACCGCATCCCAGTCGAGCAGTTTGCCGAGGTCATCGTAGTCGATGAGTTCGATTTTCTGAATTTCATGTGACGTGCGGAAACCGTCGAAGAAGTTGATGAACGGCACACGGCCCTTGATGGCCACGAGGTGCGCGACGGCCGCGAGGTCCATGACCTCCTGCACGCTGGCC
The DNA here is from genome assembly GCA_900316275.1 of uncultured Veillonellaceae bacterium. Taxonomy (GTDB): domain Bacteria; phylum Bacillota; class Negativicutes; order Selenomonadales; family Selenomonadaceae; genus UBA2897. The sequence continues at coordinate 5,555 of ONCF01000099.1, forward strand.
TCAGCCAGCATCGCGCAGCCCGTCTGACGCGCGGCCATGACGTCCTGATGGTCGCCGAAAATATTCAGGCTCGAGGCGGCCAGTGCGCGCGCGGAGACGTGGAACACGCCCGGCAGCAGCTCGCCCGCGACCTTGTACAGGTTCGGAATCATCAGCAGGAAGCCCTGCGACGCCGTGTAGGTCGTCGTGAGCGCACCGGCCTGCAGCGAGCCGTGTACGGCACCAGCGGCACCGCCCTCGGACTCCATCTCGATGACGCGCACCTGCTGGCCGAACAGGTTCTTTTTGCCGTGCGCGGCAAACTCATCTACGTGCTCAGCCATCGGCGAAGACGGCGTGATAGGATAGATGGCAGCCACGTCCGTGAACGCATAGGATACATAGGCGGCAGCGGTGTTGCCGTCCATGGTCTTCATCTGTTTGCTCATTACTCGTTTGCTCCCCTCTTGTGTTTACCAAGGATTTGCATAAAGATAGAAACGCGCAGGTATTGCCCTGCGCAGGCTGCACCGCCAGCGCGCCGTTTCAGCAGTCGCCGCGCTGGAAAATACAGCATCAAGGAAGGTTTGAAAACCCTCCCAGCAGATACAATTCACATTATACACCGCGCAAAAACGCTTGTAAATACCGCTTACAGTGCGCACAATTGCTGTATTATTTATGAAATTTATTTTATCATAAATATTTTGTCAACAACTGCTTGATTTACTGCGGCACAATCTAAAAAAATCTACATTTTTGCCAGCTGTCAGGTAAGAAATTATGTAAATGCTTACATTTCACGCTGATAACAACCGCCCTGCCACCATAAATAAAAACAATGACATAAAAAATAAAAAATTTTTGCGGTTTTTACGTGCATACCAAAAGCCGGCTCCCCTGGAACGGAGAACCGGCTAGAGTATCAGCATTTTACGCTACGCGAACCAGTTGCTGCGCACTTATTCCCCTACTTTGAGCTTCGCACCCGTGTTTTCACGGCTGTGCTTGTAGCCATAGAGGAAGTAAATGGCGAGGCCGAGCGCGCTCCACACCCAGAAACGCACCCAGGTCATCGAGGACAAATTGTACATGATGTAACCGCAGCTCAGTACGGAGAGCACGGCGATGACGTTGATGGCCGGACACAGGAACGGGCGGTGCGCATCGGGGTAGCGGCGGCGCATGACGGCCGCGCCGATGGAGGCCACGATAAAGGCGAACAGCGTACCTACGGAGCACATCTCGGCCAGCACGTTAATCGGCGTAAAGCCGGAGCAAAACGCTACGACAAAGCCGACAGCGATGGTCACGCGGTACGGCGTCGCAAAGCGCGTCGAGAGCGCGCAGACACTCTGCGGGATGAGGCCGTCGCGGCTCATGGCGAAGAACGCACGCGTCTGCGCGTACATCATATTTAACAAAACAGTCGTCAGGCCCGCGATGGCACCCGTGCCCACGACGGCCGAGCCAAAGCGGTAGCCGAGCTCGCGCAGCGTAAAGGCCACAGGCTCCGCATTGTCGAGCTGCGTATAGGGCACATTGCCCGTCATGACGGCCGTCACGGCGATGTAGAGCACCGTGCAGATGAGCAGCGAACCGATGATGCCGATAGGCATGTCGCGCTCCGGCTTTTTCGTCTCCTCCGCCGCCGTCGAAATGGCATCGAAACCGAGATAACCGAAGATGATGACGGCTGCGCCCGCCGAGACACCGGCCCAGCCAAACGGCATGAACGGCTCGAAGTTCGTCACATCCACGTGCGGTGCCGCAAGGAACAGGAACAGGAAAATCGCCGACAGCTTCACCACAACGAGCACGCGGTTCACCATGGTGCTCTCGCGCACGCCGCGGATGAGCAGCAGCATGAGGAACAGCGTGATGAGCACGGCCGGCAGGTTCACGATGCCGCCGTCCGCCGGCACCTTCGTTAGTGCCTCGGGCAGCATCACGCCCGCCGACTTCAGCACGCCCGTCACGTAGGCCGACCAGCCGCCGGCCACGGCCGAGGCACCGACCGTGTACTCCAGCACGAGGTTCCAGCCGACGAGCCAGGCCATGACCTCGCCGAGCGAGGCATAGGCATAGGCGTACGAACTGCCCGCCACGGGCAGGGTCGAGGCGAGCTCCGAGTACAGCAGGCTCACGAAGCCGCAGGCCACGCTCGCGAGGATAAACGACAACATGAGCGCGGGGCCCGCATACTGCGCGGCCGCCACGCCCGGCATCACGAAGATACCCGTGCCCACGATGATACCCACGCCGAGGAACACCACGTCCATGGCGCTCAGTGCCTTTTTGAAATGTGTCTGCGAAGCATCCGCAAGGTAGTCACTGATGCTCTTGGTGCGAAAAATCTGCACGTTGGTCACTCCTGACTAATGATAATTGCGTGTAATCACGCCATAAAATTACAACATTACAAGTATAGCACAAGACAATACGTTGTGAAAAGACATAGCGCTGCAAAATATCAAGTATACATAAGACAGCCCCTCCGTCTCCCCACTACAGCAAACAAAAAGAGCCTGCGCAGAAGTAATCTGCACAAGCTCCTAAAGCTCACAACATGGTCGGGATGACAGGACTTGAACCTGCGGCCTCCTCGTCCCGAACGAGGCGCGCTACCAAACTGTGCCACATCCCGA
>ONCF01000002.1 GCA_900316275.1 uncultured Veillonellaceae bacterium
CTAAGAAAGAGAAGGAAATTCTCCATCCTGTGTCTCTTAGAGATGCTCTTTTCTGGGCAGATGGAAAAGAACTGATATCGCTATCTTTGAGAGCACGCTCAACCCGGAGACACGTCGCCGGGGCGGCATGCACTACACGAGTATAGAGAACATCCACAAGGTCATTGACCCACTGTTTTTGGATGAGTACAAGAAAAAATTCCGTGAGGCCATGGCTATAAAAACCGTCAAGACACGCGTAGCCAAGCTGAAAGAGCTGCAACGTGAACTGGCCAGTGGCAAGTATTTTGACCCGGCGTGCGGCAGCGGCAACTTCCTCACGGAAAGCTATCTGAGCCTGCGTCGGCTGGAGAACGACATCCTGCGCGAGACCGTCATGGACAAGGCCGGCACCGGTGTGTTGGGCTTTGAGGATGACGAGCACAGCTTTATCCAGGTTAGCATCCAGCAGTTCTATGGCATCGAGATCAACGACTTTGCCGTGAGCGTCGCGAAAACAGCCATGTGGATAGCCGAGAGCCAGATGTTCCAAGAAACTGAGGGCATTGTGCACAAGGAAATGGATTTCCTGCCGCTTTCGACGAATGCCAATATCCACGAAGGTAACGCTTTGCGTATGGACTGGCGTGAGGTACTCAAGCCCGATGATTCGGTTAAGATTTTGGGTAATCCGCCGTTCGTAGGCGGCATGATGATGTCCAAAGAGCAAAAGGCGGATGTAAAGGAAATTTTTGCGGGCGATAAAAGTGCGAAAGCTGGCGAGTTGGACTATGTGTCCTGCTGGTACAAAAAAGCCATGGAGTTTATTCATGGTACCGCAATACGCTGCGCTTTCGTATCAACTAACTCCATTACGCAGGGGCAGCAAGCAACGACTCTTTGGAAGAATTTGGTGCAGCAAGGACTGGTCATAAATTTTGCCTACAAGACGTTTGTCTGGACTAACGAATCTGCAAACAAAGCGGCTGTCCATTGTGTTATTATCGGCTTTTGTGCTGCCAAAGACAATGCTGAAAAGAGGCTCTTTAATGGTTCACAGTCACAGCATGTCAAACATATCAACTCGTATTTAATGGCCGCCCCTGACTTCTTTGTGGAGAGCCGAACGTCACCCTTGGTGGCTGGAATTCCACCAATGTTTTTCGGTAGTATGCCACGCGACGGTGGCGGTTTCAAGCTTACACCGGAGGAGAAATCTGCTTTGGTAAAGCAAGAGCCGCTGGCAGGTAAATGGATACATCCTTACATTGGGTCATACGAATTTATCAATAACAAGGCTCGATACTGCCTATGGTTGGTTGGCGCAAATCCAGCTGAAATTATGCAGTGTCCTACGGTGCTGAAGCGTGTCGAGGCTGTGCGTGACTTCCGGGCGAAAAGTGTGGCGGCTGCAACACGGAAATTTGCGGCTACGCCGACAGTTTTCTGTCAGATTGCCCAGCCGGATGTACCTTATATCGCGGTCCCCAAAACCTCATCGGAGAATCGAAGATACATTCCTATGGGTTTCCTACAACCAGATGTTATTGCCAGTGATTTGTTGTTCGTGATTCCGCATGCGCAACTTTACCATTTTGGCGTGCTCGAAAGTAACGTTCATATGGCATGGATGCGGCTGGTGGCAGGAAGGCTCAAGAGCGACTATCGCTACGCCAAGGATATCGTCTATAATAACTATCCCTGGCCGCAGCCTACAGCAGAGCAATATGCTGAGATTGAACGCACGGCCCGAAATATTCTTGATGCGCGTGCAAAGTATCCGGATAGTACTCTTGCCGATATGTATGGTGAGCACATGTACCTATATGCTGATTTGCTGGAAGCCCATCGCGCCAACGACCGTGCTGTCATGCGTGCTTATGGCTTTGACGTTAAGCTGCCAGAGAGCGAATGCGTGGCTGAGCTGATGAAGCTGTATCAGCAGCTGGCTGGGCAAACGAAGTAAGGATAGGATTGATTTTATCTGGAAAATGCGTAAATGAACGCCATTCATAAATTTTGCTTGACAGGCGCGCGAGCGTATGCTATCGTGTAGACAGTACAACTGAACAGGAGACTTCATCCAGAGCAGTGGAGGGAATGGCCCGATGAAACTGCGGCAACCCTTGCGTATGCAAAACGGTGCCAATTCCTTTAGGCAAAGACCTATAAGATGAAGGGAGGAAACGAGATTTAATCCCTGCCCTTATAGGCAGGGATTTTTAGTTTGCGTGGCGAAGTTTCCTGCTGGAGTTAGGGACATGCAGACGGCGTAGATGCATGCAGTAATGTCCCGTATAGTCAAGGAGGTATGACTAAATGAGCAAGAAACGTATGCTGTTCACCTCGGAGTCGGTGACGGAGGGTCATCCGGACAAGCTGGCTGACCAGATTTCCGATGCCATTCTCGATGCCATTCTCGCGCAGGATCCGCAGGGCCGCGTGGCCTGCGAGACGCTCGTGACGACGGGGCAGGTGCATGTCGTGGGCGAGATCTCCACGAGCTGCTATGTGGATATACCGAAGATTATCCGCCAGACCATCCGTGAGATTGGCTACACGCGCAGCGATTACGGCTTTGATGCCGACACGGTGGGCATCCTCGTCTCGCTGGACGAGCAGTCGCCGGATATCGCTCAGGGCGTCAACGAGGCGCTCGAGGCGCGCGAGGGTGAGATGGAGGCCGAGGACGCTATCGGCGCGGGCGACCAGGGCATGATGTTCGGCTATGCGACGAACGAGACACCGGAGTACATGCCGCTTTCCATCGCGTTGGCACACAAGCTGTCCCGCCGCCTCGCCGAGGTGCGCAAGAATGGCACGCTGAAATATCTGCGCCCGGACGGCAAGACGCAGGTCACCGTGGCCTACGAGGATGGCAAGGCAGTAGCAGTCGATGCCATCGTCATTTCGACGCAGCATGACCCGGATGTTACGCTCGAGCAGATTCGCAAAGACCTCATCGAGCAGGTCATCAAACCGGTTGTGCCGGCTGAGCTCTTGAGCGATGCGACGAAAATCTTCGTCAACCCGACGGGCAAGTTCGTCGTGGGCGGCCCGCAGGGCGACTCTGGCCTCACCGGGCGCAAAATCATTGTCGATACGTACGGCGGCTGGGCCCGCCATGGCGGCGGTGCCTTCTCGGGCAAGGACCCCACGAAGGTGGACCGCAGCGCGGCCTATGCGGCGCGCTATGTGGCGAAGAACATCGTGGCCGCTGGTCTCGCCGACCGTTGCGAAATCCAGCTGGCCTATGCCATTGGCGTCGCGCACCCCGTGTCCGTCATGGTCGATACGTTCGGCACGAACAAGGTGGACGAGGCGACGATTGAGTCGCTCGTGCAGAAGCATTTCGACCTGCGTCCGGCCGGCATCATCAAGATGCTCGACCTGCGCCGTCCTATCTACCGCCAGACGGCGGCCTACGGCCATTTCGGCCGCACGGACGTCGACCTGCCCTGGGAGCACACGGACAAGGCCGACGCATTGCGCAAAGAAGCCGGCCTCTAAGGAGTGATAGCGCATGCGTAAGGTCGTAGGCGTGGCGCTCTTTATCTACGCAGTGATGCTCGGGGCGGGCGGCACGGCGTACTATGTGCTCTCGCAGCGCCAGCCGCCTGCACCAGTCGAGACGCAGCCGGTTGAGAAAGGGCCAACGCCCGAGGAACTGGCCGAGGCCCAGCGGCGTGAGGCCGAGCGGGCGGCGAAACGGGCCCGCGAGGAGGAGCTCGCCCAGCAGGTTGACGCGCTGAAACAGCAGCTGGGCAGCAAAATCGTCAACGGCGTCACGTACTACGGTTTCCCGAGCCGCGAGATGCCCGCGCCCGGCGTCTACCTGCGCCCCTACACCTGCTACGACGGCAACGGCCTGAATGTGAAGATGGACATCTACTACCACTACACCATCGACGACGGCACAAATATCGCGTGGATTCACGGCGACCACCTCGCGGTGAACTGTGACGGGCAGAGCTACGATTTTGCGCTCAACAAGCAGAATAGGCACGACATCACGGCTTCCGATGCCACGGGTCTCTCCGAGCACTACGTCATGACGGCGACGGAGCCGATGCTCTCGATGCTCAAGCAGGCCGCCCAGGCGGAGAGTGTGAGCATCCAGTACTATCAGGCCGCGAATGGCAAGGTGCGTTCGCACACGCTGACGGCGGACGAGCGCGCGCATATCGCACAGGTCATGCAGCTGTATAAACTTATGGGTGAGCAGCTCACTTTATAAATTGCAGACGAAAAATCGCCTGTCCTGACTGGGGATAGGCGATTTTTTGAATATAAAAACTTTTGGTGCTTTAACTGATTAGATGGCTATCAATCCACCCTGACCTGTGGGTGCAGCTCGCGCTGGTGCTCGGGCGCGATGATGGGGGCGAGGCCGTTGACCATCATGAGGATGGCATAGAAGCGTGTAAGCTCCGGCCCCTCGCAGACGTCACGCGCGATAGCGCGTGAGATGACGATGCCACACGCACCAGCGAAGCCCTGAATAAAGCGCAGGGCGAGGAAGAGGGCAATATGCGTGACATAGGCGCAGCCGGCCGAGGCGAGTGTGAAGACGAGCATGCCGGTGAGCAGCGGCACCTTGCGTCCGCGCATGTCGCTGATCGGGCCGGAGAAAATCTGCCCCAGCGCCATGCCCAGCATGGTCATCGTGAGCGTCATCTGCGTGAGTGAGGCGCTGATGCCGAGGTCAGACTGCACAACGGGCAGCGAGGGCAGGTACATGTCGGTCGAGAGCGGCGCCATGGCTGACATGATACCAAGGAAAATAATCATACAGAGACGTCCTCTGCGGGATAACTGCATAAATATCTACCTCCTGAAATAGCGGTGCTGAGGCCTGGCATAGAGGACACTCGCACCGCGTTACCGCTATTTAAGCAAGTTGCGGCGGCAAAAGCAACGTGCGCCGGAACACAGGCAAAAACGGTAAAAAACGCGCACGTGCAGGCAGGAAACAGGCGTGTTTTGGCGAATATAAACAAGGATAAGAGTATTGGGGAAATACGGAGATTATAGCAGGCACTTGAGGGAAGGGGACTGATGTGTTATGAACAGCTCAGAGACGATTGCCCAGCTGTTTAAAGAGAGACTGAAGAAAGTATCGGCGCTTGTGGTCGCCGTGGTCGTCGTGGTTATGGGGAGCCTGTATCTCTTTACGAGCTATACGGGCGTGGTCAACGACGCGGGTATCGTGCGCGGCGGCAGTCAGCGCGTGGTGAAGCAGGTGCTGGCGGGTGCGGATGAGAGCAAAACGGTCGCGGCCGTGGAGGGCAAGCTCACGTCCATCGGCGGGCGTATGCACCTCGGCAGTTTCCCGAGTGAGCGCGATGCCTGCGAGCAGTACTGGCAAAAGACCGTGAAGCCGGCCATTGAACAGTACAAGCAGGATAAGAATGCGGCGCCGCTGCTGGAGGCCAGCGAGACGTATTTCGCCAAGACGAATACGATGGTCGATGCGGCGCAGTTCATGGTTGACATCATGGCTGTCATTCTCTATATCCTGCTCATCGGCTTCGTGGCCGTCGTGCTGCTGGTGCTGCGGCGCGGTATCTACCAGACGTTCCTCGACCGTGTCGTCGAGCCGCTGGCGGCCCTGGAGGAGAGTGTGCAGAGCATGGTGCGCGGCAACCTTTCGCAGCGCTTTGACTACAGCCGGGCGGACGAAATCGGTGCGGTGTACGACCTGCTGCGACAGATGAGCAAGTCGCTCCAGAGCTACGTGCAGGACATCGACAAAAATCTCTCCGTCATGGCGGGCGGCGACCTGGTTACCGTATCGGACGCACACTATGTGGGCGATTTCCAGCCCATTCAGGAGAACTTGCAGCATATCCGCGCGACGATGTGCGAGGCCATGCAGTCCATCGGCCGCATGGCGGACGAGGTGGCTGTGAGCGCCGGTGAGGTCTCGAAGGTTTCGCAGAGTCTCGCCGAGGGCGCGGTCTCGCAGAACGAGAGCGTGCAGGACTTGCAGGAGCATATCAACAGCGTCATCGAGCAGAACGAAAAGGTAGACAGCTTCGTGGCCGAGGCCAAGGAGTCGGCTAAACATACGCGGGAGAGTGTGGCCGCGAGCCAGGCCGAGGTGCACCGCGTCGTGGCCGCCATGCAAGACATCAGCAAGGCTTCGGAGGAAATCCGCGGCATCCTCGGCACGCTGGAGGCCATCACGGGCCAGACCTCGCTGCTGGCGCTGAACGCCTCTATCGAGGCGGCACGTGCAGGCGAGGCGGGACGCGGTTTTGCCGTGGTCGCCGACGAGGTGCGCAAGCTCTCGGACGAGTCGGCTAAGAACACGCAGGAAATCGGCGCGCTCATCGGCAAGGCTCTCGCCGCCATCGAGAGTGGCATTCAGGTCGTCGACAGCGCCGAGGCCTCCATGGGCAGCATCACCGGCGCGACCACCAAGGTCCGTGAGGTCATCGACAATCTGCAGGCGCAGTCGCACGCGCAAATGGACAAGCTGGCCCGGGTCGACAAGCTCTCGCAGAATATCCTTTCCGTCGTCACGGATAACTCCGCCGTCTCCGAGGAGTGTGCCGCCTCGAGCAGCGAGCTCTCAAACTATTCCGATGCGCTCAAGGAAAATGTGGGCCGTTTCCGCACGGAGTAATGCGGCAGGAACGATTTCGACAGTTAGATGACATTTATACCCGCTTCGCGCCTGATTTTGCTTGCAGGTGTGGGGCGGGTATGTTATAATGCTAGAGGTTTCACGGAGACGTGGAACGAGCGACCACAGCTCAGACAGCGAAGTACTCCGACGCTGGCTTAGCTGTTGGTGAAACATTTATTTTACAGGAGGAATCAGTAACATGCTGACTCAGGAAGCAAAACAGGAAATCATCAAAAAGTACGCCGTGCATGAGGGCGATACGGGCTCTGCCGAGGTGCAGATTGCGGTGCTGTCCGCGCGTATCGACTACCTCACCGAGCATCTCAAGCAGCACAAGAAGGATCATCATTCCCGTCGCGGCCTGCTGAAGATGGTCGGTCATCGCCGCCGTCTGCTCAGCTATCTCTACAAGACTGACATCGAGCGTTATCGCGCGATTATCGGCAAGCTGGGCATCCGTTCCACGGTGGAGCGTTAATCCGATTTTTGCTGACGCAGGGGCTGCCTGCCGGGCTCTCGGGCCTGGTGGGCAGCCTTTTCTGTTTTATGCGGAATTTTGTACAGGTTTTTCGCGGCTTTTAACAGGATTTTTCCTAATCACGTGGAATAGAGAAACATGTAAGGTATGAATAAAGAGAGAGCAGATGGAGGCAAAGCAATGCAGACGTTTGAAATGGAGCTGGGTGGCCGCAAACTGGTCATCGAACAGGGCAAAATGGCCAAACAGGCCAACGGCGCCGTACTGGTGCGCTATGGTGACACTGTGGTGCTCGTGACGGCCACGGCCTCGAAAGAGCCGCGCGAGGGTGTGGATTTCTTCCCGCTCACCGTTGATTATGAGGAAAAGATGTATGCGGCGGGCAAAATCCCCGGCGGTTTCATCAAACGCGAGGGGCGTCCGTCGAGTGACGCTATCCTCTGCGCGCGGCTCATCGACCGGCCTATCCGCCCATTGTTCCCGAAAGGTTACCGCAACGACGTGCAGATTGTGGCCACGGTGCTCTCTGTGGAGCCGGACAATGCGCCAGAGCTACTCGGCATGCTCGGCGCCTCGGCGGCGCTCACGGTCTCCGATATCCCGTTCATGGGGCCGATTGCGGGCGTGCGCGTCGGGCGCATTGGCGAGGAATTCGTAATCAACCCGACGGAGGAGCAGCGCGCGCAGTCCACGCTGAACCTCACGGTCGCGGGCTCGCACGATGCCGTGATGATGGTGGAGGCCGGTGCCAACGAGCTGCCGGAGGAGGTCGTGCTCGACGCCATCCTGTTCGGTCATCAGCAAATCAAAAAGCTCGTGGAGTTCCAGCAGCAGATACAGGCAGCCTGCGGCAAGGAGAAGGCAGAGCCGCGCCTGTTCCTCGTGCCGGCGGAACTGCGCGACGCCATCCGCGATTTCGCCAAGGACAAGCTCGACGCGGCGACGCGTAATCCGGACAAGCTGGACCGCGATGCGCATATCGCGGCCGTCAAGGCCGAGGTCATGGAGCATTTCCTCGCGGAGTATCCCGAGAGTACGGCGGAGATTGAGATTGCGCTGCACGATATCGAAAAGGAAATCGTACGCCACATGATTACGCACGAGAAAATCCGTCCGGACGGACGTGCACTGGATGAGGTGCGGCCCATCAGCTGCGAGGTCGGCCTGCTGCCGCGCGCGCATGGCTCGGGCCTGTTCACGCGTGGGCAGACGCAGGTGCTCACGGTCACGACGCTCGGTCCGCTCTCCGACGAGCAGATTATCGACGGCCTCGGCCCCGAGACGAAGAAGCACTACATCCATCACTACAATTTCCCCGGCTACTGCGTGGGCGAGGCAAAGCCCATGCGCAGCCCCGGCCGTCGCGAAATCGGCCACGGTGCGCTGGCGGAGCGCGCGCTGCTGCCGGTCATCCCAACGACGGACGAGTTCCCGTATACTATCCGCCTTGTCTCGGAGGTGCTGGAGTCGAACGGCTCGAGCTCACAGGCCTCCGTCTGCGGCAGTACGCTGTCGCTCATGCAGGCCGGCGTGCCTATCAAGCGCCCGGTCTCCGGTATCGCCATGGGTCTCGTGAAGGACGGTGACGACTACACCATCCTCACGGATATCCAGGGCATGGAGGATGCGCTCGGCGATATGGACTTCAAGGTCGCAGGCACGGAACGCGGCGTCACGGCCATCCAGATGGATATCAAAATCGGCGGCATCACGCGCGATATCCTCGCGGCCGCGCTCGCGCAGGCCAAGCGTGGCCGGGCCTTTATCCTCGGCAAGATGCTAGAGTGCATTGCTAAGCCTAATCCAGAGCTCAGCCCGTATGCGCCGCGCATCGAGACCATGCACATCGAGGTCGACAAGATCCGCGAGGTCATCGGCACGGGCGGCAAGGTCATCAAGGGCATCATCGACGCCACGGGCTGCGAAATCGACATCGAGGAGGAAGGCAGCATCTACATCGCCTCGACGGATGCGGCGGGCATGGCCAAGGCCAAGCAGATGATCGAGGACATCGTGCGCGACGTCGAGGTCGGCCAGGTCTACACAGGCGTCGTCACGCGCCTCATGAAGTTCGGTGCCTTCGTGAAAATACTGCCGAATAAAGAGGGCCTCTGCCACATTTCGCAGCTCTCCAACCACCGCGTGGAGCGCGTGGAGGACGTCGTGGCCGTGGGTGACCAGCTCGAGGTCAAGGTTGTGGAAATCGATGACAAAGGCCGCATCAATGTGAGCCACAAGGCCGTTATGCGGCGCTGAGACAGTACGGATTAAAACTTCAAAGTGCGTAAACGAAAAGCAGCCTGTGCGGCTGCTTTTTTAGTGGACCCCCGGGGGTCCGATAATTTCGGGTTTAAAAATTGTAGTAGGATAATGGCGTTTGCCCGGCTGGCAACACCAGCTGACATTGCTTGTCAGGACAAATCGTATAGGGCGTTGAACAATTCCAGGGAGGCGTCTTCCTTCGGCTGGATAAAACGCTCCACGGTCTTGCGGAAGGCCGGCTGCAGCTGCAGGCGCTCGACGTGGCTCAGCAGGGCGTAGGTCTCGTGCAGGTGCAGCTGGTCGCGGCGCACGACGGCCAGCGTCATGAGCGCCAGCTCTGTGAGCTTGTAGATGCTCACGAACGTCCAGTAGTTGTGTACGATGCCGCCGTCCAGCGAGCAGGGATAGAAGCGCGCAAAGAAGGTATAGACGAGATGATTTTCGAGGAGCAGCGGCCAGCGCTGGGCGGCCTGGGCAAAGGCGGCGTGGCATTCGGTATAGGTGCGTTCGGTGCGCTTTGCCTCCTGCAGCGCGTCGAGGCTGAAGACCTGGCGGATGAGTTCGCGGTAGTCCGTCTCGGCCTGCGCGTCCGTGAGCAGGTGCTGGCTCGCGAGTTTGCCGAGCAAGCCCCAGAGCAGGCCCAGATAGGCCGCGGGCTCGAACTGGATGGCGCGCATGGCCTCGTCAAAACGTGCGCGGAACGCGGGGGAGTTGTAGCTCTTGATGAGCGCCCCCAGCTGGTGCCCGCGCTCTGTCGCTACGTAGTCCGCCGCGTCCTCGAGGAACAGGCCCAGGAGGATGAGGCGCTGGTTCAGGCCGTATTCGCGGCGGCGCAGCAGTAGCATGCAGGAGCGCTGCAAATCGAGCATGAAGCCGCGCTCCGGTGCGAGCTCGGTACCTGTCTGCAGCCACGGCGTCAGCGCGTCGTCACTAACGCGGCGGTAGCGGAACTGCAGGGGGCGGTCTGGGAAAATAATGCTGCCGGCCGCCTCGGGCGTCGTGAGCAGCAGCGAGCTTTCGTAGATATCGTTGACCGCGTAGGCCAGATACTGTGCCGTGGCTGGCGGCGCCTCCTGATAGGCTGGTTCGAGGCAGAGGGTTTCCATAGGCAGGTGCTCCTTTTAAGGAAATGCTGATTTAACGATTTAATCAGTGCTCCCTTATGTTCTTGCTTTTATTGTAGCAGATGCAGGGGCCTTTGTCTGCTTATTAGCAAAAAATGGGAAATACTTTTGCCATTTGCGCACGAAAAAAAGGATATTACGCAACTGTGTCGAAATTATAAAAACAGATTAGATTGCGATACGAGACAGGGGCCGCCGCAGAGGTTTGCGCGGCGGCTGGCAGTGTAAGGGATTTGTGGGGAAATGGAAGCAAAATTAGCGGAGACGATGGTTTTGGGGCATGCCGTGGGCGACGCGTTGGGCGTGCCGGTGGCCTATGGGGAGCGTCAGCGGCTGCAGCAGCATCCGGTCAAGGATATGTTGGGCTTTGGCGCCTATCCGGTGCCGCAGGGCAGCTGGTCGGACGTGACGAGCCTGCCGCTGGCCTGCATGAGCAGCATGCTACAGACCGGCTACGCGGACTATGCGCAGATTATGCAGGAGTTCAGCGCCTGTGTGGACCACGGTAAATACACGCCGGACGGCGAGGCGTTCGAGATTGGACACAGCAGCCGCCACGCCATCAAAAAATTTCAGGAGGGGGTACCGCCACTGGCCTGCGGCGGGCAGGGCACGGCGGATAATGGCTGTGCAGCGCTCACCCGCATGGATCCGGCTATCCTTTATCTCTACGCGCGGCACGGCAATGACCTCGAGCCGGAGGATATGCAGGTCATCCGGGATATGGCCAGCCTCACGAATGCGCACGCCATCAGCTGCATCGCCTGCGGCGTCTACGTGCTGCTGGGGGTGGAGCTTTGCCATGGCACGCCGCTGGAGCGGGCGCTGGAGCTCGCGCTTGCCACGGCCCGCGACTACTATGGTCTGCAGCCGGATCATGGTGTGGACGCGCGCAAGGCGTTTCTCCGCCTGGAAAATATTGCGGCCCTGCGTCAGCTGCCCGCAGAGGAAATCAGCAGCGACGGCTATGTCGTGCACGTGCTCGAGGCCACGCTCTGGGTGCTGCTCAATACCACGGACTACGAGCAGGCGGTCATCCGGACCGTCAGCCTCGGCAACAACACGAACAGTCTGGGCGGCGTGACGGGCAGCCTCGCCGCTATGCTCTACGGCCGTGAGGCCATACCGGAGCGTTGGCTGCGCGAACTGCGGGCCCGCGAGCAGCTCACGCAGCTGGCCCAGGCCTTTGAGGAGCGTTTCTGAGCATGACTGACCTGCGTTAGCAAATTGTAAAATTTTTTGTCTGCATGTGTTTGCAAGCCCTGCCATAAGTGCTATAATCGTGTTACCGAATATGAGCGAAAATCGTATGTGGAAGGGAAGGTGAATCATGAATCAGCAGATGCAGGACGCGCGCCAGGAGGAATTGGCGCTCTTTAACGATGAAATCACGCAGATGATTGAGGCGACGCTCGCGGAGCTGGAGGAACGCAGCCGGGCGGCGCACGACTCGTTTACGCTGTCGGCCCTGTGCGCCTGCCGGGCGGCTATGGCGCAGGAGCGGCAGGACGAGCCGGCGCAGAAGGTGCAGATTATGTTCGACCTGGCCATCATGGAGGATATGCTCCAGATGCCGGACCTCACGCTGGCCTATCCGGAGATGCTGCCGGAGTCGTTTGCCGTGGAGTTTCGCATGTATCGCCTGCGCACGCGACAGGAACGCACAGAAAAAATCCGTCAGGCTATCCTGGCGATGTAATATGATAGAAGTAAAACTGTAAAGGCGGTGCCTCGTGTGGGGCACCGCCTTTTTGGTGTTTGGGTGGTCTAGGGATTTTTGACGTGATGGCCTTAAATGGCGTATGGACTGGCCTGCGTGCACATAGCGTCTGTTCAGCCGTGCGGATGGTACATTTTGTTGAGCGGGTTTTCTTTGAACAGGTTGCCCTGCTCGATGTAGCGGTGTACCATCTTTTCTGACTTGTGGCGCGTCTGGCGCATGATGGAGAGCGCGTCGACATCGTGCTGCGCCGCACTTGTGGCGAAACCGCGCCGCAGGCTGTGCCCGGCAAAGTTCGCGGGGTCGAGGCCGGCCATGCCCGCATATTTCTTGACGATGAGCGCCACGGCCTTGTCCGTGAGCTCATGGTCGCGCAGCTCCTGATTGCGTTTGAAGCCCCGGAACAGCGGTCCCGCGTGCAGGCCACTCGCGCGTAGCCAGGCCTCTACGGCGCGCACGGCGCAGATTTCCGCCTCAGGCGCGTAGGGGATGGCGATGGTCGCGCCCTTGCCGAGCTGGTCGCCCTTGGACTGCGGCACGAAAATCATGAGTCCCTGCGGCGTCAGCGTGAGGTCCTCGACCTGGATGTGCACGAGCTCCGAGCGGCGGAATGCCCCCGCAAAACCGAGGAAGATAAGCGCACGGTCGCGCAAGGAGACGATGTCCTCGCCAAAGCAGTCCGCGAGCAGGTAGAGCGTCTCCATGAGGATGGGCGACTTGCCGCGCTGGAACGTGCCTTTTTCGCGGCGGATGGCGGCCATGGCCGCGCGCACCATGGTCGCCTTGGCCGGATTGCGCTCGCGGTCGTAGCCGGCAGCGAGATGGTTCTCCGAGATGGCCGTGATGCGGCGTGCCACCGTGTTGGCCTTCGCGTCGTCCGCGAGGTCGTTGATGTAGTTCACAATAGTCTCGGGCGTCGTCGGCAGCGCCTGTTCGTCATGTGCCGCGCACCAGTCCACGAAGTCCGCCCAGTCGCAGCCATAGGCCTTGAGCGTGTTCGCAGCCTTCGATTTCTGCATGCGCCGCTTGCTCTTATACGAGAGGCGGCTGTTTTCCTCAATCAGCTGGTTATGCCCCAGCAAAAATGCGTTGTCAGCGCCTGAATGTGTGTTGCTGTTTGTAGCCATAGTTATCAGTTCTTTCTTGCTTGGTCACTACCTCACATTATAATGTAAATCGTCCAGATAAGCAAAAGAAAAGCGACGCCCGCGCGTCGCTATGGAGTGTATACTCAGTTTTAGAACATGCCCACCATTTTCGAGGCAAAAATCCAGGCAAAGATGGTGAAGCAGGAGAGCGCCGAGGTGAGGATGACGCAGTTGCCGGCGAGCGGGCCGTCGCTGCCCATCTGCTGAGCCATGGCGTAGCTGGCTACGGCGCAGGGCGTCGCGAACACGGCGATAAGCGAGACGAACTCGATGCCGCGGAAACCGCAGAGCGCGGCGAGCGGCAGCATGATGCCCGGCACGAGCACGAGGCGGCTCACGATGCAGAAAATGAGCTGTTTTTTCTCCGCCACGAGCGCGTTGACCGTGAACGAGGCACCGAGGATAATCAGCGCGATGGGGGAGGTGGCGGCCGCAATCTGTGCCAGTGGTTTCACGACCGGCGCGGGCAGCGTGACGCCGAGCACTTTAAAAATAAAGCCCACGATGAGGCCATCGATCATCGGGTTTGTGAGCACGCCGCGCAGGATGGGCCAGAGCGCGAACGAGCCGCCGCGGAACGTCTCGAGTACGAAGACCGCGAGCACGTTGTAGACGGGGATGACGACGGAGATGAGCACGGTCGGAATCACGACATTCTCGTCGCCGAAGATGTTTGCGACCACAGGGATGCCGAGCAGCACGAAGTTACTGCGCCACACGGCCTGTGACATGGCGCCGCGCCGCTTGTTCGACGGCTCGATGAGCATGATGATGCCCGTGAAGAGCACGCACATCGCGATGACGCCGAGACCGGCGAACGCGAGCAGCGAGGGGCGGATGGGCACGGTGAAGTCCGCATGGTAGATGTTGTAGAACATCATGATGGCGAAAAACACGCGGAACACCATGCGGTTCACATGGCTGAGTTCGCTTGGCGTGAGCAGCTGCAGTTTCTTGATAATGAGGCCGATGGTGATGAGGATGAAAATCGGCACCACGGCACCTACGGCCACGATGAAGTTACTAAAAATTGTCGGATCCATATATAATTCCTTTCATATAGTAGGTATAGCCACGTTTTATGTTTCTTAGAAGCCAATCCTTGTTTAGCTCTATTATGACACGAATTTCGGTGTATGAAAAGTAGCAATATTTAAAGCAACATTGATAAAATTTATGGTTATTGCTATAATCTGAGACATAAATCACAATTGCGTGGCACGGGAAAGGTGTGAATGTTATGCTGACAACGCGGCAAAAGGGCATCGTCCTGGCCATCACGGGCGGCGCGTTCTGGGGCGGTTCGGGCGTGGCGGGACAGTATCTGCTGCAGAACTGCGGTTTCGGTACGGCCTGGCTCGTGGCGACGCGCATGGTCACGGCGGGCATCATCCTGCTGCTCATCGACGCCGTGCAGCATCATGGTGACATCTTCTCTGTGTGGCGCGAGGGCCGCAATGCGCGGGAACTGCTCATCTTTGCCCTGCCGGGCATGCTCGCTGTGCAGTACTCCTATTTTGCCTGCATCCAGTACGGCAACGCGGCGGCGGCCACGGTGCTGCAGTACCTCATGCCAGCGTTCATGGTGCTGTACACGACCGTGCGTACGCGCCAGCTGCCGAGCGGCGTGCAGGCGGGCTGTGTGGCGCTCGCCATCCTTGGCACGTTTCTGCTCGTGACGCATGGCGAGCCGGGCACGCTCGCGCTGCCGGCCATCGCGCTGTTCTGGGGCATTGTTTCTGGCATCACGGGCGCTGTCTACACCATGTCACCGAAGCGGCTCATTCGCGCCTACCGCGCGACGCTTATCACGGGCTGGGGCATGCTCATCGGCGGCCTCTGCCTCGTGCCCTGGGGACAGCCCTGGCAGGCGACAGGCACGTGGACGGCCCTCTCGCTGGCCGTGTTCCTTTACATCATCGTTTTCGGCACCGTGCTGGCGTTCTGGTTCTACCTCGGCAGCACGAAATACATCCCGCCCGCCGAGACCGGCGTGCTGGCCTCCGTGGAGCCGCTGACGGCCATCGTGCTCTCCGTGCTGCTGCTCGGCGCGAGCTTCGGCCCCGCAGAGATACTCGGCGCCATCTGCATCCTCGCGACCGTGGCCATCCTGGCGCGCAGCTAGCTGGTATGTGCGTGTGCAGGCGCTGTAAATAGTAGCATACATAGTAAATTGCCCGTCTCACAGGTATCAGGCTTGTCAGGCGGGCCGTTTTTGTTGTAAAATACAAAGTTGTGACTGACAAAGGGGGCGGGACGCATGAAGGATGAGACCATTGCGCAGGTGCAGGCGGAGACACAGGACTGGACGTATCCGCAGGAACTGCCCGCGACGTGCCACGGCTTTGTGCTGGACCGCGAGGTGCACATCACAGGTGATATGTATGACCTCTTTACCTATACCTGCGAGGAGCGACACCAGCAGGTCGTGGCCTATTTCCATGAGGAGACGCACGAGTACAAACTGCGCGTGAGCTATGGCCTCATCACGTTCTGCCGCATAGAGTACATCACACCGAAACTCGCGGTGTTCGAGGCGCAGCTGCGCAAGGAACTGGACCAGACGCTCGCCGACATGGCGACGTTCAATCCCGCGACACTGAGCAGCATTGTGCGCGACAAACAGATTATGGAGTGGGAGGTCGCGACACAGCTGCCTGCGGAGCTCGAGGGCTTTGAGCTCTATATCCGGCCCACCGAGCCCGTGAAAATCACCAATGGCTCCTATATCATCATCGATTACGTGGATTTCGCGCTTGCGAGCAGTTTTACGGCCTACTACAACATCTTCCGCGACGAATTCTTTGCCGAGGCGCGCATCTGGCGCATCCCCGACGTGACGTATGATTTTGACGCGCATACGTTGCAGGAACTGGAGAAGAACCTGCACGAAAAACTGGTGCCGCGCCTGCAGGAAATCCGCGCGCGGGCCGTTGCCGAAAAGGATGAGGTGCATTATACATGACCATCGTAATCAACCACGCCGTGCTGCATATCCTGGATTTCAATTCGGGACTCACAGTGTACTCCGACGAGGAGCTCGCGCTCGAGGACAGCATCCAGACGTTCCTGCTCAAGCATATCGAGAAAAGCTGGGGCAGCCAGAGCGCGAAGCCGGGCCAGTTCTACGAGGACAGCGTGTTCCAGCAGCACTTGCAGAAATATACGGCGGGGGAGCTCTCCTTTATCGCGTTCTCCAAGGAAATCGGCAAGACGCTGGAGCAGGCGTTCACGCATGCCGAGGAAATGGCCTCGGCCGACGTTATCGTGGCCGATGTGCGCATCGACGACGTGCCGCAGCTCGTCGTGTTCAAGAGCAACAGCCACATGGGCTACACGCATCAGGTGCAGCAGCTGGAGGGCGGCGGCTTCCGCAACGAGATTATCAACCACTACGCCATCATGCCGAACCTCACGCAGCGCATGGACGAGTTTGCCTTTATCAATCCGGAGACGCAGGCCATCAGCGTGAGCGCGAAAAAATACACCATCGACGGCAACGCCATCTACGTGCTGCCGGAGATCCTGCTCGAGTGCAGCCTCACGCCGTCACCGCAGGAGGCCGTGAAAAAGCTGCAAAAGACGGCGCAGAAAGTTGCCGAGGCCTACGGGCAGGACGAGGTGGCCGCAGCGACGGCTGCCAAGAGCTACGTAGCCGAGCGTCTGGAGCAGGAGGACACCATCGACCTGCAGGCGGCGGGCAAGGAGATTTTTCAGGGCAGTCCGGCCATGCAGGCTGACTTCCAGGAGGCCGTGACGGACGCCGGCTTTACCGCGCCTGTGCAGGTCGACCGCGAGGCCACGCTGAAAAAGGTTTGCAAGCACAAGCTCAAGACCGACACGGGCATCGAGCTCACGATTCCCACGGACTATTTCGATAACACGGAATATGTCGAGTTCAACAATAACGAGGACGGTACGCTGTCCATTACGCTCAAGCATATTTCCAATATCATAAACCGGGCCTGAGACAGCGCCCGGCAGGGGGCCAGCTGCCCAGGTGGGCGGTCCCCGATAGCACATATATTTTGAGAGGAGTTCCTGATTTTGCCATTTTCCCAGAAATTGCTGGACCTGAAAAAAGAGGTGCTGGCGGAGTGCCAGCCGCAGTTCGCCGAGATTGATGCCATTGCCGAGGCCAATACGCTCAAGGTGCTCGACGCCATGCGCGAGTGCAAGGTGGCGGCGGCGCATTTTAACCAGAGCACGGGCTATGCCTATGACGACATCGGCCGCACGAAGCTCGAGGAGCTGTACGCCAAAGTGTTCGGCGCGGAGCGCGCGCTCGTGCGCACGCAGTTTGTCTCGGGCACGCATGCGCTGGCGACGGTGCTGTTCGGCATTTTGCGTCCCGGCGACGAGCTCGTGTCGCTGACCGGTGCGCCCTACGATACGATGCAGACCGTTATCGGCTACGCGGCACCCAGCCCCGGCTCGCTGAAAGAGTTTGGCGTGCTCTACAATGAGCTGCCCATGGTTGATGGCCAGGTCGATATCGCGCATATCAAGGACGTCATCACCGACAAGACGAAGATGGTGGAAATCCAGCGCTCGCGCGGCTACAGCATGCGTAATCCGCTCTCCATCGAGGATATCCGTGCCATCACGGCCGAGGTGCACCGTATCAAGCCGGACTGCATCTGCTTCGTCGATAACTGCTACGGCGAGTTCGTCGATACGCTGGAGCCTGTGCAGGTGGGCGCGGACATTATGGCCGGTTCGCTCATCAAAAATCCGGGCGGCGGTATTGCGCCGACGGGCGGCTACATCGTGGGCAAGGATAAACTCGTGGAGCTCGCGTCGTACCGCCTCACGGCACCGGGCATGGGCGACGAGCTCGGCGCGAGCCTCAGCAACAACCGCCTGCTGTTCGAGGGCTTCTTTCTAGCACCGCACGTCGTGGCGCAGGCCATCAAGGGGGCCGTGTTTGCGGCGGGGCTGTTCAGCCGTCTCGGCTACAAGACGCTGCCACTGCCGGGCACGAAGCGCGGCGACATCATCCAGGCCATCGAGCTCGGCACGGGCGAGAAGCTCTGCGCGTTCTGCGCGGGCATTCAGAAATATTCGCCCGTCGACTCCTACGCTACGCCGGAGCCCTGGGATATGCCAGGCTACGAGGATAAAATCATCATGGCGGCCGGTACGTTCGTGCAGGGCGCGTCCATCGAGTTTAGCGCCGACGGTCCCATGCGGGCCCCGTACAACGTCTACCTGCAGGGCGGCCTGACCTTTGAGAGTGCCATGCTCGGTATATTGGGCGCAGCACAGGCTATTGAGGACCTCAAGAACTAAATAGATATAGACAGAACGCCCTATGGCTGGCAGTTGAATCCAGTCATAGGGCGTTCTGTTTTTTGGGCAAATGTTGATGCTATAAAGAAACGCTGATGAAATCGTCAGCTCATCTTTTTATCAGTGTTTCTTTAATCAGTGTCCCCCGTGGTTTGCTGTTCGTGACGTTTGATGGCGGCGGCGATGACCTCCTCGTAGCCGCTGAGCGCGGCGAAAGGGGCGAACTGCGCCGCACGCTTGCTGCGCTCCATAGGCGCGTGCCGCGCGGAGCGGTGGTGCGGCAGGTCAATGATGTCGCTGTAGTCGTCGGGCTTTACTGGTTGTTCTGCCATGTTGGCGTGGCCTCCTTGTGTGCGGTGCTTGATATGGGGGATGCTGCGGCAGGCTTATTTCTGCAAGTATGTGACGAGTATCCCGTACGCTGCTCAGGCCTTGTGACCACCGATTTGCTGGTTGCGCTCGATGGTCGTTGCGCCCTCCTGCAGGCTCATGCCGCGCAGGAGGGCGTTTTTGCCGAACTTTTTCTGCATCTGCAGCACGGCCTGCTGCAGGGCGGCCTCCTTGGCGGCGGCTGTCTGCGCGGCGCTATCCGTCTGCGCGAAAAGATCCATTTCCTGCGGGCCGGCCTGCTCCTCAGCGTAGGCCTGTTCGGTGATGACCTGGGCGGCCGTGACCGTGCAACGGCGGATGAGCAGCTCCGGGTCGACGATGCGGTCGTAGAGCTCGCCCATGGCCGTGAGGATGGCCCGGCTGGAGGCCGTCGGGGCCGGGAAACTTTGCGAGCCGTGTGCGGGCTGCGGCACGAGGCGTCCGTAGTGGTCGCGGTGCGTGGGACCATGGTAGCGGGCGGCGCGGCCCGCGTCGCGCAGATTGTCGATATCGTAGCCGACGTCGAGCACAATCTGGCTCGTGCGCAGGCCTTTGCGTACGAGGTCGAGCGCGAGCCGGTCGGCCATTTCCAGGACGATGAGCCGCCCTTTGACTGAGCTGTAGGGCTCCATGAGCACCTGCCCCGAGGAGAGGCTGCTGCTCATGGGCTGGTAGGCCTTGATGTCCCGCATGGTCGTGGGCTCCCAGCCCCAGGCGTGGTCGATGAGCAGCTCCGCGTTGACGCCGAACAGTTTGTAGAGCAGATCCTCATTGTAAAAATCGCCCGGCTGGCCGACGGAGCAGCGCGCGATGTCGCCCATCGTATGTATGCCGTAGCGCGCAAGTTTTTTCACGAGGCCGGGGCCGACGCGCCAGAAGTCGCGTAGGGGGCGGTGTGCCCAGAGCTTTTCCCGGTAGCTGTGCTCGTCGAGCTCGGCGATGCGCACGCCGTCTTTGTCCGCGGGCATATGCTTCGCCACGATATCCATGGCGATTTTCGCGAGGTAGAGGTTCGTGCCGATACCGGCCGTGGCTGTGATGCCGGTTTCGCGCAGCACGTCGCGCACCATGCGCAGGGCGAGGTCGTGCGGCGTCGTGCGGTAGGTCTGCAGGTACGGTGTGACGTCGATAAAGACCTCGTCGACGGAGTAGGGGTGGATGTCCTCGGGGGCCACGTAGCGCAGGTAAATGCCGTAAATGCGCTTGCTGTACTCCATGTAGAGGTGCATGTGCGGCGGCGCGACGATGTAGCCTGCGCGCAGCTCGGGATGGGCCGCGAGCGTGGGCGCGTCATCGGACTCGCCCGTGAAACGATGGTGGGGCGCCGCCGCCTGCCGCCCACCGTTCACGATGCGCATCTGCTCCATGACCTCGAACAGGCGCGGCCGCCCGGGGATGCCGTAGGCCTTGAGCGAGGGTGAGACGGCGAGGCAGATGGTCTTCTCCGTGCGCGTGGGGTCGGCCACGACGAGGTGTGTGGTCAGCGGGTCGCGCCCGCGCTCGTGGCACTCCACGGAGGCATAGAAAGATTTCAGGTCAATCGCCACATACCAGCGCTGTTGTGCCTGTGCCATGCTGCCCACCTCCTCGCAGTAAAAGTAACTGAAATTGCGTCAATGCAGCGTTGCTGCGCAGTGCCATGTTTCACACCCTGCTATACTGTCATCATTAGGAGACTCCAGTCTAGCAGGTTTATCTTAAATTTCGCAAAATAAAAGGAAGAAACCGACGTCAGGGCGAATATATACGTATAAAACTGCGTAAGCTTTAGCTGTATTTCAGGAAGGGGACTGGAAACATGGGAAAAGCAGAACATATCGGACTGGTAGCGGACGATGAGTGGCTGGCACCGTATGAGGACGCCATCCGTGGGCGCCACGACCACGCCGTGTGGAAAATCAGCCAGCTGACGGGGGGCAGCGGCAGCCTCGCCGACTTCGCAAACGGGCACCAGTATTTCGGCCTGCATCGTACGACGGACGGCTGGGTTTTCCGCGAGCGCGCGCCGCATGCGCTGGATATTTTCCTCATCGGCGACTTCAACGGCTGGCAGGAGCAGCAGCGCTACCGCTGCCAAAAGGTGGGCGACTCGGGCAACTGGGAGTTGAAATTGCCCGCGGAGGCTATCCATCACGGCGACCTCTACAAGATGAAGGTGAAATGGTCGGGCGGCGAGGGCGAGCGCATTCCCGCCTGGTGCCAGCGCGTCGTGCAGGATGAGCAGACGAAGATTTTCTCCGCGCAGGTCTGGGACCCCGCGGAGCCCTACGTCTGGCAGCAGGGGCATTTCCACCCCGACCGTGACCCGCTGCTCATCTACGAGTGCCACATCGGCATGGCGGGTGACGCGGAAAAGGTCAGCAGCTATCGTGAGTTCAAGGAAAATGTCCTGCCACGCGTGAAGCGCGACGGCTACAACGCCATTCAGGTCATGGCCATTCAGGAGCACCCGTACTACGGCAGCTTTGGCTATCATGTGAGCTCGTTCTTCGCCGCGAGCTCGCGTTTCGGCACGCCCGAGGAGCTCAAGGACCTCGTCGACACGGCGCACAGCATGGGTATCGCCGTCATCATGGACCTCGTGCACAGCCACGCGGCGCGCAACGAGGCCGAGGGCCTCGGCAACCTCGCGGGCGACCCGAACCAGTATTTCTATCCGGGCGATAGGCACGACCATCCGGCCTGGGACAGCCTCTGTTTCGACTACGGCAAGGATGACGTCATTCACTTCCTGCTTTCGAACTGCAAATACTGGCTGGAGGAGTACCATTTCGACGGCTTCCGCTTTGACGGCGTGACCTCGATGCTCTACTACAGCCACGGGCTGGGCGAGGATTTCAACGGTTACGGCGATTATTTCAACGGCCATCAGGACGACAACGCCATCTGCTATCTGACGCTCGCGAACGTGCTCATCCACGAGGTGAATCCCGACGCTATCACCATCGCCGAGGACGTGAGCGGCATGCCGGGCCTTGCGGCGCCGTTTGCGGCGGGCGGCTACGGCTTCGACTACCGCCTCGCCATGAACATCCCCGACTATTGGATTAAACTGATTAAAGAAAAGAAGGACGAGGACTGGCATCCGTCGGGCATTTACTGGGAGCTCACGAACCGCCGACAGGGCGAGCGTACGATTTCCTACTGTGAGAGCCACGACCAGGCACTCGTGGGCGACAAGACGATTATTTTCCGCCTCATTGACGCCGACATGTACTGGCATTTCCGCAAAAACGACATGAGCGGCCCCGTCACGCGCGGCATCGCGCTGCACAAGATGCTGCGTCTCGCCACGGCCTCGACGATGAACGGCGGCTATCTGAACTTCATGGGTAATGAGTTCGGTCATCCGGAGTGGATTGACTTCCCGCGCGAGGGCAACGGCTGGAGCTATAAATACGCGCGCCGCCAGTGGCACCTCGTCGACGACGACACGCTCTGCTACCAATGGCTCGGTGACTTTGACCAGGCCATGTTGCGCGTGCTCAAGAGCGTGCCGGCCATCGAGAACATCCCCGTGCAGGAAATCTGGCACGACGACGGCGACCAGGTGCTGGCCTATGCGCGCGGCGAGCTCGTCTTCGTCTTCAACTTCTCGCCGACGCGCTCATTCCCGGACTACGGCTTCCTCGTGCCCGAGGGTAAATATAAAGTTGAACTCAATAGCGACGCGAAACAGTTCGGCGGCAACGGCTTCGCCGACGACAGCGTCGTGCACGCGACGAACTACGACCCGCTCTATGCCAAGGATGGCAAGGGCTGGCTGAAACTCTATATCCCCGCGCGCAGTGCCGTGGTGCTGCGGCGGCAGAAAAAATAACTTTAGAGCGCTCTCTTCGAGACGGTGGCACAAGCACGTGCTGCCGTCTTTTTGAGTTTAGTAAAGCGTAGGGATTTATCGGCGAGTAAGTTTTTCTTTGCCTGTCTGTTGAACATGTTTAAGCGATAGTGGCACAGCATGAGCAGGAGCAGGCCAGATCCAACCTCGCACTGGCGCAGGCGGACTACGAGCGCTACGCCGATCTCGTGACGAGCGGAGCGGTCTCGCGCCAGACGTTCGAGCAGTTCCAGACGAAATACGAGTTCGCGCAGGCCACGTATGAACAGGCGGGCGCGAGCGTGCGGCAGGCGCCTATGCTCTACATCATGCCGGGCCTGCTCTACAGCGGCCTCTCGTGGCCGCCTTTCGACATGAGCTCGTTTGCGGCGGCGTTCGGCGCGCTGCTGCCCATGACCTATGCGGGCGACGCGCTGCGTGACATTATGCTATCGGGCTATGCGCCCGACCTCACGCGCAATGTGGGCATCATGCTGCTGTTTTTTATCATCGGTGGCTGGCAGTACAGTCGGCGTCTGCGGCGTCTGCGCACGTCGTCGGCACAAACAGAGCAGACAGTCTTGTGACCTTTGGCCTAAAGTTAAATCCTCGTAGCTGCGGCGGGGATTTTTTCGTGTGGTCAGCGTCACTTTTTATTGTAATGCCAGGCAAATCTTGCTACAATTATGGGTGGTGCGTGTGCATTGACGGTAGAGCGCAGCGTGAGGGTAATCGCCCGCGCGGCCCCGGCCGTTCACCATAGATGTTGGAGGTATCAGTAGTCATGGGAAAGATTGACGTAGCACAGGGCGAAGTCCTGCACCGGCAGGGCGACAGCGTCGAGAGCGTGGAGCTGCTTTTAAAGGGCAGTTTCTCGCTGCAGGCAGGTGAGGACTACGCGCTGCAGGCCGACAGCGGTGCTATCCTCGGCGCGTTCACGCCGGCGGGGGAGACATATCGCTATACCTATACGGCGAGTGAGGCGGGTACGCTGTTCGCGTATGATTACAACAGCGAGGAGGACCTCATCTCGGCCATCAAGGAGACGCCGGCCATCGCGCCGGTTATGGCCTCGGCCACGGTCGCACTGGTCAATGGCCTCATCGATGCGCTGGACTCACTCTACGAAAAGGGTCGCGGTCTCGTGCTCGACCTGAAATCGAACTATACGGACTACCGCAATGTTTGTGCCGCGCTTATGACGCCGCCGCAGACCTACGCAACTGTGGAGGCACTGGAGCTGCCGGAGCGGCCGGAGCTGCTCTCGAGCTGGCAGGTGGATTTCTGGCAGGCCAGCTACGAGCAGGATGAAAAGCTGCGTCAGGGTTATTATCCGACGGATATCAATTTTTGCGTGGGTACGATTTTGCAGGCGGCGCAGATGGCGCAGCTGCTGCAGCCGGCGCTCGATGCCATGACAGATTTCATCCACACGACGCAGGCCCAGACGGACGATTTCGTGCGTGAGTACCATACGCAGAAAGCGAAGCTGGACGAGGCGAAGCGTCAGGAGGCGCTGGGCACGGGCGAGGGCGAGCTGCCGTCCATTCAGAACGCCATGAGCACGATTTTGGCGTTCTCCGGCATCTCACGCGATATCGCGGAGAAATTCCGCAACGACATTTTGAGCTTTGCGCAGATTGCCAACAAGACGGAGAAGTCGGACACGATGCGTCGCTTGCGTCGCGATATCGCCGATAATTTCTACAAAATTTACGAAGCGGCCTTTTTCCGCAGCCTCGAGACGGCGGAGCTGCCGGCCGAGGTCAAGATGTTCTTCCTGTTCGGCTTTGTGGATGAGCATCTGGCGGGGACGGAGAACACGGCGGCGCTGTACAAATACGCCCTGCTCTGGGAAGATGACCCTGAGGGACGTGTGCTCACGACCTACGGCTGGCTGCGCAAAATCTACGCGGGTGAGGTACCGCCGTCGAAGAACGAGTTCGATCAGGACTGGTCGGAGTGCGTCAAGGAGCGCCAGCGTACGCATGAGATTACGGACCAGGAGGCGGAGGCCCTGCTCGCGGACCGCAAAGCGATGGTGCATTTCGAGCTCACGAATATGATTGCCAGCGCGAACAAGATGACCTACGGCAGCGTGTTCTCCTTCGTGCCCGCGTTCTTTGCCGAGTCCGTCGTGCGGCCGCTCGAGAACTGCTTTGCCTCGCCGGCGGATGTGCGCGCGGCGCTGGACAAGGTGCGCTCTATCGACTACAGCTGCTTCTACCGCCCGGCGCTGACCTCCTATCAGCAGTGGAAAATCAACTCGTTCGAGTACCACGTCGAGGTGCTGCCCTACATCATCCTCATGCCAAACTTCGGCAGCCGTGGCGTGATGTGGCAGGACATCGAGGGCCGCCGCCGCACGACGCCCGCGCATTTCGTGCTGTCCGTGTTCCATTCGGCCGAGCTCGAGGACACGGTGCTGCACCTCTGTGCGCAGTTCCGCTGGGAGATGTGCAAGCGCATTCAGGGCGTCCACTACGCCGACATCCGCGACCCGTCGCTCACGTCGGAGTACATCAACTATCTGCAGTTCTATAAAAAGAATCACGAGCTTTCGGCCGCGCTGAAGGAAAAGGTCAAGGAGACGCTGAAACGCTACCGCAATAGCTACCGCGACGTCTTCATCGCCGAGTACGAGATATTCGTACGCAACGAGTCCACGGGTATGTCACGCCTGAACAAAATCTCGCGCGAGCTGCTGTTCAAGTATTGCACGTTCTCCCAGGCCTACCGCGATGTACTGGCCTCGAACCCGCAGTATATGCAGCTCATCTCGCACTGGACGGCCAACCAAAAGGCCAAGCTCAAAACGCTGGGCTTCATGGAGCACAAAATCAAGGGCTTCAAGGCCGAGGTCCCGCCCGAGGTCACAAACGAAATCGCGTTTACGCAGATGTAAGGGCATAGCAAAAGGCTCCCTCAGAGAGGGAGCTTTTTTATCGCATATATTTGTCAGATTATATGGCGTTTAGGCCTGCTGGCGGAAGATAACGTAGGCGAGGACGAGCTCGACGAGGAGCAGGCTGGCGAGGAAGGCGAAGGCACTGGTGATGCTCGTGGCCTGCACGATGAAGCCGATGAAGGCCGGGCCCATGAGCACGCCGAGGTAGCCCATGGTGCTTACGGCGGGTACGGCCTCGTTGACGGGCATGACCTTTTGCCGGCCCATCATGGAGTAAAAGACGGGTACGACGTTCGCACAGCCGACGCCCACGAGGAAGAAACCGGCGTAGAGGAGTGGCAGTTGCGGCGCGAGTATAATGGCCAGAAAGCCCATAAAGGCGAGCACGGCGCCCCCGTAGATGACGCGGCGTTGGCCGAGGCGCATGATGAGTGCATCGCCCGTAAAGCGCATGATGAGCATGGCGGCCGAGCACCTTCATCCAGATGGCCGAGATACCGGCACCGGTAAAGCCACCGATGCTCCAAAACGCCTGCATACGGCTCATGATGAGGCGCCGCGCCGCTTGCTCGATGATGACGGCCTGGATGTTGATGCAGGTGTCGATGCTGCCCATGCAGGCACCAAAGGCGAGCACGGTTTCGTTATCAACTTAACATAGAGCAGTGATAATGTCAAAGTTTGTGACCATAAATTCCTGGCCCCCTCCGCAGAGGTGCGCAGGCTCTTGGTGCTTCAGCGCTTAGAGCCTGCCATACACCGTAGGGCTGTCGCCGTAGGCGACTGGGGTGTTTTTTGTAGTTTATAACTGGTTGCTTATTTGCGTCTATGTAGTATAATATTTCTGTCATTATTTTACACATAACATCTTTGATTGGAGATATAGCCTTGAAAACAGCAGAGAGAGAAGCCTTTATTGCCGCTTGCCGGGAGTTTTTGCAGCCGGAGCAGTTCCTGCTCGACGAGCCGATGCGTCTGCATACGACGTTTGAAATCGGCGGGCCGGCGGATTTTCTCATTTTTCCGTCCTCGGTGGCGGAGCTGCAGCAGGTACTGCGCCTCATTCACCAGTATGAGTTGCCACTTGTCATCCTCGGCAACGGCTCGAATGTGCTCGTGCGTGACAAGGGCATCCGTGGCGCCGTGGTGAAGTTCAACGGGCCCATGTCCGATATCCGTGTGGAGGGCAGCCGTCTCGTCGCGGGCGCGGGGGCGTTGCTCAAGGATGTCTCGGATGCGGCGGCGACGCACGGTCTCACGGGGCTGGAGTTCGCCTGCGGCATCCCGGGCAGCATTGGTGGTGCGCTCTTTATGAACGCCGGTGCCTATGATGGTGAAATGAAGAACGTAGCTGACGTCGTGCGCACGGTGACGTTGACGGGCGAGGCACGCAGCTACAGCCGCGATGAGCTGGCGCTGGGCTATCGGCACAGCCTTTTTCAGGAGAACGGTGAGGCCATCTACGAGGTGGAGCTGCAGCTGCAGCCGGGCGACCAGCAGGCCATTGACGCGAAAATCGCCGACTTTACCGAGCGGCGGGAAACCAAACAGCCGCTTGACATGCCGAGCGCGGGCTCGACGTTCAAGCGGCCAACGGGTTACTATGCGGGTACGCTGATTGACCAGACGGGGCTCAAAGGTCTCGCGGTCGGTGGTGCGCAGGTTTCGACGAAGCACGCGGGCTTTGTCGTGAACAAGGGGGGCGCGACGGCGGCCGATGTGCTCGGACTCATTCACGAGGTGCAGCGCCGGGTCAAGGAGTCGCACGGCGTGGAGCTGCACCCGGAGGTGCGCATTATCGGCGAGGCCTGAGGAGCCGTCAGTCATCAATCTATGCAGGAAGTTTACGCGCATTTCCCGCAAGAAAGTTTTGCACCGTCATTCTTTAACCAGCTTAAGCGGCAGTTTCTGAAAGGGGATTGCCGCTTAAAGCTGTGCGCCGTATTGATACCAGGCGGAGCAGGCGCCCTCGTGGGAGACCATGCACGCGCCGACCGGCGTTTCGGGCGTGCAGATTTTGCCAAAGAGCGGGCAGTCGGGCGGCGTGCAGGCACCGCGCAGGATGTCGCCGCAGCGGCAGGCCGGGTTTTGCTGGCCGCTTTGTTTTGGTATGGCAAATTTTACGCGTGCATCAAAAGCGGCGAACTCCGGTCTAAGTTCGAGGCCACTGGCGGGGATGATGCCGAGGCCACGCCATTCGGTGTCGCAGGGCTGCATCATGCTGTTTACGAGCTGCTGGGCGGCAGGGCTGCCTTCGGCCTTGACGACGCGCGGGTAGCAGTTGGCAAAGAAGGGCTGGCCCGTGGCGCTCTTCTTGATAATCGTGGCGAGGGCGGTGAGGATTTCGCTGGCGGTAAAGCCGGTGACGACGCCGGAGATGCCCTCGGCGACGAGGCTCTCGGGCACGCTGGTGCCAGCGATGGCGCAGACGTGGCCGGGATAGAGGTAGGCGTCACAGCTGCCCGCCATGGCGTGGTAGGCGGCGGGCATGGTCTTGTTGGCCGTGAGCAGGGAGAAGTTCTTGAGGCCGGCGGCCTGAGCACGTCGGACGGCGAGGCAGGCGCCAGGCGTCGTGGTCTCGAAGCCGACGGCGAGGAAGGTGACCTGCTCGTCGGGATGTTCTACGGCGTAGGTCTCGGCGTCAAGCGGCGTGTAGACGACCTGCACATGGGCGCCCTGACTGCGGGCGTCGGCGAGGCTTTCCTGCGAGCCGGGGACGCGCACGAGGTCACCGAAGGTGCAGATGGTGACACCACGCTCGAGTGCGAGCCAGATGGCTTCGTCGATGTAGGCGGTAGGGGTTACGCAGACGGGGCAGCCAGGGCCGGAGATGAGTTGGATGTTTTCCGGCAGCAGGGAGCGGATGCCGAGGCGGAATATTTCGTGCGTATGCGTGCCGCAGACTTCCATGATGCGGAGTTTGGGCCCGCGATAGCCCGTGACGAGGTCGCGGGCTTTTTGTAGTTGTGCGTTCACAGTGGGTTCAGTCCTTTACAGATTATTCATGACCGCGGCGGCTTCGCTGGCGTCGTCGCTGGTGATTTTCGCGATGGCGAGGCCGGCGTGTACCATGACGTAGTCGCCGGGGTCGACGTCTGCGAGCAGCTCGGCCGAGACTTCGCGACGCGCCCCCGAGGCATCGACAAGCGCCGTGCCGTCCTTAATCTTCAAAACTTTTGCTGGTAATCCTACACACATGGTTATTCTCCTTTATGGTTCAGATAATACATAGCACGCGTGGCCTGTCCTAAACAGATTCCTCCGTCGTTAGGCGGGATGAGGTGGTGGCGCAGGACGGTGAAGTGATGGACCGTGAGGGCCTGCGTGGCGAGCTGCATGAGCAGGGTGTTCTGCATGACGCCGCCGGAGAGAGCGACGGTCTCGAGGCCGGTGGTCTCGCGTGCCTGCACGCAGGCATTAGCTATCATAGCAGCGAGGCCGGCGTGGAACGTGTAGGCGAGCTGCTCGGTGTCGGTACCCTGTAGGCGCGCGCGCAACAGCTGGCTGAACAGCTGGTCGGTGGGCAGGTGGCAAGGGGTTGCTGTTGCACTGGTCGAGGCGGTGGCAGATGTCGGGCCTGCGTCAGTGCAGGGTAGGTCAGCCGCGAGGCGCTGCATGGCCTGCAGGTGTTCGGCGGCGGTACGCGTGCGGGCGTAGCGGTCGGCGGCGAACTGGAGGTACATGCTGGCCTCGCCTTCGAAGGTGGAGGCTTTGCGGATGCCGAGCAGGGCGCTGGTGGCGTCGTAGAGGCGGCCGGCGCTGGTGCTGGTGATGGTGTTGATGTGGTTATCGGCCATGAATGTCTGGGCCGCGAGTGCGTCGGCTGGGCAGAGCTGCAACTGGTCGTTGAGCGCGGCGAGACGCTCCTGGTCGTGGCCGCTGAGGGCGTAGAGCAGGGCGATGGCGACGCGCCAGCCTTCGCGGGAGGCTTTGTCGCCGCCAGCCTGCAGGAAGGGTGCTATGCTGCCGAGGCGGGTGAAGCCGGCGTAGTCGCAGCGCAGGATTTCGCCGCCCCAGATGGTGCCGTCGGTGCCGTAGCCGGTGCCGTCAAAGCTGACGCCGATGACGGGCTGGCTGTAGTCGTTTTCGGCCATGCAACTGAGGATGTGGGCGTAGTGGTGCTGCACGGGCAGCAGGGGGAGGCCCATCTCCTCTGCGACGGCGGTGGTGTTGTAGCGCGGGTGCATATCGCAGGCGATGAGCGTGGGCTCGGTTTCGAGGAGCTCGGTGAGGCGGTGGACGGTTTCTTTGAGCGCGAGGACGGTGCGCAGGTCGCTCATGTCGCCGACGTAGGGCGAGGGGTAGAACAGGCTGTTGCGTCCGACGCAGAACGTGTTTTTGAGCTCGCCGCCGATGCCGAGGACGGCGCCGTGCCAGTCATTTTTGAGCATGACGGGCAGCGGGGCGTAGCCACGGCTGCGGCGTATCATGTAGGGTTCGCCCGCGAGGTAGT
Source organism: uncultured Veillonellaceae bacterium (assembly GCA_900316275.1). Taxonomy (GTDB): domain Bacteria; phylum Bacillota; class Negativicutes; order Selenomonadales; family Selenomonadaceae; genus UBA2897. The sequence continues at coordinate 30,185 of ONCF01000002.1, forward strand.
CCATGACGGTGTCGTCAGCGCGGATGCGGATGGCGCGGTCGTGGGAGAGCAGGAGGTTGCAGAAGCCGCTCAGCGCCTCGGTGGCGCCTTTATCGTCACGGCAGATAGGTGCCCCGGCTGGATTGCCGCTGGTCATGACGAGCACATCGGGCATGTGCTCCTGCACGTCGTCAGGGTAGTCGAAGAGCAGCATCTGCACGGGTGCGTAGGGCAGCATGACGCCGATTTTCGGGTTGCCCGGCGCGACGAGGTAGGTAATCTGCGGCGCGGTGGCCACAGGTGCTGTTTCAGCCGTGGGGTTGTCCGCAGGGGCGACAGGCATTGCTTCTTGCACGTTGCTCGCCTGGTGTTCTGTCGTGTTTGCCTTATCTGGGGCTGGTTTGCGGCGCAGCAGGATGATGGGTTTCTGGTGGCCGGTGAGGATAGCTTCCTGACCGGGCTCGAGCTCGCATTCGCGCTGCACGGCAGCCATGTCGCGTGCCATGATGGCGAAGGGCTTGACAGGGCGGTGTTTGAGCTGGCGCAGGCGGGCGACGGCGTTGCTGTTGCGCGCATCGCAGGCGAGGTGAAAGCCGCCGATGCCTTTGATGGCGACGATGCCGCCGCTGGCGATGGTACGGCGGGCGCGCGTGAGGGCGTCGGCACCGCGGCAGGCCTCGTCACCGATGATGTAGAGTTCGGGGCCGCAGTCGTTGCAGCAGACGGGCTGGGCGTCGTAGCGGCGGCTCTCCGGGTCGGTGTATTCGTGGGCGCATTCCTCGCACATGGGGAAGGCTTTCATGCTGGTGCGTTCGCGGTCGTAGGGCATGGCGTCGAGGATGGTGAGGCGCGGGCCGCAGGCGGTGCAGTTGATGAAGGGGTGCAGGTAGCGGCGGTTCGCGGGGTCAAAGAGCTCGGCGCGGCAGCGGTCACAGGTGGCGATGTCGGGTGAGACAAAGATGTCGCCTTTTTCGCGTGCGCTGTCGATGATGGCAAAGGTGGTGTAGGTCTCAGGCGCCGCGAGGGGCTCGGTGTCGACTTTGAGGATGGCGGCGCGCTCGGGCGCCTCGGCTTCGAGGCCGGTGAAAAAGGCGGCGCAGTCTTGGTCGCTGCCCTGGGCGAAGATTTCGACGTAGGGGCCTTTGTTGCAGACGCTGCCGCAGATATGGTGGCGCGTGGCCAGCCGGTCGACAAAGGGCCGGAAACCGACACCCTGTACGATGCCGTAGACTTTACTATGATAAAGGGCCATGATGTGGCTCAACTCACTTTCATTTTTGGTTTGTGGCTGCCGTCCGCGCCGACTGGCGAAATAGCGTCATTACGCTGAGAAATTTTGCTAAAAGATTTTTTTGTCGTGAATTAATCCTAGAAAAGTATTTAAACGCGCTTCGCTTGAACGAAAATACTTTTATGAGGAAGCTAGTCGGCAAAAAAATCTTTCTTAACGCAAAATTTCAACGCTCCATTCGTGCTATTTCACCAGTCGGCGCTACGTTAGTGGCAACTACATGACGCGGTGGCAAAACCTTGGCACCATCCGCAGAGGGGACTGTCAGCGTTAGCTTAAGCAGACGCTTAGCGGTCGCTTATCCTTTAGGTGACTGGGGGTGTCCTGTGGCGACAATCTCTTATGTTAAGTCTCTCCGCTTACGGCAAAATGTGGCATATCCATAAATGTTATATCTACATCTGCGGGTACCGCTCTCCGTAGCGCCGGGTCGCCGATGATGGTGTCATAGTGCTGCTCGCGTATGGTGGCGATGAAGTCATCCTCTTCGCGCAGCTGCATATCCTGCGGCTGCGTTTGTGCTGTGTCCTGCATAAACCAGGTGGCGCAGGTGGTTTTGGCCTGCGGATGACTCCTTTGCAGGTAGTCGCGGCAGGCGTTGGCGGCGTATTGCTGGTGGACGATGAGGATGTTTTGCGCCGTGGGGGGGACGGTGTCCATTATAGCTGTCTCGGCGGTAGTGAGGGGACAGCGGCATACGTAGGGCGTGCCGTATTTTTCCTGTAGGTATTTTACCGCAGCCAGGCCGGCGGGGCTGTAGGCGATGTTCCGTGTGTTGTCGCCTGCCTGCTCGTAGGCAGCGAGGTCGCTGTCGAGGCCGTAGAGGCGGATGGTGTCGTAGTCAGGATATGCTTCCCGCAGCGCCGTGCGCAGTGCGTCACCAGTCAGGTCGGCGAGGTCGAGCGGTGTCGTTCCCCAGACCCCGAGGATGCGCTCGTCCCTTTTGGCTGCTGGCGCGGCGAAGGTTTTGAGCAGCGCGAGGTAGGCGGCGCTGATGCCGGCGTCGTAGAGGTGAGTGCCCGTAGTGGGAATGGTGATGACGGGGCGGCCGAGGCGTTTTTGACCGAGGCGGGCGAGGGCCTGATAGTCGGTGCCGATGACGGCGGGGACGGGGGTGCCGACGATGGCGGCGAAGGGCACGTCGATGTCCGCACAGGCGCGGGCCATTTTGTCGAGCAGGCGGTCGTCGCGGCCCATGATGGCGTCCATGTCGCGCAGGCCGGCGCTGAAGACGGCGCTGGTGTGGTCACCAAGGCCCCAGCGCGGCTCGTCGAAGCCGCAGATGTTACCGGCGCAGCCACCGGCGTCACAGATGACGACGAGGCCGCCGAGCGGGTAGAGCACGGCGGCCGCACCGCTGTCGTCGGGGGCAAAGGGGGCGAGGTAGAGGCGGAGTCCTTTCATGTGTGTTACCTTCCAAAACTTATTTTTGCTGCAAAGCCGAGTGCCAACCGTGCAGGAGATGCTGGGCAGGGCGCTCCTCGGGGGGTGAGCTGCTGGCGCATGGCGGTGAAGAGGGCGCGGATGGCGGCGAAGCCGAAGGGCTGTATCTCGTCGTGCCAGCCGATGCCGGGGACGTCGGGGTGATACCAGCAGGCGTCCTCGCCGATGGCGAAAGTGACGCCGGAGTCCGCCGCGTCGTAGTGCACCATGGTGGGGCTGAGGTTTGTATAGATGCGTGTATCCGGGCTGAGCTGGCCGAGCTGGCGCACATAATAGGCGTCGTCGGCGCGCGGGTTGGCGAAGATTTCCTCGACCGTGAGGCCGCTGCGCACGAGGGCGAGTGCAAGGTCAAACGGGTTCGCATTCAGGCGGCTGCCAATGGCGAAATGCAGGTCGCTGTGCTGCGTGCAGAAGGCGCGGATGTCCTGCATGACGGTAGTGACAAAGGGAAAATGGTTGGACGCGTGTACGCCGAGAGCCTTGGCCAGCGCGCGGTATTGGTTGGCGAGGCGGTCGGCCTGATAGGTGCGTCGCAACTCGATAAAGGGGATGTGCAGGCGCCCGGCCATTTGCGTGGCGGCATCGCGCGCCTCGCTGTCGAGCACGAGGTTGAAGTTTGCCGTGGCCATGTCCTGATAGGCCGCGTAGTCCGCGCAGGTCGCAAGCTGGCGCACGGTTTTGAGGCCCCACTGGCGCAGCAGCGTGGGGAGCTCGCAGTCAGCGGCGAGCGGCGTGAAGTAGCCGAGCAGGTTGCAGGCCGTCGGGTCCTTTTTTTGCGGCTCTAGCAGGCCATAGATAGACTCGCGCACGGCGACCATGGGTGGGTGGCTGCCGTCACGGGTGAGCGCGTACATGTAGCAGGGACGCACGGGCAGGCCGCAGCGCTCCTCCGCGCGGCGACAGACGCGCTCCATATCGGTGCCGAGCAGGGCGTCGACGCAGGTCAGGCAGAGCATGATGACGCTCGGGCGCTCCGTGCGGCTCGCGACGAACGCGGCCACGGCCTCGGGGATGCGCTGCAAATGCCGCCCGGTCACGATGTCGTTATCATTGAGCTCGTAAAAGGCGAAGCGCTCGCCGTAGTGCCCCGGGCCGCGCAGGGCGGCCGTGTTGCGTCCGCAGCAGCCGGGGGAGATGAGCAGCATGATGGAGCCGGGGATGGAGAGCCCAGCGCGCTTCACGCCGAAGCCCTGCGCGCCCGGCGAGTTGAAGTCGAGTGCGGCGGGGGAGTTCCAGATGAGGTGGGCGTCGAGCTGGAACGGCGCGGGCAGCGGGTCGAGCCCGTGCCCGGCCAGTGCGGCGGCTGTCATGTAAAACGGTTTATCGGACATGATAGGGGAGTCTCCTTATGGGGTAATGCCGGTGGGGCAACATGCCACGGCTGCGTGCAAACGTTGTTGGTGCCTGTCGTGGACTGTCAGGTGGTAAAGAACGCCGCAAACATTGTGCTGGATAGCTGTGGCGTCAGTGCCGTTTATTACGGTCGAGCAGGCGCTGGGCCAGCGTGAGGAATTTCTGGCTGATGGGCAGCGACGGGTCACCCTCGATGACGGTCTGGCCTTTTTCCTCGTAGATGTTGATTTCGTCGCTGCGCGGCAGGTCGGCGAGGATGTCGATGAAGTGCTGCTGGGCAAAAGCGGCGACTTTGGCGTGCTCGTTCGGCGTATTGCGGCGGTTCAGGATGACACCGCGCAGGTGCGCATAGCCACGGTCAGCAAAGTTCTCCACAGCCATCGCGATGTTGTTGGCGGCGTAGAGGGCCATTTTCTCGCCGGAGGTCACGATGAGTACGTCCTCGGCGTAGCCCTGGCGGATGGGCGCGGCAAAACCACCGCAGACGACGTCGCCGAGCACGTCGTAGAGCACGACGTCCGGTTTAAATTTCTCAAAGAGATGCAGATCCTCGAGCAGGCCAAACGTGGCGATGATGCCGCGCCCCGCACAGCCGAGGCCCGGCGTGGGGCCGCCCGTCTCGATGCAGAGCACGCCGCCGAAGCCGGTTTTGGCGATTTCCTCGAGCTGCTGCGGCTCGTGGTCATATTTGCGCATATATTCCATGACGGGCAGGAGCGGCTGACCGCCGAGCAGGTTGATGGTCGAGTCGGCCTTCGGGTCGCAGCCAATCTGGATGACGCGCTGCCCGAGGTGGGCAAACGCCGCTGCGAGGTTGCTGGTTAGCGTCGACTTGCCGATGCCGCCCTTGCCGTAGATTGCAATTTTCAGCATGTATATCTGGCCTCCAATTATCATATGGTTCCTATTTATTATAATCATTTATCTCTGCTTTGGCTATAGGCTGACAGAAAAAAGGTGTACCGATTTCTATAAATTTGCTGGCCCTCAGGTCATGTGCTGCGTGGCGTAGCGTGACGGATATGCTAACAAGTGTGAGAAATGTGCTTTTTTTCACGCGCGTTTTATGGTACAATGCAACAGTGATAATAATTCTCTTTTAGGAAAATACTGGCAAATAAAGCAGTGTTTCTTTAGCAGAAAGGAACGATGATATGGGCAAGTGGGCAGTGATTTATTCCTCCGTGACGGGCAACACGCGCAAGGTGGCCGAGGCCATCGCTGAGGCACACGGCGAGGCGGACGTGTTCCGCGTGCAGGATGCGCCGCAGGACCTCAGCGGCTACGAGGTCGTGTGCATCGGCTACTGGCTGCGTCTCGGCGGCCCGGACCCGCTGACGCTGAAATATCTGGCGCAGGTGCACGACGCGCAGGTCTGCTTCTTTGAGACGCACGGCACGGAGCGCGGCACGGAGCATGCGGTCACGGCCTTTGCCCGCGCGGCGTATGCGCTGGGGGACGGCTGCGAGATTATCGGCACGTTCGGCTGCCAGGGCGCTATCAACGAGGCGCTGAAGGAGAAACGCCGCAACGCCGGCCCTGACGATCCGCATGGCGGCGCCGAGAGTCTCGCACGTTGGGAGCGGGCGGCCAGCCATCCCGATGCGGCCGACCTCGCCGATGCCGCCGCCTTTGCGCAGGCCATGCAGCACAAGCTCGCGGCCCGTGAGCGCTACCGCGCCAAGATGGCCGCGAAAATGGCGGCCAGCCGACAGCCCGCGGATGCCTGAGCAAGCCACGGCCGCTTTGCTGTGAGTTTCCCGGTTTTCAAGCCCGCTGTGTGCTGAGGTGCGCCGCGGGCTCTTTGTTGACTTCACTTATCTGCTGTACCTGCGTGGCTTACATGTCTCTACATGTATACATGAGAAAACGGCCTGTTTGGCGCGACAAGTATCTTTTTCTGTGTTATGATAATAACCGTTCGTATTTATCATATTTCTGTTTTTGTTTATAGGACACAGGAGGTACTTATTCATGGAAGGACTCATACCTGTCCTCAACGCTATCGATTCTTTTATGTGGGGGCCGCCGCTCATCACGCTGCTCGTCGGCACGGGCATCTACCTGACCATCCGGTTGCGGCTGCTGCAGGTCTTCCGCCTGCCCATGGCGCTGCGTCTGATTTTCCAGGCGAAAAACGACGGCAGCGGTGACGTCTCCAGCTTCAAGGCGCTCTGCGTGGCGCTGGCGGCGACGGTCGGCACGGGCAACATCGTCGGTGTGGCCACGGCCGTCAAGGTTGGCGGCCCGGGAGCCATTTTCTGGATGTGGGTCGCGGCGTTTTTCGGCATGGCGACGAAATACGCCGAGGGCCTGCTGGCCGTCAAATACCGCTCCGTCGATGAGAAGGGCGAGGTTGCGGGCGGCCCGATGTTCTACATCCGCAATGGCATGGGCGAGCAGTGGAAACCGCTCGCGACGTTCTTCGCCTTCGCCTGCATCGGCGTGGCGTTCTTCGGCATCGGCACGTTCCCGCAGGTCAACGCCATCGTCGACAGTATGGAGATTTCCTTCGGCTTCCCGAAGGCGGCGACGGACGGCATCCTGACCTTCTTTATCCCCGCCATCACGCTCGGCGGCCTGCAGAGCATCGCGAAAATCGCCTCCAAGGTCATCCCGTTCATGGCGTTCCTCTACGTCGCCGTCTGCTTAGGCCTGCTCGTCACGGACTATGCGAATATCCCGGCAGCCATCAGCCTCATCATCGAGAGTGCCTTCACGGGCACGGCGGCCGTGGGCGGTTTCGCCGGTTCGACGATCATGATGGCCATGCAGAACGGTATTGCGCGCGGCGTGTTCTCCAACGAGTCCGGCCTCGGCTCGGCGCCGATTGCCGCCGCTGCGGCCAAGACGAAATGGCCGGCGGAGCAGGGACTCATCTCCATGACGGGCACGTTCATCGACACGATTATCATCTGCACGATGACCGGTCTCGCGCTCGTACTCACGGGCGTCTGGCAGGGGGATGCCGCCGGTGCGGCCATGACGAGCAACGCGTTCGCGAGTGTCTACGGCCCGGTCGGCAGCAGCCTGCTCACCATCTCGCTAGTGCTGTTCGCGTTCACGACCATCCTCGGCTGGAACTACTACGGCGAGCGCGCCTGCATCTACCTGTTCGGCACGCGGGGCGTCACGCCGTACCGCGTGATTTTCATCTGCCTCATCGCCTCCGGCGCGTTCCTCAAGCTCGAGGCCATCTGGGTGCTCGCGGACATCGTCAACGGCCTCATGGCCATCCCAAATCTCATCGCGCTCATCGCCCTCTCCGGCGTCATCGTTGCAGAGACGAATAAATACCTGAACCGCGATAAGCTGCAGGACTGAGCGCAGGCCAGTAACGTAAAGCATTACGCCGAAAAACATGGTTTTAATCGTCAGGGCGAGCAGCTCTGGCGATTTTTTGTGTGCGTGCAGACTGACACAGATATATTGCCTACTGTATCCTACTTGTATTGACATCAGACAGTTAAATGCTATAATAAAGCCAGAAGGGAGATGGTAGTGATGACTACGAGTATGACCATCAGAATGGACCCCAATGTTAAACAGGCAGCGCAGGAACTGTTCCGTTCGTTGGGGCTGGATATGACGACGGCGATTAATATTTTTTTACGCCAGGCGCTAATACACAATGGTCTGCCATTTAAGGTGACCTATGACCGCCCAACGGAAAAAACCTGGCAGGCATTGCGGGTAGCAGAAAATGATACAGATATACACGGGCCGTTTGCTACCGTTGACGAGATGATGGAGGACCTGAATGCTGACGATTGAATATCCGAGTACGTTCAAAAAGGATTTCAAGCATAACCAGCATAAAACATCGACCCGCCGTATGCGCAGACATACGGCGGGATTTTTCGTGCAGAAAATTTGCCAGGTTGCCTGCCAGTTGACCTTTGCGATCAGCGGTTGCGTTATCCTATAGATGTCATCAGGAAGGAGCGCCGTCGGGAAGTGATGGCGCGGGTCTATAGGAGTTTGATTGACATGACGAGTCTGGAGAAATTTTTGCTAGCGGCCGCGGGCGGCGCAGCGGCGCTGATTGCAACGGGTATCCTGCTGGACGACGAGCCGGAGGACGACGAGGAGGAGACGACGGCCGACGAGGATGCCGTCAACGAGTTGAAATGGCATCTGCACAGCCAGGTCAAAGAGGCCATCGTGAACTGCCAGACCGACAGCGAGCGGCAGGCCCTCTGCGCACAGCTGCAGCAGGTCATCAGCGATCTGCAGCAGACGTACGGCGTTGGTGCGCAGGATGTGGCCAGCACTGACGAGCAGGAGATGTCCACGTAAGTCGAGGCGCCGCAGCGCCCCACCGCTGACCAACAAGCGCGGCCGCTGAGTTGGCAGTTATTGCATGGTAGGTGGTTGAATTGTTGGCTATATGATGTGAGGGCTCGTCCTGTGTGCCAACGTGGGGCGGGCCTTTGGCGTATCTGGTTAGTTCCCGTATCGTAATATTTATTTCAGCCGTTACCAGCAAGCAGGATTTTGGCGCGGCGTGGCGAAGTAAATGCAGATAGATGAATAATTGGGCAGACAGGGTAACGATGGAGGTATGCGGCATGCAGGGGGAGACGCGTGAGCTGACAGTGGAGCAGCTGCCTTTGTCGCTGCTTTATGGGCGCTGGCAGGAGGAGCATTTCGAGGTGCTGGGCGTGTCGTCGGGGCTGTGCCGGGAGTTCGGCGTGGCGGCGGCACAGGTGCAGCGCTTTTGGGAGCAGCCGCTCGAGCGGGTCATTCATCCGGACGACGTGTTACGCGCACGCACGACGGTGCATGAGGCGCTGGCACATCCGGGGCAGCAGCAGCATGTGCTCTGCCGCGTGCTGAAACCGGGGGCGGAGGAGCAGTTGCAGCATATCTGGCTGCAGTGTACGCTCGTGGCCATCAAGCAGGAGACGGAGGAGCTTTACCTCTACATTGCGCATACGGATACCACAAGGGAGCGGCAGCAGATGGAGAAGAATCAGCGCGCAGCGGCGGCGATGGATACGCAGATACTGGACATTTTGAATGCGATACGGCCCGCCGTGTTCTGGAAGGACAAGCAGCGGCGCTTTCTCGGTGCGAACCAGGCGTTTCTGGACTATTACGGTTTCCCCGATACCTCGGTTATCATCGGCAAGACGGACGACGATATGGGCTGGCACGACGACGACGCGCCGTTCCGCAACGACGAACTGCAGGTGCTGGAGACGGGGCGGCCGACGTACCGCGTGCTCGGTCACTGCCAGAGCCACGGCGAGATGCGCGATATCGTGGCCTCGAAAAGTCCGATTTACGACAACCAGCATAATATTGTGGGCCTCGCGGGCACGTTCGAGGATGTGACGGACGAGCGGCGGCAGCACGAGCGCATCCTCGAGCTGAACCAGCAGCTGAAAAAGAGCCTGAACCTGCTGGAGCAGGACAATCAGGCGGACAAGGCGTTTTTCTCGAATGTGAGCCACGACATGCGCACGCCCATGAACGCCATCGTGGGCTTTACGGAGCTTGCGACGCAGGCGCAGGACGCTGAGGTCAAGCAGGCGTATTTGCAGAAAATCGCCAATGCGAGCAAAATTCTGCTGCAGCTCATCAACGACACGCTGGAAATCTCGCGTCTCTCGAACGGCAAGCGCCAGCCGGAGCCTGTGGTCGTGGAGCCGTCGACGATGTTCGAGTCACTGCTCACGACGATTCAGGAGAATGCGGCGGCCAAAGGCGTGTTCTTCAACACGCAGCTGCGCTTCGGGGAGATTTCTGCGTTCAAGCTGGACCAGGTGCGCCTGACGAAAATCCTCATGAACCTGCTCTCGAATGCCGTGAAATTCACGCCGGCGGGCAAGGGTGTGAATCTGTTCGGCTTTATCAAGGAACGGCCGGACGAGCAGCACTGCACGCTGCGCTTCATCGTCAAGGATTGCGGCATCGGCATGTCGAAGGATTTCCTGCCGCGCATGTACAACGCGTTCGAGCAGGAGCGCGTGACGGAGAACGGCACGGGCCTCGGCCTCTCCATCGTCAAGGGGCTCGTCTCGCTGCTGCACGGTACGATTGCCTGCGAGAGCGAGCTGGGCAAGGGCACGGCGTTCACGGTTGACCTGCCGGTGGAGATTGTGCCGCTGCCCAAAACGGAGCACAAGGAGCAGGTGACCGCCGCGCCGCAGGTGCTGCAGGGCGCGCATATCCTCCTCTGCGAGGACAACGCGCTGAACCAGGAAATCGCCGTGACCCTGCTCTCGATGCAGGGCCTGCAGGTCGATACGGCGGCGGACGGCAAGGTGGGCGTGCACATGTTCCAGGCCTCGGAAACGTACCACTACGATGCCATCCTCATGGATATCCGCATGCCGGTCATGGATGGGCTGCACGCGGCGCAGGCCATCCGCAACCTGCCGCGCGCCGATGCCCCGCTCGTGCCTATCATCGCGCTGTCGGCGAATGCGTTCCCCGAGGATGTGCAGAAATCGCAGGCGTTCGGTATGAACGACCACCTCACGAAACCACTCGACATCCAGAAAATCTGCCAGTCACTCGGCCAGCACATCACGCGCTACCATGAGGTGCAGGTGGATAAAGTGTAGGCAACGAATCAGCATTTTCTATAAAATGCCGACTGCACTGCGCCATGCTGGTATTGGCTTTTGGCAGTGTTTGTCCCCATAATTTTGGGGTGCAATATATTGAACACGAAAAATTCCCTGCGGCGTTTGGCCTGACAGGGAATTTTTGCGTTTATATGGTTAGCAATTTTATCTGCGTGGGTCCATTACCGGGCCAGCAGCTGCGCTTTCAGCTCGCGGTAGTGGCGCGTGTAGTAGGGGCCATTCTGGGCCTCGCGGTGGTCAAAGCCATAGGCGCGGCGGCTGACGGCGAGGATGGGCGGGGTCTGGATGCGTTTGGCGATGGCCATGCCGGTGAAGAGGTTCCACCAGCGCTCGAGGTCGGCGATGAAGTCGGCGGCCGTGGGGAAGTACTGCGCCACGAGGCCAGGCGCGCAGCCGAGGTTCTGCTCGACCGTGTCCTCGCGGTACCAGGTGAGCAGGTCTTCCGGCGTGGCCTTTTGCCAGCGCTCGATAAAGGCGCGGAACAAGTAGTCGTGGTAGGGGTACTTGATGGGGTCGCCCTTGCCCTCGTCGACGTTCTGCGCGGCGGAGAGCTCGGCGGAGGGCACGATGTCGATGATGCCCTGCGGGATGACCTCGCGTCCGTAGACGGTGTCGTTCAGGTAGTGGGCGAGCGCGTAGACCTGATGTTTCCAGAGGTCGGCGAGTGCCGCGAGGAAGCCGGACTGGTCGCCGTAGAGCGTCGAGTAGCCGACGGTCGTTTCCGCCTTGTTCGCGTTGCAGGTGAAGCCGCCGCCAAAGGCCGCCGCCGCACCCGCGAGCACGCGCGCACTGCGGTCGCGTGCCTGGATGTTCTCGGCGACGAACGAGCTCACGGCGAGGTGCTGCGTCCCACCATCGCGCAGCAGCGTCATCTGCGTATGCTCGAGCTGGTCGAGCGTGTGGTCGACGGACTCCTGGATGGGCACGACCATGTAGTTGCAGCCGAGGTTCTCCGCCAGCTGCTGCGAGAGGCCTTTCGTCGTGGCCGAGTTGAACACGCTCGGCATGTTGACGAGCAGCAGGTTCTCGGGGCCGAGTACCTTGTTGTACAGCGCGGCGGCTACGGCGGAGTCGATGCCGCCCGAGATGCCGATGACGACTTTTTGCATGTGTATATTGGCGAGGAAATGGCCGACGCCATAATGCAGCGCACGGTAGATGTGCGCGATGTCCGGCTCCTCAGGGGGCGTGACGTCGGGCAGGCTGGCCATCTGGTCGAGCTCGACAAAGGCGAGGTCCTCCTTAAACTCCGGCGCGGAGACGACGACGCGGCCTGCGGCATCATAGGCCGTGCTCGAGCCATCGAACGTGTAGACGGTCTTGCCGTTGTTCTGCAGGCCGATGCAGTTCACGTAAAAGAGTGGCACGTGGGCGTCGCGCGCCTCGCGGCCAAACACGCGGTTGCGCTTGTTATTTTTGCCCAGTGTGTAGGGCGAGGCCGAGATATTCACGTAGAAGTCCACAGGGCCGCTCTGGCGCAGGATGTCGACGGGCGAGACCTCGTAGTCGTCGCTCCAGCCGTCCTCGCAGAGCAGGCAGCCCACGCTGTAGTCCTGGCCTTTGATGGTCAGCGTGAGCGGCGCGAGCAGCTGTGCGGGCGTCGTGCCGAGCTCGCGCGCGAGTTTCTGCAGGCTGAAGAAATGCCGTGTGTCGTCGAACTCGCGGTAGTTCGGCAGCAGCGTTTTGATGACGAAGGGGTACGGGCTGCCGTCGGGCTGTACGAGCGCGCCGTCCTGTGCGATGAAGCAGGCATTGTACTTGCGCACGCGGCCATCGTTGTTTTTCTTGTTCCAGTCGGCGGCGATGTTGCCGAACATGACGGTGATGCCCTGCGCGGCCGCGATGATATCGCGCCCGTAGCTTTCGCAGTCGCGGATAAAGGAGGACTGCTCCCACGTGTCGCCGAGCAGGTAGCCCGGCACGGCCATCTCCGGGAAGATGACAATATCGGCGGCCTGTTTTTTGGCCGCGTCGATGAGGCGCAGGATGGTGGCCGTGTTCTCATCCGGGTGGCCGGGGATGACCTCCATCTGGGCCATAGCAATTTTCAGCAAAATAAAACACCTCGCAGAGTTACAAAAGCCTAAATATATGGTATAATGTCAAACAACACTTGTAACGGTATGTAAGCCGTGGCAGGCACGCTGGTGCCTGTGAGAGTGTGATGGTGGCGCATGGCGCGGCCACAACTGTCATTTTAGCATAGTTTTCCCAGGTAATAAAGCGACTAGAAGATTGAGAGGGGTTTATTCATGCAATATTTCAGCACGCGCGGTGACGATAGCCGCCTCAGCTCGGCCGAGGCCATTCTCAAGGGGCTGGCGCCCGACGGCGGCCTGTTCGTGCCAGAGCAGCTGCCGCAGGTAGATGCGGACTTTATCGCGGGGCTCGCGCCACTCACCTACGAGAAGCGTGCCGCGCGCGTGCTGGGGCTGTTCCTCACGGACTACACGGCGGACGAGCTCATGGGCTGCGTTGAGCGTGCCTATGGCAGTGGGAAATTCGACACGGCAAAACGCGCACCGGTGGTGACGCTCAAAGACGCCTCGGTGCTCGAGCTCTGGCACGGCCCTACGAGCGCGTTCAAGGACATGGCGCTGCAGCTGCTGCCGCAGCTCATGCAGACGGCGCTCACGAAGACAGGCGTTACGGACACGGTGCTTATCCTCGTCGCGACGTCAGGCGACACGGGCAAGGCGGCGCTTGCGGGCTTCTGCGACGTGCCGCAGATTAAAATCATGGTCTTTTACCCCGACGGCGGCGTGAGCCGCATCCAGCGCCTGCAGATGTGCACGCAGGCGGGGGAGAACGTGAATGTCACGGCGGTCAGGGGCAATTTCGACGACGCGCAGAGCGGTGTCAAGGAAATCTTCAGCGACGCGGCGTTTAATGGCGAGCTGCAGGCGGCGCAGGTGCGCCTCTCCTCGGCGAACTCCATCAATTGGGGACGCCTCGTGCCGCAGATTGTCTACTATTTCAGCGCCTACGCCGACCTCGTGACGGCGGGGACCATCAAGGCGGGCGAGGAGATTAACTTCACCGTGCCCACGGGTAATTTTGGCGACATTCTTGCGGGTTTTTATGCGAAAGAGATGGGCCTGCCCGTGCACAAACTCATCTGTGCCTCGAATGCGAACAACGTGCTCACGGACTTCCTGCGCACGGGCGTCTATGACCGCAACCGTGCGTTCTACAAGACGATTACGCCCTCTATGGATATCCTCATCTCCTCGAACCTCGAGCGCCTGCTCTACCATCTGACGGGTGACACGGCGCAGGTCGCAGGCTGGATGGGTGAGCTCGCGGCCACGGGACGCTACGACGTGGGCGAGGCCTTGCTCGGGAAAATCCAGCAGACATTCTGGGCCGACTGGGCCGACGATGCCAAGACGCAGGCCACTATCAAAGATGTGTATGATGCCAACCACTATGTCTGCGATACCCATACGGCCGTGGCCTATGCCGTAGCGCGCAGCTACCAGCAGGCGACGGGCGACACGCATCACATGGTCATCGCCTCGACGGCCAGCCCGTATAAATTCAACGGCAGCGTGCTCGCGGCACTCGGCGCTGAGACCTCGGGCCTCGACGAGTTCCAGTTGCTCGACAAGCTGGCCGAGTACAATCCCCAGCCGGTGCCCGCTGGTCTCGCCGCGCTTGCGCACCTCGACGTGCGCCATCAGGGCGTCTGCGAGAAATCGGGCATGCGCGCGGCTGTGCTCAATTTTGCGCGTAAATAAAGGAAACGCTGATTAATTGAGTTAGTCCAGATTGACGTAGATTTTTCGTCTGGGCTAGGAAATGGCTCGAAGGCATAGCGGTGCTA
>ONCF01000070.1 GCA_900316275.1 uncultured Veillonellaceae bacterium
GACGGCGAGAGCAAGGTCGTCAACAACAGCACGGGTGCGAAGGGCACGAGCGTGTTCTGCCTGCAGGGCATCGGCGCGCGCGTCTCGAACCCCGAGGTGCCGACGACGGACTGGGATTGGCCTATCTATCCCGAGGGTATGTACCGCCAGCTGAAACGCATCCAGCAATATTATCCCGAGGTGCGCGAAATCTATATTTCCGAAAACGGCATGGGCTACAAAGATGACTTCGTCGACGGCGAAATCGACGACACGCCGCGTATCGAGTACGTGACGCAACATCTGCAGGCCCTGCTCAAGGCCATCGACGAGGGCGTAAACGTCCGCGGCTACTACATCTGGAGCCTCATGGACGTGCTGTCCTGGAGCAACGGCTACAACAAGCGCTACGGTCTGTTCTACGTCGACTACGAGACGCAGAAGCGTTACCCGAAAAAGAGCGCTTACTGGTACCGCGACATGGCGGAGAGCGGCGAGCTCCAGCTGCCGGAGTAAAGGCAGCAACCCTGAAATCCCCTAACAAATCCCCATAATTCTCATTCATACAGTTAAACCCTATAATTTTCCCAATCCCCATTTATACATTCCCATGCAGGAGGTGTAGCGACAGATTATCTGCCCTGCACCTCTTTTTTTGAAAGTGAGGCACATATGAAATCATGGCATAAAATCCTATTAACAGGATTCCTTTCCATTACTCTGCTAGGCGGCACTGCCTTGGCGGCGGAGCCGGCTGCGGCCCCTGCGGCACAGGCCGCGCCGATTACGACGTTCTACAAGGGCGGCGACTTTTCCATGCTGCACTACATCGAGCGCAAGGGCGGGAAGTTCTACCGTGCGGATGGCACGCAGGCCGATGCGCTCGACATCGCGAAGGACCGCGGCGTGAACATCGCGCGCGTGCGCATCTATAACGACCCGGGCCCGGGCCGCGGCGACGGTACGTGGTACTGCCCGCCGAACTATGTGACGGAGTTTGACGCGCTGCGCATCGCGGAGGAGGCGCGTGAGCGCGGCATGGCCATCGAGCTCTCGCTGCACTACAGCGACTACTGGACGAACGGCGAGCGCCAGAACGTGCCGCACGCGTGGGCCGACCAACTGAAGGGGCTCACGGGCGAGGCCGCCATCGCGAAGCTCGAGCAGCTCACGTATGAGTATACGAAAGCCGTTATGGAGAACTTCAAGGAGAGCGAAATGACGCCGGAGTTCATCTCGCTTGGCAACGAGACGCAGGGCGGCATGCTCTATCCCTATGGCAAGCTGGACACGCCCGACGGCTGGCAGCACTACGCGCGCCTCGTGAACGCGGGCGCCCGTGCCGTGCGTGAGGTCGCGCCCGAGACGAAAATCATCCTGCACATCGCGGACGGCGGCCATATCGACAAGGGCGACTATTTCTTCGGCAATTGCCAGCAATACGGCATCGACTACGACATCATGGGTGCGTCCTACTATCCGTTCTTCCATAAAGTCAAGGCGGACAAAGTGGCCGAGTACTGCGATTTCCTACATAAAAAGTACGGCAAGCAGACCATCATCATGGAGACGGGCTATGCCTGGGACAAGAACCGCTCCGACGGCTGGCCCGGCCAGCTCGTGAATAACGGCCCCTACAACGACATGAGCAAGCAGGGCCAGAAAGCCTTCATGCAGGAGCTGTTCGCGGCGCTCCGGGCCGTCCCTGACTACGGCTGCATCGGCGACATCTATTGGGACCCCGTGATGATCAAGGCCCCGGACGCCGGCTGGGCCCAGTTCGAGTCCAACCACGCCACGGACGTGAATGTCGTCGACAACACGACCTGGTTCGATTTCGAGGGGAAAGAGCTGCCGGTTCTTGAAGTCTACGGAAATTAATGGAAACTGGCTGAAAATCTTTTCAGAACGTGAAAACACGTCTAAACGATTTTTTCGTATACTGATAACAGAAAGAGAGAAAAGCAGAGGAACTGAGGAGCCAAACCCTCTGCCCGGAACTTCCGAAACAAGCAAAAGAAGGGAAAAGTATCATGGAAAAATTGATAGCGCTTGTTGAGAAAATGAAGCCTTTCTTTGAGAAAGTCTCCAACAACAAGTACCTGAGAGCAATCCGCGACGGCTTCGTCAGCTGCATCCCGGTCATCCTGTTCTCATCACTGTTCATCCTGGTCGCCAGCGTACCGGAAATCTTCGGTATCAAGCTGCCGGCAGAGGTCAGCACGCCGCTCTGGCAGGCCTACAACTACTCCATGGGTATCCTCGCGGTGCTCATGGTCGCCACGATTTCGAAAAGCCTGACCGACAGCATCAACCACAAGCTGCCGAAGCTGCGCC
>ONCF01000012.1 GCA_900316275.1 uncultured Veillonellaceae bacterium
AAGACGGAAGAGGATATGATGAAGGTCCGCAACCTCGGGCGCAAGTCTCTTGAGGAAGTCAAGAAGAAGCTCGAGGAACTCGGTTTGGCTCTCAGAGAAATCAACGAATAAATCTAAAGGAAAGAGGAAGATAAATGAGCTACAGAAAGTTAGGCCGCAACTCCGGCGCTCGCAAAGCGCTGTTTAGCAGCATCCTCACTTCCTTCTTCAAATATGGCCGCATTGAGACGACGGAAGCAAAAGCGAAAGAACTGCGCAAGTTTGCTGACCGCCTCATCACGCTCGCGAAGCGCGGTGACCTGAGTGCCCGCCGCCAGGCGATTGCTCAGCTGGCTGATGAAGATGTTGTGAGAAAACTGTTCAACGAGACTGCGAAGAAATATGAGGACCGTCAGGGTGGCTACACGCGTATCCTGAAACTCGGTGAGCGTCGTGGCGACGCTGCGCCGATGGTCATCATCGAGCTCGTGTAATTTACAGCACAGCATAAATAAGGGGACCACCTGCTCCAGTGCGGGTGGTTCTTTTTTATATCTATCGTAAACCTGATTACTGATTTGCGTTAACAGAATAAATGCGTTATAATGTTGGTGTTTTCACGGAACGTATCCTTACGTTCGCAACGCTGCCTGTGTACTATGGGCAGTGACTGGGCGTGAGGTGGCAGATATGAGCAGAGCTAACCAGGTGGGGGAGCGGCATGAGTTTTATTGAGTTGGAGCAGGTCTCGCATGTGTACCAGGCGGGACAGGAGCAGGCGCACGCGGCGCTTACGGACGTGTCGCTCAATATAGAGCAGGGTGAGTTCGTGGCCGTGCTGGGCGCGAATGGCTCCGGCAAGTCGACGCTCGCGCGGCACCTCAATGCGTTGCTGTTGCCGACAAGTGGGCACTGTCGCATCAATGGTATCGATACGCTGCAGACGGACGAGCTCTGGCGCGTACGGCAGCAGGTCGGCATGGTGTTTCAGAACCCGGACAACCAGCTGCTGGCGGCACTCGTGGAGGACGATGTGGCCTTTGGCCCCGAGAACCTCGGCGTACCGCCGGCGGAGATTGCGGCGCGTGTGACGGCGGCGCTGGCGGCTGTGGGCATGCAGCACTACCGCAGCTGTGCACCACACCTGCTCTCGGGTGGCCAGAAGCAGCGCGTGGCTATCGCGGGCGCGCTCGCCATGCAGACGCAGTGCCTCGTGCTCGACGAGCCGACGGCCATGCTCGACCCGCAGGGACGGGCCGACATCCTCGCCTGTGCGCAGAAGCTGCACCGTGAGCAGGGCATTACCATCGTCTATATCACGCATTTCATGGCCGAGGCGGCGGCAGCAGACCGCATTGTCGTCATGGAGCAGGGGCAGGTCGTGGCCGATGACACGCCACAGGCGATATTCGCGCAGGCAGAGAAAATGCAACAGCTGGGCCTCGACGTGCCCGTGGCCACGGAGGTGGCGGCGGGCCTGCGGCGGCGCGGGATTAAACTGCCTGTGACCATTTTGACGCCCGAGGATTTAGCGGCGGCACTGTGTGGGGAGGCGTAAAGGCATGGCGATAGAAATCAAGGATGTGAGCTATACCTATATGCCGGGCATGCCGTTTGAGCGGCAGGCGCTGCGGCAGGTGAGTCTCACCATCAAAAAGGATAGTTTCACGGCCATAGCGGGGCATACGGGCTCGGGCAAGTCTACGCTTGTGCAGCACTTTAACGGCCTGCTCGCGCCCACGCAGGGGCAGGTGCTCGTCGACGGCGTGGACATCAATGACAAAAGCAAAGCCAATCGCAAGCAGGCTAAAGCGGCGCGGCAGAGCGTGGGCATGGTGTTCCAGTACCCCGAGCAGCAGCTGTTCGAGGAGACCGTGGCGGCCGATATTGCGTTCGGGCCTAAAAATCAGGGGCTCACGGGCGAGGCACTCCAAGACCGCGTGCGCGAGGCCATGCATTTCGTGCACCTCGCGCCCGAACTCGCGGAGCGCTCGCCGTTCCAGCTCAGCGGCGGGCAAATGCGCCGCGTGGCCATCGCGGGCGTGCTGGCGCTGAACCCCAAGTATCTCGTGCTGGACGAACCAACGGCGGGCCTCGATCCGCGCGGGCGTGAGCAGCTCATTGCAAATATTCAGGAACTGCACGCGCAAAAAGGCGTGACGATTATCTTTATCTCGCACAATATGGACGACATCGCGCGCCTCGCCGATACGCTCGTCGTCATGGCCCAGGGCGAAAAGGTGGCCGCGGGCACACCGCGCGATGTATTCCAGCAGACGGAGCTCTTGTCTCAGGCTGGTCTCCAGCCACCCGAGGCCATGCAGCTGCTGGCCGTCCTGCGCGCGCGTGGCCTCAAGGTAGACCCCACGGCCATGACCGTGCCCGAGGCCGTGCAGGCCATACAGCGTGCGCTGACAGAGAGGGGGCGCAGACATGCTGAATAATATTACGCTGGGGCAGTTCTTCCCCGGCAATTCGTTGTTGCATAGGCTCGACCCGCGCGTGAAAATCGTGCTGCTGCTCGCCTATATCGCGGCGCTGTTCCTGCTGGACAGCCGCAGTGCCTATGCCGTGCTCACGGCGCTGACGCTCGCGCTCATGGCTGTCTCGCGCGTGCCGCTCGGCACGCAGCTGCGCGCGCTGAAGCCACTGTGGTGGATTATCCTCTTTACGTTCGCCATGCATTTGTTCAGCCACCCGGGGGAGGCCATCGCGCAGGTGGGGCCGTTTACCATGACCTGGGAGGGCGTGGCGCAGGGCGCCTTTATCAGCCTGCGCCTTATCCTGCTCATCCTTATGTCGTCGCTCCTGACGTTCACGACGAGCCCGCTAAAGCTCACGGATGCACTCGAGAGCCTGCTCAGCCCCGGCAAGCGCTTCGGCCTGCCCGCGCACGAGCTCGCGATGATGATGACGATAGCCCTGCGTTTCGTGCCGACGCTCATCGAGGAGCTCGACCGCATCATGAAGGCCCAGCAGTCGCGCGGTGCGGATTTTACCACGGGCAGCCTGTTGCAGCGCGCCCGCGCCATCGTGCCCGTGCTCGTGCCGCTGTTCCTCTCGGCCTTCCGCCGTGCCGACGAACTCGCGCTCGCCATGGAGGCGCGTTGCTACCGCGGCGGCGAGGGCCGCACGCAGATGAAACAGCTGCACATCACCGCCATCGACTACGTCAGCAGCGGAGCCTTTGTCGTGTTGCTCATAGTGCTGGTCCTGTTTTGCCGGTGAAGAGGCTATGGCCATAAAAGTCTCGCGTGGTCTCAGGCAGAGGTACTATTGACTGTCATGTTGTGTTGGCCTTGGCACGAGTTTTCGGGGCGAAATAGTGGGCAACGTTTGGTAGAATAATTGGGAGAACGAATGAAGAAGGAACATGTGGCGGAGATGAAGCGGCGGGCGCGCAATATTGCTTTGCGCGTAGCGTATGATGGCACGGCATATCATGGCTTTCAGCGGCAGACGCCGCCTGTGGTGGCCGTGCAGAATGTGCTGGAGGACGTGCTGAAGGCCGTGTTCGGTGACACGATTGAGCTCGCG
>ONCF01000071.1 GCA_900316275.1 uncultured Veillonellaceae bacterium
CGGCACGATTACCGAAAAGCCTTTAAAATCAACGGTTTCGGGCTACGCCGATTTAGCGTAAACAGTACGGCTAATAGATATGATATTCTTTCCACGGTATCTGGTCGAGGCGGATGGTCTTGAGGAAATCGACGATATCTTTGCGGCCGTAGTAGTGCGGCTCGCCATTTGCATCCTGGCTCATGAGGATGATGGGCATGTTCGGGAAGTAGACGGAGAGGGCGCGGCGCATCCGGATGCTGCGTACGGTGTACTGGGTGACGGTGGAGCGGACGGCCACGATGGCGAAGGTTACGCCCTGCTCAATGATAACGGCGCCGTGAATTGTCATGATGGGCGCCTCCTTTCTGTGATTGCTTTGACTTGATTCTATCAAATGTGTCGAGGTGCGGCAAGCATAAAGAGGTAGGAAAGTTTTCTGTGTGGAAAATGCAGGCTTGTACGAAGATAGATTTTGTGCCTGCAGGGTTGACAGTCCTGTCGCGAGAGCCTATAATAGAGCCATCATTGAGAAAGCAAAATGCTTTGACGAAGACATGATGCCATGAGGGCGGCCTGTCAGAGAGGACTGCGGATGCTGTGAGCAGTCTCAGGCGCGTGTGGTGTTACCCCTTCCGAGCAGCTGCGGCGAATCTTCATTTTATTTAGTAGGCGCAGACGGAACACACTCCGTTAACAAGACACGAGCGGCATAGCTGTGCTATGCAAGCAGGGTGGAACCACGAAGCATCAGCCTCGTCCCTATTGGGGACGGGGCTTTTTGATGTTATATATCATTATTTCGGCAGCACAGAGGGCGGAGCCATTGGCGATGGGCTGGTTGCCGGGGGTACTTCCCCTGATACTCTGAGGAGGGTATTTATTATGTTGAAGATTACGCTGAAAGATGGTGCGGTGCGTGAAGTGGCCGAGGGCACGACGCTCCTGGACTTCGTGAAGTCCGTCAGCAACAGCCTGGCCAAGAAGGTGCTCGTCGGCAAGGTTGACGGCGAGGTCAAGGATCTCATGACGCCATTGACGCAGGATGCCAGGGTCGAGTTCCTTACGTTCGAGGATGCGGACGGCCGCTGGGCACTGCGTCACACGGCTTCTCACGTACTCGCACAGGCGCTGAAACGCCTCTACAAGGATCAGAACGTGCAGCTCGCCATCGGTCCGGCTATCGACAATGGTTTCTACTACGATATCGACATGGATAAGCAGCTCAGCGAGTCCGACCTGGCCGACATCGAGAAGGAAATGAAGAAAATCGTCAAGGAGAACCTCAAGCTGGAGCGCAAAGAGGTCTCCCGTGCCGATGCCCTGAAACTCTTCGAGGAGAAGGGCGAGAGCTACAAGGTCCAGCTCATCAACGACCTGCCCGAGGACGCGTTGATCACGCTCTACACGCAGGGCGAGTTCACGGATCTCTGCGCCGGCCCGCACGTGGTCTCCACGGGCAAGGTCAAGGCCCTGAAGCTCATGAGCATCGCGGGCGCTTACTGGCGCGGTGATGAGCATAACAAAATGTTGCAGCGCATCTACGGCACGGCTTTTGAAAAGCAGGCCGATCTCGACGATTACCTGCATATGCTCGAAGAGGCGAAGAAGCGCGACCATCGCAAGCTCGGCAAGCAGCTCGACCTGTTCTCCCTGCATGAGGAGGGCCCGGGCTTCCCGTTCTTCCATCCGAACGGCATGATTATCCGCAACGAGCTCATCAACTACTGGCGCGAGGTACATCGCCGCTATGGCTATCAGGAAATCAAGACGCCGATGATTCTGAACCGTCAGCTCTGGGAGACCTCCGGTCACTGGGCGCACTACAAAGACAACATGTATTTCACGCAGATTGACGGCGAGGACTACGCGGTCAAACCGATGAACTGCCCAGGCGGCATGCTCGTCTACAAGACACAGCAGCGCTCCTACCGTGACCTGCCGCTACGCCTCGGTGAGCTCGGCCTCGTGCACCGCCATGAGAAATCCGGCGAGCTGCACGGCCTGTTCCGCGTACGCAACTTCACGCAGGACGATGCGCATCTCTTTGTCACGCCGGAGCAGGCGGAGCAGGAGATTCAGCACACGATTGACCTGTTCGACGAGGTCTACAGCACGTTCGGCCTGTCCTACGTCGCTGAGCTCTCCACGCGCCCGGACGACTCCATGGGCTCGGACGAGGAGTGGGAGGCCGCGACGAACGGCCTGCGCAAGGCGCTCGAGCACCGCGGCCTGAAATACATCGTCAACGAGGGTGACGGCGCGTTCTACGGTCCGAAAATCGATTTCCACCTGAAGGACTCCATCGGCCGTACCTGGCAGTGCGGTACCATCCAGTACGACATGCAGATGCCGGAGAAGTTCGACCTCACGTACGTGGGCGAGGACGGCGAGAAACACCGTCCCATCATGCTGCACCGCGTCGTCTACGGCTCCATCGAGCGCTTCATCGGCATCCTCATCGAGAACTATGCCGGTGCATTCCCCGTCTGGTTTGCACCCGTGCAGGTGCGCATCCTGCCCATCACGGACAAGCACGCGGACTACGCGAAGAAGCTCTACGACCAGATGTTCGCGCTCGGCCTGCGCGTCGAGGTGGACAACCGCAACGAGAAAGTCGGCTACAAGATCCGCGAGTCGCAGGTCAAAAAGACGCCGTACACGCTCGTCGTCGGCGACCAGGAGGTCGAGAACGGCCAGGTCAACGTGCGCAAGTACGGCGAAAAGGACAGCACGTCCATGAGCGTAGAGGACTTCATCGCCTACGTGCAGGAGAAAATCAAATCCCGCGCGCAGGAATATTGATAAAAGTATTGACATCCTTCCACGCGGGTGCTATACTACCTAAGTGTTCGTGAGAACGACAGCAAGCAGAAGCCACCGCTTCTCACCGCCTGGCGCTTAGTCAGTCCGGTTCACAGTGTCATACCTGATGTATGAATTTTTAGAGGTGGCCTTGCGCCGCCTCTTTTTATTGCAAATCATTTTTAGGAGGTGCATTTACCATTAGCAAAGATTCGTTGCGGATCAATGAGCAGATTCATATCCGCGAAGTGCGCGTCACCAGCGCGACGGGCGAGCAGCTGGGCATCATGCCCACGCGCGAGGCTCTGCGCATGGCGGAGGAGCAGCATCTCGACCTCGTCGAGGTCGCGCCCAAGGCCAAGCCGCCGGTCTGCCGTATCATGGATTTCGGCAAGTACCGCTACGAGCAGCAGAAACGCGAAAAGGAAGCCCGCAAGAAACAAAAAGTCATCAGCATCAAAGAGGTCAAGCTTCGCCCGCACATCGAGCAGCACGACTTTGAGGTGAAGTTGAAAAATGCCCTGCGCTTCATCGGCGAGGGCAACAAGGTCAAAGTCACGATTATGTTCCGCGGCCGCGAGATGTCGCACCCGGAGCTCGGCAAGGAAGTCCTGAGCCGCGTGGCCGAGGCTTTGGGTGACGGCGTGACCATCGAGCGCAATGCCAAGATGGAGGGCCGTAACATGTCGATGGTTGTGGCGCCCAAGTCACAGAAATCATCTAATAAGAGCAAACGTCCTTCGACAGAGAAGGATCAGCCTAAGGGAGGAAACCATAATGCCGAAAATTAAGACTCGCAGAGCTGCCGCCAAGCGCTTCACTGCCACGGGCAGCGGCGAATTCAAACGCAACAAGGCCTACAAGAGCCACATTCTCGAGAAGAAGTCCCCGAAGCGTAAACGCAACCTGCGCAAGGCTGCTATCGCTACGGCCGCTGATAAGAACCGCGTCAAGCGCATGCTGCCGTACGCCTAATAAGATAGCCCTTAGCGGTCAGGTGCCTGCAAGGGGCATGAACGCTTAGGGATATCTTAGGCATTTGCCGTCAGGCAAATACCATCCTTATATATGTAAGATACCATTTTTAGGAGGATATAAACATGCCAAGAGTTAAAGTCGGCGTGACTGCACACCGTCGTCATAAAAAAATCCTGAAGCTTGCCAAGGGCTACAAAGGCTCCAAGAGCAAGCAGTTCAAAAAAGCTAACGAGACCGTCATGAAGGCTCTCTGGTACGCGCGTCGTGACCGCCGTGCCAAGAAAGGTAACTTCCGTCGTCTCTGGATTGCCCGTATCAATGCGGCTGCCCGCACGAACGGCATCTCCTACAGCAAGCTCATCAACGGTCTGACGAAGGCCGGCGTTGAGGTGAACCGCAAGATGCTCGCTGACCTCGCGATTAGCGACGCGGCTGCGTTCACGAAACTGGTCGAGGTCGCCAAGGCCAACCAGTAATATATAGCTGGACATATTGAGGACCGTTGCGCACGTCTGTGCCAGCGGTTCTTTTCTTATCTGGAGGCAATGATGGACGGACGGATTGACAGTCTCACGAATCAAAAGATAAAAGACACGGCGGCACTGGCGATGCGGCGGCAACGGCAGAAACAGGGCCGTTTCGTCGCGGAGGGCGTGCGCCTCGGTGAGATGGCGGCCGCCTCTGGCTGGCCGCTTTGCTATGCGCTCTACACGGCAGAGCTAGCGTCTACACCACGCGGCGCGCAGCTGCTCGCAACACTGCGCCAAAATGGCTGCTCCTGCTACGAGACGAGCCAGCAGGCCTTTGCCAAAGCCAGCGTCACCGCCACGCCGCAAGGTATACTCATCGTCATGGGCCAGCGTCAGCAGACGCTCGCAGACCTGCCGGAGCAGGAAAGACCGTTTTACCTCGTGCTCGACGGCCTGCAGGACCCCGGCAATGTGGGCACAATCATCCGTACAGCCGATGCGGCGGGGGCAGATGCCGTGCTCTGCTTGCGCGGCACGGCCGACATCTACGAGGACAAAACCGTGCGCGCTACCATGGGCTCGCTCTTTCACCTGCCCGTCGTGAACGGCCTCACGCCCGAGGATCTCCAGAACTTCGTCACTACACGCGGCCTGCAGCTCTACGCCACGGCGCTCGACAGCACGGCCCAGCCGCATTTCGCCTGCGACTTTACGCGTGGCACGGCCGTCGTGCTTGGCAACGAGGGGAACGGCGTCTCGCCCACCGTGCTCGCGCTCGCGCAGAAATGCTACATCCCCATGTACGGCGCCGCCGAGTCCCTCAACGCTGCCACCGCCGCCGCCATCGTCACCTACGAGGCCGTACGCCAGCGGCAGTTTGCCTAAAACATCATCAACCATTGTTCTGGCTCGTGTGCCGCAAGGCGGTGCGCGGGCTTTTTTATTTTTTTGAAATTATTGTATATTGTACAAATACTGTATTTTGCGGTAAAATGGCCATATGAAAATGTGTAATTTGTGGTTTTTGCCTGAAATAAAAAGTGTGATTTTGCAGAAAGATGGCGATTGGTGATGTTTTACCAGGCGAACCTCGAGCGGCGCAAATCCGTCATTATTTTTGACGAGGTGCAGTTCTGCCCGTGCGCCCGTCAGGTTATCAAGCATCTCGTGGCTGACCATCGCTATGATTATATTGAGACGGGGCTGTTTGTGACCCTGATGTTTTTCGATAGTGACTTCGTTGAGAATGATATTTATGCGAAATTGCTCAGTGGCCGGGGCGCGTGTCAACCTCGGCTATCTGTACGAAAATATCACTGCCCAGGTGCTGGTGGCGCATGGGTATCACCTGTATTACTATACTTTCCCCAAGGAGCAAAGCAGGCGGCGCTATGAAATAGATTTTTTGCTGCCGGAGCGAAGCAAGATTATCCCCATCGAGGTCAAATCATCCGGCTATCGTACGCACGCGTCGTTTGACGCTTTTGCACAAAAATTTTCCGCACGCATCGCGCGTCGTGGACAGATATTGTATAATATGGGGGTAGGGGGGATATACCCCCACGTCATTTGGTCGAACATTTTGACGAGGAGTGAGGCAGATGAGTACGTTATCACGCCGCAAATTTGTCAAACTCATGGGGGCGGCTGCGGCGGTGGCTGCGGTGCCCGCAGGTGTGGAACTGGCCCACGGGCCTGAGAATAAAGGAGGTAATGCCAAAGTGGCAGCAGCAAAAGCAGTCGCCGGGACGGGTGGCGACCATTATATCCCGTACAGTGAGCGCAGTGGCGAGGCGTCTACGGTGTTCTTTACGCGCGACCTCTCGGCCCGGGGGCTGGAGAAAATCTATGCGCAGGTGAGCCAGGTGCTCACGGGCAAAGTCGGTGTGAAACTGCACACTGGCGAGCCGCACGGGCCGAACATCATCACGCGCCCGTGGGTCAAGGAACTCCTCAGCGCCAAGCTGCCGCAGGCGGCGATTGTCGAGACGAATACGTACTATGATGGCGGCCGCTATACGACGGCGGACCACCGTAAAACGCTCGCCACGAACGGCTGGACTTTCGCGCCTGTCGATATCATGGATGAGGACGGCACGACGATGCTGCCGGTGAAAAACGGCAAATGGTTCACGGAGATGTCCGTGGGCACGCACATGCTCGACTATGACTCGCTGCTCGTGCTCACGCATTTCAAGGGGCACGTCATGGGCGGCTTCGGCGGCTCGAACAAGAACATCGGCATCGGCTGCGCGGACGGTCGTATTGGCAAGGCCATGATTCATACGGCGGAGGGCTCGGACAACCAGTGGAGCATTGACAAAGAGGAGCTCATGGAGCGCATCACCGAGTCGACGAAGGCCACGGTCGACCATTTTGCGCCGCATATCGCCTTTGTCAACGTCATGCGCAATATGAGCGTGTCCTGCGACTGTGAGGGCACGGCGGCGCAGCCCGTCGTGACGCCGGATGTTGGCATCCTGGCCTCGCTGGACATCCTCGCGGTTGACCAGGTCTGCGTGGACCTCGTCTACGCGTTGCCGCCCGAGAGCCATCACGACCTCGTCGAGCGCATGGAGACGCGCCACGGCCTGCGCCAGCTCACGTACATGAAGGAAATGGGCATGGGGAACGACCGCTACCACCTCATAGACCTCGACCACGACGGTAAGGAAATCACCGCCGACGAGGCAGTCAAGGGCATCAGCGGTAAATGGGTCTCTGACGGGCAGTAAACCAATTTGACCTGTGCGATGACGCTGGGAGGTGCGGGCGATGCAGCGGGAGTTGCCTTATTTTGATATCGAAGGGGCCTATGGCGGCTGGCAGGCGTGGTTCCGCGACCGCTGGATGCGCGTGGGCGGCTGCGCGGCCGTGACGGCCTGCGATACCTGCATTTATCTGCAGTTGTACCGTGGGCAGGCGCACCTTTATCCATTTGACATCCAGCACCTCACGCGGGCGGACTATGTCGAGTTCGGCATGCAGATGCGGCCGTACCTGAGGCCACGCTACTCCGGTGTCGACCGGCTCGATATCTATATCACGGGGCTCGGCGGCTATCTCTACGACCACGGCGTGACGCTGGGGCTCGTGCCGTGGGAGGGCGAGCACAGCGAGGCGGACACCATGCGGGTCATCCAGCGCCAGATTGACGCGGGGCTGCCTATCCCGTGCCTCATGCTGCGCCATCAGGCCCCTGCGATGCTTGACCTCACCTGGCATTGGTTCATGCTCACGGGCTACATGAGCTATGACGGTCTGTTTTTCGTCAAGGTTGTGACCTATGGCAGCTGGCGCTGG
This sequence comes from uncultured Veillonellaceae bacterium, assembly GCA_900316275.1. Taxonomy (GTDB): domain Bacteria; phylum Bacillota; class Negativicutes; order Selenomonadales; family Selenomonadaceae; genus UBA2897. The sequence continues at coordinate 7,536 of ONCF01000071.1, forward strand.
CTGAATTTCCACCTGTTCTGGCAGACGGGCTACGCGCGCAAAGGCGGGCTCGTGCTGCTACGGGATTGAGATTGATTTTCATAAAAGGCCTGCACACCGTGTGATTGCGGTGTGCAGGCCTTTTTTTATTCTTGCGGCTGCTCAAACAGGCTCATTTCGGTAATTTGCTCCAGACGTTCCAGCGTCTCCGGATGCTTTTCGGCAAAGAAGGCGGTTTTGATTTGCCGCTCAGGCTCCAGCACTTTGCCCTGACCATGGGCCAGTTCGGCGAAGCGGCAGCTGTAGATGATGGGGAAGTATTTGCGGACGAAATTGCCATCCTCGTGCGCGGTGAGCGCGAGCACCTGGAACCCCAGCTGCTCCGCGATGAAGAATACCGGATCGAGCACGTGGTCACTCGAGGCCTTACCAAAGGGATTGTCGGCGACAACCACGCGATTGTTGGTCTTGCTGCGGGGCAGGCGCACGCGTTTTTCGGAGAGATAGTTCAGGCAGCCGAGGAAGAGGGCCATGTTCTTGCACCAGGCCTCGCCACCGGACCATTTGTTGGACTCTTCCCAGTCGTAGGGACGCTCGGAGAAGGTGGCGGCACTCGTCGCCTTGCGGCATTTGACTTTGATGGCGTTCGTACCCAGCACTGCGTACAGCAGCTGCTGCGTGCTGAGTTTCTTTTGCAGTTCTTCCTTGATTTTACGGCTGTCCTCGCGTCCGTCCTCGTCGAGGAAGGCTTCGGTATCCAGCCGTTCGGTCAAGGTGCTGAGGTAACTGCGGATGGCGGTGCGCCTTTCCGATTCGGGCTTTTCGACAAAATGAATGGTGTAGATATCCTTGCTTTGGCCCTGGGTGCGGATACGGGTTTTGGTGGCAATCTCTTTGAGGCCCTGGCCAATTTCCTGCAGGTAGAGGGACATGTGCTCGACCATATGTTCGATATGCTCGTAGTGGCCTTTGCGTTCCGCTTCGGCGATGGCGATGCTTTTCTGGATAGTGTTCAGCAGCGTCGCCCGCCAGGTTTCGTATTCGGCGTAGCTGTCCTTGGCCCGGATGCCATCGACAATCTGCCGCCGGCGTTTTTCCTCACGGATATGTTGCTCACAGTATTTGATGAAGGTATCGCGTGCCGCGTCGGTTTTTTCGCATTGTTGCTGGTAACGCGCAAAAATCTCTCCGGCAGTGCGCAGGAGCGGAGGATAGGCCTGCTGGAAGACCGCACTGTCCAGCGTCTGCCAGGCCTCAGGCAGCATGGCCGCCGTCACGCTGTCCAACGTAAATTGCAACGTGACATTGTGCTGTCCCAGTTCGTTCAGGATACTTTCCACCTGTTTGAGCTGCCGATTGTTATCCTGCGTTTTCTGCTGGCAGGCCTGGAGAGATTTGCCCACACCCCGCAACTGGTCCTGAAAAAGCTGTTTCTGCGTGTCCGGGTCACCACTGATGTCCGGCAGGTCAGAATAGCGCTCGTCATAGTGTTCACGGATGCTTTCGGCCCGCCCGGCGGCTTTGCTGTACCGCTCATGACTGCGAGTGTATGCCTGCTGTTTGGCTGCCTGGTCGGTGGCCAGCTCCTGGCGGGTGGCATGTATTTTCTCCTCCAGCAGCTGCCCGTCCGGCGGATAGGTCAGCGTCTCATCCAGGGTTAAAGCGCGCTCCCGAGCCTCTTTCTGCAGCTGGGCGATGTCTCTGGACAGCCGCTGCTGGTCTTTGCGGGTCTGCAGCAGCCGTTCCTCCAGACGACCGCGGTTTTGCTGGATACCGTCCAACCGGCTCTTGAGCTGACGCCGTTCATCGGCCAGCACCTCGTAACTGCGCGCATCCTCCAGCGGGGCCAGAGCCTGCACCTCGGCATAGTAGATATCATGGCGGAGCTGCTCGCGCTGCATGGCGATGGCACCGCTGTTCTGGGCCAGGTCCTGCATTTGCGCCGCCAGGGCTTCCACGCGGCGCTGCTCCTGCTGGCTGTGCTCCTGGGTCTGGCGCAGCTCAGTGCGCAGTGACTGTTGCTGGGCCAGGGCCTCACGATGCCGGGTCTGCAGCTGCTCATAGCGTGTGAGCTCCTGCAGCTGGTGCTCGAGCTCGTCCTGCAGCTTCTGCTGTGTGTAGTAGTCCCGTTGATAGTTCTCCACATAGCGCTGGCATTGCTCGATGCTCTGCTCGCTGTCCTGCAGGTTTTTCTGCAGGATTTCCGTACGGTTCGCAATCTGCTGCTGGCTGTTCTGCAGCTCCTGATATTCGGAAAAGGGACGCCGGGTGTAAAATTTCTTCAGCCGGGTGTGCGTCTGTGACAGCTGGTTGCAGAGCGTTTCCTGACGGGTGAGCTCGGCATCGCGTTGGCTGGCCTCGGCACGCTGGTCCGCCAGCCATTGCTGGAAGGTGTCCGCCTCCAGATGTTGCCAGTAGTCAGGCAGGACGGCCTGCGGCTGCTGGGGAGTCCCGCCATCGTTGAGGATGGTGCGCAGCTCACCGCTGCTCAGGACGAAGACCGGTGCGGTCAGGCGCGGGGCCTGTGTCCGCAGACGGCGCAGCAGCTCGGCGGTGCTGTCCTCGGAGGTGATGAGGGCCGCCGGCCAGAAGGCGTAGCGGCGCCACAGCTCCTGCGCGTCCTGACCAGCACGGCAGGCTGCCTGAAAGGCCTCGACACCGCTTTGCAGTACGCTGAAATCCTTTTGCCAGTCCTGTATGAGCTCCGGCAGCAGCGGGTCGGCGGTAAAGCTGGCGGCCTCGCCGTATACATCGACGAAGCGGTGCGCCTGACGGCAGGTAAAGGAGAGCCGTTTCCGCTTTTCGGTCTCTTTGATGAAACTGTCGCCCAGCTGATTGGACAAGAAATCTGCACGCTGGTACAGCTCCAGGGTATTGCTCACCATGTTGGCACAGGTGGGGAACTGCTGTAGCTCCTGCAGCAGCTCGCCCGCGGCGCTGTCGATGGCGCTGAGCTGGCCTGTCAGGTCCTGGGCATCGCGCTGCAGCTGCGCCAGCTGCTGGCGCTCGGCCGGGAGCTTGGCCTGCAGCGTCTGTTTTTGCTCCGTATAGAAGTCCAGATTTTTCTGGTCGTCAGCCAGCTGGGCACGTACCTGCTGCAGTTGCTGCTCCCAGAGGCGGCGCTGCGTGGCGGCATCCTGGTTCAGACTGTCGTCAAAGATGTGCTGCTCAATTTGTTCCATCTGCTCGACGGCAGTATGGATAGAGGCGCTGCATTCGCCGAGGCGACGGTTCAGCTGCGTTTCCGCCTGGGCCAGTTCCGCCAGTTTCTGGTGGGCATTGGCCTGCGTTTGTGCCAGCTCCTGGTTTTGTACCGCCAGTTTTTCCAGCCGCTCCTGACAGCCCTGTTCCTGTCGCTGGAAATAGTAATGCAGCTGGCTACCATTGCGGGTGAGTTGTTGCTGCAGCTCCTGTGTGTCGCGGTCGCTGGCCAGTTCCTCGATTTGCGTGGCCAGAGATTGTTCCGCCTGGCGGGCCTGCATTTGCTCCTGTTGCAGTTTGGCCAGTCGCAGGCTCTGCAGCTGGCTGTCCTGCTGCCGCAGTTTTTCCGTGGCCGCCTGATAGTCACGCTGCGCCTGCTGGTCCAGCGCCTGCTGCGCAGCGGCTGCCTGGGCACTGGCCAGCACGTCGCAGGCCTCGATATTTTGCGTCAGCTGTGCCTGCTCCTGCTGTAGTGCCCCGGCCTGGGTTTGGAGCGTCTGGGCCTGCTCCTGTCGCTGGTCTTTTATCTGGTGCAGACGCTGATACAGGACTTTTAACTGACCGTTGGCGGTGTCCAGCTCGTTGGCGACGAGGTATTTGGCATGCTGTACCTCCGTATAGTCGGCCAGGCGCTCGACGACGCCCTGCATTTCCGCAATCTGTTTTTGTAAATGGCGCTGTTTGCGGAAGTGCTCACGCTGGGTCGCAAAGAGCTCGGCAAAGCCGTTGCCCTCGCCTGGTGCATGGCCGTTTTCGTCGGCCAGACCTTCCTCTACAGTGGGGATCAGCAGCCTGCCTACGAGCGTGTCATTGGTCCGGCAGTTGGCAAAAAAGGCCTCGACACCGCCTTCGGTTTCGTTGATAGCCGCGATTTTATGCCACTCGGCCGGGATGATGTGGAAATGTTCCTCGATATAGCGGCCGTAGCTCTGCAGCGAGTCGCTTTCGCCAAAGAAGCGGGCGTTCATGCTGCTGGCAGCCAGATTGCGGCAGAACGTGGCCATTTCCTCCTTGGTCGCCGGACGCTGCCGCCCGTCCTCGCGCTGGCTGAGGGGCAGCTGGTCGATGCTGCCGCGGTCGCCGGGACCGTATTCGTAGGCGAACTCCTGCGAGGCCAGGGCATCTTTGCTGTTCATGAAGAGCGAGACCAGCGTGAGGGCGTAGCGCCGTGGCTGTTCCTCGAGTATCCATTCCACGGCGATGTGCGCGGTGGTGTTGCTCAGCTGCAGCGTCTCCTGGATTTTGCGCTGGGCCACTGTCTTATGTGGCAGGACGGCCTGTATCAGCGTCTGCACGAAGACGGTCTTGCCGGCGCCGTTTTCCAGCAGCAGGATGCCGTTAAAGCCGTCGAATTGGAACGTGGTGTCGATGTAACGTTTCCGGCCGCCGTCGTAGACGACATTGGTGAAGCGGATACGGCTGATAGCGGGCATATTTATTCCTCCTTGGCTGCCGGGGCAGCATGGTCGAGTGCATACAGGAAATCGGTGATGCCGCGGTTATAGCGCTCTTCCAGATAGTAGTTGGTGAAAATGGTCTTGGCTTTTTCGGTCAAATAATATTCATTGGCGCCCGCGTCGTGCAGCAGGCCCTGTGTCTCGAGAAAATTCTTCGTCATAATGAGGAAACCGACGCGGCTGGTATTGCGCGCATCCTGCCGCTTGACCGTTTCCTTGACGTCATCGAGGTCGGACCATTTGCGGATGAGCGCGACCCAGTTGACATTGTAGTCAGTTTCGGCCTGGCGCAGTTCCTCCTCGGGACGGCTCGCGAGTGCCTCCATACGCTGGTTCATTTTCTCCAGCCAGTTCTGCAGGCTGACGAAAGGATGGGGCTCGAATGTCGTGTAGCTGTCGTAAAAGCAGCCAACAAAAATCATGATGGCCAGATACATCAGGTAGATGTCCATGTTGACGGATTTGGCCGTCAGGAAGGTTTTCTTGATCTGCTCATTGCTCATGTGAAACGGCGAGTCCACGGCGAGGGGGACGAGGTAAATGGCCTCGGCATCGTCAATGATGGTGCACTGCACACGCCCAGCGAACAGTTGGGCGAGGCTGCGGATGTCTTCATTGCTGTAGAGGTCGGCAAAATCCGCTTTGCTGACCTGACCGTTAGCGGCCAGCTGGCTGTAGAGGTCAAAGGCCAGCAGGACGGTTTTTTCAGGATATTCCATGGCTGATTACCACCTTTATCTGCATATTACTGATTTTGAAGGCCGGCTGCTCGATGATACCGGTCGTTTCGCTGACCTGTATCTCCTCCAGCTCCGGATGGTCCTGACTGATGCGGTAATAGGACGAGTCAGCATCGCCGGCAACATTTTCCAGCCGGAGCAGCTGCCGCCGGTGCAGGAGCATCCAAAAGACGTAAAACTGCTTTTCATCCAGGATGCTGGGTCGCTGTTGCGCTTCAAATGTCACAAATTCTGCCAGGGGCAGTTCCGTACGGCCAGCCAGACAGGTGAGCAGGTCGTCGATAATCAGAGCATAGTGCTGCTGGATGTTGGCCCGCTGGCGGTTTTCCTGCTCCATGGCCAGGGCCGTATCAGGGAAATCATCCTGTCTGCCGGCGCGCTCGATGCGCTCCAGCCGTTGCGGGGCAAAGACATCCAACGGCGACCAGGTAACGGCGCCGGCCAGCGGCAGAAACGGCTCGATGAGCCGCCGGGAGGCCGGGAGCGGGAGCGGCGTGGCGAAAAAGCGGTTGGCGATGTCATTATCGAAATTGAAAGAATCGATGCCGGAGAAATAGAGTGCTTCCTCGGCAGCCGCCAGCGCGGAGGTACCCAGCTCAATCCCGAGCTGCAGCAGCTGACGGTGCTTGCCGTGCACGCTTTCGAGGCGGCGCTCGACCTGCATGATGCTGTCATAGGCGTGACGCTCCGGGTCTTTGTCGATATTGTCGCGAATGCGGATTTTCGTTTCGCTGATAAAGGTTTTGAGTTCCTTGAACTGCTCTTCTTCACTTTTCAGGCGGTTGTTGAGGTCGGTGACAGTTTTGCGGTAACGGTTCAGGGTCTCCTCGGAAACGATGCTGCGGTGGATTTCCCGGCGCAGGCGGATGATGCGCTGGTGCAGTGTCTCCACATCCAGACGCATTTCCTCGACCTGCCGCAGCGCGAGGGAGAACTGCCCCAGTTCCAGCTGCTTGCGCAGGATGAGCTGGTTGATGGACAGCTGGTATTCGTTGAAATATTCCTTGGTGGCAAAGACGAGCTCCAGTCCCTGCTCGTCCAGCACATAGTATTGGGACTGCGAGGCTACGTCGACTTTGTCTGCTTTGAGATAGGAGTATTCCGTCGTGCGCTCCTGCCGCTGCTGCCAGTCGTAGAACGTCTCGGCGTTGCGGCGGCCAGTCGCGGGGCGGAACGTGGTCACGATATCGCGCGCCAGTTTTTCGTAAATGGCAGCATCCTCGCCGAATTGGTTGTTGGTCTGTATTTGCAGGAAGCGCGCCAGCTGCCGGATGTCCGCGTTTTTCCGGCCGGCCAGCATCTGCTCAAAGAAAAAGAGCAGGGTCATCAGGCCCAGTTCCATGGCCGTCGTTTCACTGCCATCGGTGCGCTTGAGCTTGCGTCCGCGCAAGCGGTACAGCGGGGCAAAGAGCAGCAGGCGCCCCATGCGTTCGTTAAAATTCTCCAGTTCCATGTATGGTCTCCTTGGCACAGGCTAACAGCTCCGCAGGCGTCAGTGCCTCCTGCGGATAATATTGACCGTTTTTCAGCAGCGCGGCGATGCGTGCCAGCAGCTCAGCCGGCAGCTGAGGACGCAGGCTCTCCAGACACTCCGGTGCCGGCTGCTGGTTCGTCTTGCCGTGCGCGGCCGGATGCTGCCAAAAGGCCGTGTAAAAAGGCACGGCCAGCCGCACTGGCAGCGGGGATTGTTCCTGTAATGTGGTGAAAATACGCAGTCCCTCCCAGTCCAGGTCGCCAAAATACCAGATGCAATGCCTGGCGTCTGGCAGGCCACATTGTTGGGGCAGCTGGGCGAGCCCCGCACAGATTTTCCAGCCGTAGCCGAGTATCAGCGTTGTAAAGGGAGTGGCCGGCAAATGCGGCAGCATGGCCTGCCAGGGGGCTTTGTTTTCCACGATTAAATGATGGTATAGCGTATCCTGCCCAGTAAAAGGGCGCGTGGCGAACATGAGCGGGTCGGATTCGGGGACAATCCCCAGACGGGCCGGTGTCAGCCCCAGATGTGTGAGGAAGTCGGCTGCCTGCAACAGATATTTTTCGTCGCCAAAAATGTCATAGGAGCGTTGTTGCAACGAGGCCGGTGTGATTGTGTCCGTATGCTTTTGCAAATAGCGGCTCAGCTGCGCGATGGCCTGCTGGTCCCGCTGCCAGATGGCGTAAGGCTGCTGCTGGTACCACGAGAGATTGATTTCGCCACTGAGGCCGGTGGCCAGAGCCTCCTGAGCAATCTTTTGGGCCGTGGGCGCGAGCAGTGGTCCCCGGTGCAGCGTATATTTGCGGGCCAGCCCGCTGTGGTCGGTGCTGGCGGCTTTGATGGGCGTCAGAATATCGTCTGACTGCAATTTTTCGAGCAGCTGGCGGAAATCAGCGTAGCTCATAGGCATGCTGGCCTGCTGCAGTTCGTCTAGCGTGACACGCTTGCGTTTACAGGCGAGCAGCCAGTCCGTGATTTTGGTTGGCAAAGCAGACTCCTCTCCGTGCAGGAAACGCTGACGCTTTAATCAGCAGTCTCCTGAGCACTGCTTAGTTAGTACGTCCTTATTGTACCTTAATTTACCAATTATGGCTAGTCAGAGGGGAAGAGATGTGCTATAATTGCTTTCATAGCATAAAGGGATAAAGACTTAACGACTTGAATTTTTATATAGGAGGTGCGGGATATGGTCAATCCCAAGTTGAAAGATGAGCTGAACGACCAGCTCTGCGAGGCGGTGCTTGCGTTGCAGTCGGTAGAGGAGTGCTATCAGTTCTTTGAAGATATCTGCACGATTGGCGAGCTCAAGGCCATGAGCCAGCGGCTCGAGGTGGCGCGCATGCTGCAGGCCGGACATACGTACGATGATATCGTGGCGCGTACGGGCGCGAGCACGGCGACCATCAGCCGCGTGAAGCGCTGCCTGAACTACGGCGCCGACGGCTACAAGGTCGTGCTGGCCCGGCTGGCGGCACAGTCTGGGACAGACAAGGACTAATGGCAACAATGGGCCGGTCCGCATTTTACAGGCGGAAGCGATAACTGACAGGAGACGAGAGCATGGAGAAAGAAAAGCTGGTTCTGGAAATCCCCTATGGCACGCGTGACTTCCTCTTTCAGGAGGCGGCGTGCAAGCGTGACCTCGAGACGCGGCTGGCGGCGACGTTCCGCCGTTGGGGCTATGATGAGGTCGTGACGCCGACCATCGAGTATCTGGACAACCTCACGCTCGGCAGCAGCCACGCGCTGGAGCCGCACATGATTAAACTCTTTGACCGCGCGAACCGTACGCTGGCACTGCGCCACGAGATGACAACGCCCATTGCGCGCCTCGCGGCGAGCCGGCTGAAGGACGAGCCGCTGCCGCTCAAGGTGTCCTATATCAGCAACGTGTTCCGATACGAGCAGACGCAGACGGGGCGGCAGTGCGAGTTCTATCAGGCGGGTGTAGAGCTCATGGGCTCGACGACTGCGGCGGCCGACGCGGAGGTCATCGCGCTGGCTATCCGCTGCCTGCTGGAGGCGGGCTTGCAGGATTTCACTATTTGCCTCGGGCAGGTGGAGTTCGTCAACGGTCTCATGGCGCAGTACGGCCTCACGGCGGCGGAGCAGGCCGAGCTGCAGGAGGCGCTCGAGCAGCGCAACCTCGTGGCGCTGGAGGCACTCGTGGACGGGCTGGACATCTCGGCCAGCGGCAAAGCGGCGCTCAAGCGGCTGCCACTGCTCAACGGCGGCGCGGAGCTGCTGCAGTCGGCCTACGCCATGGCGCTCAACGAGCAGAGCCGCCGCGCGCTCGACAATCTCAGTGAAATCTATCGCCTGTTGGAGGCCTACGGCGTGGCGCAGTATGTGCGCTTCGACCTCGGCATTATCCGCGACCTCAGCTACTATACGGGCATGGTGTTCGAGGGCTATACGGCAGGCCTCGGCTATCCGCTCGTGGGCGGCGGGCGCTACGATAGGTTGCTTTCCGATTTCGGCAATGCCTGCCCCGCGACGGGCTTCGCCCTGGGAATTGAGCGGCTCATGCTGGCCCTGTCCTCGGCTGGCTGCCCCGCGCCGCAGGCGGACAAGGGCGTCTACCTCGGCTATGCGCCCGGCCAGACGGCGCAGGCCATTGCGCGGGCGGCCGAGCTGCGCGCAGCCGGGCAGAGCGTAGAGGTTGCGCTGCAGGCCCAGAGTGAGACCGAGGCGCAGGCGTCGCAAACGGCGAAAGGCTACGCCGAACTGGTCTACCTCGCATGAAGCAGCGTATCAGCCAGTTCGCCCACGCACTCGTTGCGCATATGGGCGCGGACGATAAAGCCTTTGTGGCGAAATATCTAAATGCTGAAGAGCAGGAAATATTTTATGCCATGCATCGCGTCGATCAGGTGCACGCCGTACACGTGGCCCACACGGCGCAGCGCCTCGCGGCAGAGAACCTGCAGGCTGGGAAAATACAGGACGTGGCCGCCACAGCCCCAAAGGAGACAAAGCAGCAGGCTGGTACTGACACAGCACTGTCCACAGTCGACTTGCGGCTGCTCACGCGCTGCGCATTGCTGCACGACGTGGGGCGGGTGAAGGGGGACCTTGACCTCATGGGCAAGGTCTGGGCCGTGCTGCTCGCGCACTATCTGCCGGATTGGTCACGGCGTATGGCGGACTTCGGCCGCATCCATTTCCTTTACGTCTACTATCATCACGCGCTGCTCGGTGCGACGAAGCTCTACGCGCACGGCCTGCGCACGGAGGCGCAGATTATCGCACGGCACCATGCGCCCGCCCGGCCCGGCGATAGTGTGGAACTGCAGCTGCTGCGCGCGGCCGACGCGTTGAACTGATCCCTGCCGGATACCCTGTCACGGTTTCGTGTTTGGGAGTAGGCACGCAGCACAGTACGATGAATGACTGAAGGCCTTTACATTCATACGTGGAAAGCGTACAATCAGTGTAATAAATTTTTTATAGAGCAGCACTTGACAGGGAAAGTGTAACATGCTAGTATATCTACAAGTTAATACTTTAGTGAAATAAAGAAATAAATTTACGGCGCAGCTGCGGGTTACGGAAGCCTGACAGCGCGCCATTATAGGAGGGCGGCACATGCAGCCAACAGAGGATTATTTGACCGTGGCTCTGCCGAAGGGCAAGCTGTTCGGTCTGGCGGCCGATTTGTTTGCACAGATTGGCTATACGGCGGAGGGGCTTTCGGATAAGTCACGCAAGCTCATCATCAGCAACGACGCGAAACGCATCCGTTTCATCGTCGCGAAGACGGCCGATGTACCGACCTACGTAGAGTATGGTGCGGCGGATCTCGGCGTCATCGGCAAGGACGTGCTCGTGGAGTCGCGCAAGGACGTTTACGAGTTACTGGATTTAGGCTTTGGCAAATGTCACGTGATGATGGCCGTGCCGCGTACGCAAAAGCGTGCCCGCCTCGCCGACTATGCACACACGCGCGTGGCGACGAAGTTCCCGCACATTGCGGAGCAGTTTTTCAGCCAGTACGGCATGCAGATGGAGTATATCAAGATGAACGGCTCCATCGAGCTCGGGCCTATCGTGGGGCTGTCGGAGAGCATTGTCGATATCGTCGAGACCGGCACGACGCTGCGGGAGAACAATCTGGAGGAAATCGCCTACATCATGGATGCGACGGCGCGGCTCATCGCGAACCGCGTGAGTTTCAAGCTGAAGTTCGACCGCATCAACACGATGGTGCAGGATTTGCGGCAGGTTCTCGCAGCCCAGGCCAATGCCTGAGCCGCGTACGAGATAGAAAGAGGGGCATCGTTCATGAAAATTGTCAAGGCAGCCGAGATAGGGGAGCGCGCCGTGGAGCAGCTGCTCACGAAAAAGGCGTTTGATGAGGTGGAGCTCAACCCGAAAATCCGCGAGGCGAATAAAAAGACGTTCGGCCGCGATATGACGGCGGCGGAGCTCGTGCGGCAGATTGTCGGTGACGTGCGCAAAGATGGTGACAAGGCGGTCATGCACTACACGAAGCTCATCGACCGCGTGGAGATGCAGCCGAGTGAGTTCCGCGTGACGGAGGCGGAGTTCGCGGCGGCCGAGCAGGCTGTAGACCCGGAGGTCATGGCCTCGCTGCGCCGTGCGGCCGCGAATATCCGCCGCTATCACGAGGAGCAGAAGCCGAACTCCTGGCTCACCTACCGCGAGCAGGGCTCCATCCTCGGCCAGTCCATCGTGCCCCTTGACCGCGTGGGCATCTACGTGCCGGGCGGCACGGCGGCCTATCCCTCGTCCGTACTCATGAACGCCATGCCGGCTGTCGTCGCGGGCGTTAAGGACATCATCATGATGGTGCCGCCGAAAAACGGCCAGATTAATCCGTACGTGCTGGTGGCGGCCGAGGAAGCGGGTATCAGAAACATCTATAAAATCGGCGGCGCGCAGGCCATTGCGGCCATGGCGTTCGGCACCGAGACCATCCCGCGCGTGGACAAAATCACGGGACCGGGCAATATCTTTGTGACGCTCGCGAAAAAGGAAGTCTACGGCCACTGCGATATCGACATGCTTGCAGGCCCGTCGGAAATCCTCATCGTAGCTGATGAAACGGCCGACCCTGTTTACACGGCGGCCGACATGCTGAGCCAGGCCGAGCACGACCCGCTGGCCTGCTCCATCGTCATCACGGACAGTGCGGCGCTGGCAGAAAAAGTCGCCGCCGAGGTACCCCGGCAGCTCGCGCAGCTGCCGCGTAAAGAAATCGCGCAGGCCTCCATCGAGCGCAACGGCCTCATCGTCGTGGCCGAGGATCTCATGCAGGCCATGCGTTTTGCGAATGTCTCGGCGCCGGAGCATATGGAGCTGCTCACGCGCGAGCCGTTCCAGCTGCTGCCGTACGTGCGCCATGCGGGCGCCGTGTTCCTCGGCGCTTACTCGCCGGAGCCGCTGGGCGACTATTTCGCCGGCCCCGACCACATCCTGCCTACGGGCGGCACGGCGCGTTTCTACTCCTGCCTGAACGTGGAGACTTTTATGAAGCGCACGAGCATCATTTCCTATACCCAGCCCGCGCTGAACGCCGTGAGCGACGACATCATCCGCCTCGCCGAGACGGAGGGTCTGCAGGCCCACGCGCAGGCCATCCGCTACCGTCAGCTGAAGTAAGGCAACAGGTCAGGCAGGTACGTTTTCTCATTCCATACTGTCAGTCTGCTGTAGTCGTTTATTATTGTGAAAATTTCCGCGGCCAGTTGTGCCGTTTTTGCTGGAGGAAGTATCTATGCTGCAATACCGCAAGGGTCTCAAGGACATGCCGGCCTACGATGGCACGGACAAATTCTACAATATTAAAGTCAATGCCAATGAGTGCAACCTGCCCATGCCGCCTATCGTCAACGAGCGCGTGATGAACCGTCTCGCGAGCGTGGCGTTCAACCGCTACCCAGGCGAGGAGTACTACGACCTCACGGGGCAGATTGCGAAAAACTTCAAATTGCAGCCGGAGAACGTCTTCCTCGGCAACGGCTCCAGTGAGATTATCGAAAAGATTTTCTACTGCTTCGGCGGCGACAAAGGCAAGAAAATCGTCTTCCCCGACCCCTCGTTTTCCATGTACTACATCTACGCGCAGGCCGCGCAGGCCACGGCCGTGCCCGTGCCCCTGGAGAACGACTTCACGCTGGACATCGACAAATTCGTCACGGCGGTCAACGACAACGAGGCCAGCCTCGCCGTTATCTGCAACCCGAACAACCCGACGGGCGGCGTGCTCTCCGTGAGTGATATCCAGTATATCCTCGACAATATCAAGACGAGCACCTGTTTCCTGCTCGATGAGGCCTATATCGAGTTCCATGGGCGCAGTGCAGCATCTTTACTTAAAGAGTACCCGAACCTCATCGTGGCGCGCACGTTCTCGAAGGCCTACGGCCTCGCGGGCACCCGCGTGGGCTACATGCTCGCGGCACAGCCGCTCGTGGAGATGATTGGCAAGTCGTTCATGCCCTACCACATGAACAGCCTCTCGCTGGCCGTGGCCGACATCTGCTACCAGATGCGCCAGGAGTTCGTGCCGCACATTCAAATCATGATTTCCGAGCGCAAGCGCATGGCCGAGCTCCTCAAGCAGCTGCCGGGGTTCGCCGTGTATCCGTCCGAGACGAATTTCCTGCTAGTGCACGTCAACGACCAGCCGACCCTCGTGGAGCTTATGGAACAAAATGACATCGGCATCCGCTATTTCAGCCCGGACAATAAGCGCCTCAAGGACTGTGTGCGCATCTCCATGGGCACGCGCGAGGAAAATGACACGTGGTATGGCCTGATGAAGGCTTTTGCGGAGGGACGCGGCTGAGGCACCGTGTGCAAACACGCAGTATGGTTTTATGCAGGTCTTTACGGAGGAGCGTAGCTGATGAGCAAGGATAAAGACAAAGCAGAAAAGCAGGCGGCGGAACAGGCCAGTGCCCAGGCCCGCACGGCGAGCGTCACGCGCGAGACAGGCGAGACGAAGGTCAGCGTGGAGCTCAACCTCGACGGCACGGGCACGGCGCAAATCGACACGGGCATCGGCTTTTTCGACCACATGCTGAACCTCCTGGCGGCGCACGGCCTGCTTGACCTCACGGTGGCCTGCGACGGTGATCTCGAGGTGGATGGGCACCACAGTGTGGAGGATATCGGCATTACGCTGGGGCAGGCGTTTCGTCAGGCACTCGGCGACAAGCGTGGCATCCGCCGCTATGCTTCGTTCTACCTGCCCATGGATGAGGCACTCGCGTTCGTAGCGCTCGATATCAGCGGGCGGCCGTTCCTCGTCTACGACGGTGGGGCAATGGCGCCGATGATTGGCGGCTACGACACGGAGCTCACGGAGGAGTTCCTGCGCGCGTTCGCCATGAACGCTGGTGTGACATTGCACGTGCGCGTGCTCTACGGCACGAACTCGCACCACAAGGTGGAGGCTATTTTCAAGGCGCTCGGCCATGTGCTGCGCAATGCCACGGAGCGCGACCCGCGCGTGACGGGCGTGCCGTCGACCAAAGGGATGCTGTAAGGAGTGAGGCGGATGATTGCGGTTATTGACTACGGCGTGGGCAATCTGTTCAGCGTGGAAAAGGCGCTGGCGGCGCTTGGCGCCGAGGTGCGGGTCACCAACCAGGCAGACGACCTGCGCGCGGCGGAAAAACTCGTGCTGCCGGGCGTAGGCGCGTTTGGCGACTGTATGGCAAACTTCGAGGCAACGGGGCTCGTGCCGGTGCTGCGCGAGCTTGTGGCGGCGGGCAAGCCGCTCCTCGGCATCTGTGTCGGCCTGCAAATTTTGTTCGAGGGCAGCGAGGAGTCACCAGGCGTGCCCGGACTCGGTCTGCTCAAAGGGCAGGTGCGCCGCATCGAGGCGCCGGGACTCAAGGTGCCGCATATGGGCTGGAACTCCTTGCAGATTCGTGCCGAGCGCGAGCAGACGGATTTGTTCAAGGGCCTTACAGAGCATCCTTATGTGTATTTCGTGCACAGCTACCACGCCGTGCCAGAGGACCCCGCTATCGTGACAGCCACGACGGACTACGGTCAGACACTCACGGCGGCCGTGGCGCAGGGCAGCATTCAGGCCACGCAGTTCCATCCGGAGAAATCGGGCGACGTGGGGCAAACGATTTTGCGCAATTTTTTGGCAGGCTGAGTTACGATGATGCAGACGCAGCAGATTTGCCACCAGCAAGAAGGTGTGGGTCTAGCCACATTATCACCAGCTGGGCGACGGTAGGGAATGGCAGATTGGACGCAAGGTTTTGGAGGTTTGACTCATGACGATTTTCCCGGCGATAGATATCCGTGGCGGTCAGTGCGTGCGCCTGCTCAAGGGTGATTTTGCGCAGGAGACCGTCTTTTCCGATGACCCGGCCGCCATGGCGCGGCAGTGGCAGGCGCAGGGTGCGCGCTACCTGCACCTCGTGGACCTCGACGGCGCACGCGCGGGTCACAGTGTGAACCTGCCGACCGTGGAGGCCATCCTCGACGCCGTCGACATTCCCGTGGAGCTGGGCGGAGGCATCCGTACGCTGGCGAATATCGAGCAGGTGCTCAGCCTCGGCGTGCAGCGCGTCATCCTCGGTTCCGTTGCCGTGCGCGACCCCGGGCTCGTGGCAGCGGCCTGTGCTAAATACGGCGAGCGCATCGTCGTGGGCATTGACGCGAAGGACGGTATCGTAGCTGTGGATGGCTGGGGCGTCTCGGGTGACGTCGAGGTCGTGGCGCTCGCGCAGAAAATGCGTGCAGCGGGCGTGCGGCACATCATCTACACGGATATCAGCCGCGACGGCACGCTCGCGGGCGTGAACGTGGAGGCGACGGCGCGCCTCGCACGCGAGAGCGGTGTGGGCGTTGTGGCCTCGGGCGGCGTGAAATCGGTCGACGATATCCGCGCGTTGCTGCCGTACGCCAAAGACGGCATTGAGGGCGTCATCGTGGGCAAGTCCATCTACATGGGCACGCTCGACCTGCCCGCGGCACTTGCAATCGCGGCGAAGGGGGACTAAAATATGCTTAGCAAGAGAATTATTCCCTGCCTGGACGTCAAGGACGGCCGCGTGGTCAAGGGCACAAACTTTGTGGGCCTGCGCGACGCGGGTGACCCGGTGGAGCTCGCACACCGTTACGACGAGGAGCGCGCGGATGAGCTCGTTTTCCTCGATATCACGGCCTCGAGCGATGGGCGCAAGACGACGGTAGAGATGGCGCGCAGCTGTGCGTCGCAGGTCTTTATCCCCTTTACCATCGGCGGCGGCATCCGCAGCGTAGAGGACATGCGCGCTATGCTCAAGGCGGGCGCGGACAAGACGTCGTTGAACACGGCGGCTATTAAAAATCCCAGTCTCATCAGCGAGGGCGCGGCGAAGTTCGGCAGTCAGTGCGTCGTGCTGGCCGTGGACGCGCGCCGCAACGGTGAGCATAGCTGGGAGGTCTATATCAACGGCGGCCGCACGCCGACGGGCCTTGACTGCCTCACATGGGTAAAAAAGGCCGTGGGCCTCGGCGCTGGCGAAATCCTGCTCACAAGCATGGACGCCGACGGTACCAAGGACGGCTACGACATCGAGCTTACGCGCGCGGTCTCCGAGGCCGTCGACGTGCCGGTTATCGCCTCAGGCGGCGCGGGTAAGCTGGAACATTTTTATGACGTGCTCACCGAGGGCAAAGCCGATGCCGTGCTCGCGGCCTCGGTGTTCCACTACGGTACGTTCACCGTGCGTCAGGTCAAGGAATATCTCAAATCGCGGGGAGTGGAGGTACGTTTCTAAATGGAGAAAAATGTAGACATTTCCATGGTAAAATTCGATAACAAGGGCCTCGTGCCGGCCATCGTGCAGGAGGAGAACGGCCAGGTGCTCATGCTGGCCTACATGAACGAGGAGTCGCTCAAGAAGACACTGGAGACCGGCTTTACCTGGTTCTGGAGCCGCAGCCGTCAGCAGCTCTGGCGCAAGGGCGAGACGTCGGGCAACATCCAGCGCGTCAAGGAAATCAGCTACGACTGCGACGGCGATACGCTGCTCGTCATCGTGCACCAGACGGGCGTGGCCTGCCATACGGGCAGCTACTCCTGCTTCAGCGGGCGCCGCCTCGCGGGCGGCGAGGAAAAGGGCGTCGTGCCCGTGGAGCCTGAGCCGCAGCAGCCGCTTGCCAATGTCATTTATGACCTGTACAACGTCATTCAGGACCGCCAGCTGAACCCGGTCGAAGGCTCGTACACGAACTACCTCTTTGCCAAGGGACAGGACAAAATCCTCAAAAAGGTCGGCGAAGAGGCCACGGAGACGGTCATTGCTTCGAAAAACGAGAGCCGTAAAGAGGTCGTCTACGAGATGGCGGACCTCTGGTACCATTGCCTCGTGCTGCTTGCCTACCACGGCATCAGCCCGGAGGCCCTGTTTGGCGAGCTCATGGGCCGCCGCAAGGGGCAGGAATACCATAAATTCACGGGCAAAACCGGCGTGCGTCCGGATTTATAAGGCATGGGCTTGCTTTATGCAGTGTCATTTACCACTGCTGTCACATAGCTGTTGGGCTTCGAAGGCTGATTGTACTAAACAGATTGAAAGTCACAGCGCGCTTGCGTCGCAGGCGTCTGTGACTTTTTCCTTTTCTGGCTGTGAGAACTGTACACGTCAAGTTGCACTAAAGGTCAGCCTTGTAGTATAATCTTATGTTGTGCGTGTTGGCGTGGTATGTCCGCATAGCGGAGGATTCGGATCTGGCACGCACAAAGGGACAAGATGCTTTTCCCTGCAATAACGCAAAATACACACAGGGCGGTGTTTTACATTAGTAATATAGAGCAACAAGCGCAGCCGGAGAAGGCTGCGCAGAAGTCCAGCAAGGGCGAGTCCTTTCTCAAGGGCACGGTTATCCTGACGATTGCCGGCTTTGTGGTCAAGGTCATCGGCTCACTCAACTGGATTTTCGTTTCCCGTATTCTGGGCGGCGAGGGTATCGGCCTCTACCAGATGGCGTTTCCGATTTACTTCTTTGCCATGACGGTGTCGCAGGCCGGCGTGCCCGTGGCTATCTCCATCATCACGGCGGAGCGCGTGGCGCTGAAAGATATCTACGGTGCGAAGCGTGTCTTCCACATTTCTATGGCCTTCATGCTCGTCTCGGGCCTGATTTTCTCGCTGCTCACGTATTTCTCGGCGGGCTGGCTCATCGACTATCAGTTCATCCGCGACCCACGCGCCTACAAGGCCGTCGTCGTGCTCGCGCCGACGGTATTTTTCGTGACGCTGCTCGCGAGCTCGCGCGGCTACTTGCAGGGCTGGCAGCGCATGACGCCGACGGCCGTCTCGCAGATTGTCGAGCAGATTTTCCGCGTCATCACGATGATTTTGCTCGCGTATCTGCTGTTGCCGTGGGGGCTCGACTACGCGGCGGCCGGTGCCTCGCTCGGCGCACTCGCGGGCGCCGTGACGGGCCTGATGGTCCTCGTCTACTACCACTGGCGGCTCGACCGCGACATCGAGCGCGACTACGGTCACGTAGCCCCGTTGCCTGACGTGCCGCAGGAGCGCACGTGGAAAATTATCAAGCGCATTTTCCAGCTGTCGCTGCCGGTCTCGGCCTCCAGCCTTATGCTGCCGGTCGTCTCGAACCTCGACCTCATGATTGTACCGCAGCGCCTCGAGGTCGCCGGCTACAGCGTTAACCAGGCGACGGAGCTGTTTGGCTACCTCACAGGTATGGCCGTGCCGCTCGTCAATCTCGCGTGCATCATCACGGCCTCCATGGCCATGAGTATCGTGCCCGTCATCTCGGAGGCGCGCGCGCTGCGCAATAAACAGAAAATCTACGACACGACGTCGATGTCCGTACGCATCTCGAACATCGTCTGCTTCCCGGCCTTCGTCATCGTGTTTGTGTTGGCAACGCCGATTTCCAGCCTCATTTATAACGCGCCGGGAGCGGGACCGGCCGTCATGATTTCGGCCGTGAGTATCGTGCTGCTCGGCCTGCATCAGGTCTCGACGGCTATCCTGCAGGGGCTCGGTCACCCAACCATCCCGATGGTGAACATGGTTCTCGCGGCGGCCGCGAAAGTCATCCTCAACTGGAACCTCACGGCCATCCCCTGGCTGGGTATCATGGGCTCGGCCTGGGCGACGGCGGCCGATATGGGTGTTGCGGCCATTATCAACCTGTTCTTTATCTGGAAATTCCTCGGTTACCGCATCGAGTTGCCACAGCTCGTCAAGACGATTTTCGCCGCGGCGGTCATGGCCGTGGGCGTGTACTATTTCTATGACCTGACCATGGCCTGGTGGGGCGTCGGCGCTATCTCGACGTTTGGCGCCGTGTTCTTCGGCTGTGCCGTCGACCTCATCGTCATGCTGCTCATCGGCGGCATGCATGAGGATGATTTGCGCCACATGCCGATGCTCGGCGGCGTGCTCATCCGCGTGTTCCGTAAACTCGGTGTCTTCAAAACGGCAGAGGAGGCCGCAAAATGAAAAAACTTGTGCTGGCCTACAACCCCGTGTCAGGACATGCTGCGTTTAAAAAGCGGCTCGACTATATCATTGAGGCGTTTCAGCGGCGTAATATTATGATTTTGCCGTACCGCACACGCATTGACAACCGCGGCTATTTTGAGCGCTTCGTCGAGGACGCGCAGGCCGACGGCATCATCGCGGCCGGTGGCGACGGCACGGTGCACGAGGTCGTGAACCTCATGCGCCACGGGCATATTGAGTTGCCGCTCGGCATTTTTGGCAGCGGTACGTCGAACGATTTCGCGACGAATTTGCATATCAACGAAAATCTTGAAGAATATTTCGACACCATCCGCGACGGGCGCACGCGCCGCGTCGACGTCGGGCTCTGCGGCGAGACCTGTTTCATCAATGTCGCGAGTGCCGGTATCATGACGGGTATTGCGCATGAGGTCAACGTGCGGCTGAAAAACGCGCTGGGCAAGATGGCCTACTATATCCGCGGTATCGGCGAAATCCCGAAGTTCCGTTCGCTGCCGCTGACCATCGAGACAGATACGGAGACCGTGGACGTGGAGGCGTATCTGTTCGTCATCATCAACAGCGCAACGGTCGGCAGCATGAAATGTGTCGCGGCCAATGCACGCGTCGACGACGGCCGCCTCGACCTGCTGGCTATTAAAAAGTGTGCTGTGCCGCAGATTATGAAAATCAGCGGCGACCTCATCGCGGGCAAGCCGGTCGACAGCAACCCACACGTCCTGCATCTGCAGTCGCGGCATTTCCGCGTGAGCTCCAGCGTCGAGCTGCAGAGTGACCTCGACGGTGAGCTCGGCCCCATGCTGCCGCTCAGTATTGAGACGCTGCCGCAGGCTTTAGAGGTCTTCGCCTGAAATGGATGTAAACGACATAATGTATCGCCAAAGCAGCCGCACCTGGCCATGGTGCAGCTGCTTTTTACTTTGGTGGCCGGGAGCGTTCGAGCGCGACTGTAGTGAATAATCGCAAAATATACAGAAAATACACAATAATAGCACAGAGACGCGGATTACCCTAAATATTTTACTAAATTCGTAAAAATGATAAGAATGTGCACGAAATACTTTGTTTTCTATTTATGATGTGATAAACTAGGGCTAAAAGGTAAACCGTTAAACGGAAATGTTTTACGGGGTAATGGAGTCAAAACTATACCAAATAAGTTTCTAGGAGAGATGAGACGGCCATGAAATTAAAGAATTTGCCAGAGGATATTGCGGCACTGCCGGCTGTGTATCAGGATTTCTTCCACAGCATTGCCAAATATATCCCGGACGAGCGTATTATTACGGACCCGGTGCGGACTTTTGCTTATGGCGTGGATGCCAGCTTGTACCGCATCACACCGAAAATCGTCGTCAAGGCGCGTAATGTGCAGGAGGTTTCCTCGCTGCTGCGGGATGCGAATGCGCGCAACATTGCGGTGACGTTCCGTGCGGCGGGTACGAGCCTCAGCGGCCAGGCACTCACGGACTCGGTGCTCGTGGTCATCGGCGAGGGCTGGCAGGACTACAAGATTTCCGACAACGGTGAGAAAATCTACCTGCAGCCGGGTATTGTGGGTTCTTTGGCAAACCTTTACCTGCATCCTTACATGCGCAAAATCGGCCCGGACCCCGCGTCCATCAAGCATGCCCTCATCGGCGGCATTGCGGCAAACAACGCGAGCGGCATGTGCTGCGGTACCTCGGACAACAGCTACAAAACCGTGCTCGACATGACGGTCGTCTTCGCTGACGGCTCCGTACTGAATACGGCGAACAAAGCTAACTGCGAGGAATGGTCCGCGGCGCATCCGGAAATCATCAAAGAGCTCGAGGCTATCCGTGACGAGGTAGCGAGTGACGAGGAACTGCACGACCTCATCGTGCACAAATTCAAAATTAAGAACACGATGGGCTACAGCCTGAACGCCTTTACGGACTACACGGACCCCATCGACATTCTGAAGCACGTGCTCATCGGCTCTGAGGGCACGTTGGGCATGATTGCTGATATCACGTACCGCACGGTGGCCGACGCGAAATACAAGGCTTCGGCGCTCGTGTTCTTCCCTTCGATGTACGTGGCCTGCAAGGCCGTGCATGAGCTGTACCGCCCCCTCGTGGCAGCGGCGGAGCTACTCGACCGCGTGTCGCTGCGCTCGGTGGAGGACTGGCCGGAGATTCCGGACTATTTCAAGACACTGCCCGATGGCACGGCGGCCATCCTGCTCGAGTGTCGCGCCGACGACCATGACGAGCTGCACGGCAAGGTCGAGCAGGTCCTCGAGATTATGAAAGCATTCGAGACGGTGCGTCCTATCGAGTTCACGGAGGATCCAGCGGTCTACGGCATGTACTGGCAGGTACGCGCGGGTATTTTCCCAGCCGTGGGCGGCGTGCGCGAAATCGGCACGACGGTCATCATCGAGGATATAGCTTTCCAGCATGATGACCTCGCGGACGCGGTCATGGATCTGCGCCAGTGCATGGACGACCACGGCTACGGCGCGGGTATCATCTACGGCCATGTGCTCGACGGCAACGTGCATTTCGTCATCACGCAGAGCTTCAAGACGGACGAGGACAAGGCGCATTATCAGAAATTCATCGAGGACGTCAGCCACATGGGCGCGGAGAAATACCATGCCTCGCTGAAGGCCGAACACGGCACGGGCCGCAACATGGCACCGTTCGTGGAGCTCGAGTGGGGCAAGAAGGCCTACGCGCTCATGAAGCGCCTGAAAAAGGCCTTCGATGCCAAGAGTATCCTCAACCCGGATGTCATCATCACGGAGAATGGTCTGCTCTTTATGGAGCATATCAAGGACATGCACTCCGTACACGAAATCGTTGACCGCTGTATGGAGTGCGGCTACTGCGAGACGGAGTGCCCGTCCAAGGAGCTCAGCTTTACGGCGCGTCAGCGCACGGCCGTGAACCGCGAGATGGCCCGCCTGCGCGCCACGGGTGAGAACCCGGCGCTGCTGGCACGCTTTGAGAAAGAATACGACTACCTCGGCGATGAGACCTGCGCCGTCGACGGCCTCTGTGCCGTGAACTGCCCGCTGTCCATCAATACGGGCAACTACACGCGAGTCGTGCGCTCCTGCAAGGCCTCGCCAGCCATGAAGGAGAAAGTGGACAGTCTCACGAACAACTTCGCAGGCCTCAGCAAGGTCATGGCCGCCAGCCTCGATATGGCCGATTTCGCCCACACGGTACTCGGCAGCGAGGTCATGGACTTCTTTGCGAAAAAAGCGCGCACTGTCAGCGGCGGCAAGATCCCGCAGTGGACAAAATGGATGCCCAAGGGCGGCCATACGCCACAGTTGTCGGAGATTAAACAAAATACCGGTAAACCAAAAGTCGTCTATTTCCCGAGTTGCACGACGCGCATGATGGGCGTCGCGAAGGGCGACCACGACAAACGTCACATCAGTGCCGTGATGATTGAGCTCCTGGAGCGCGCAGGCTATGAGGTCGTGTTCCCACAGGATATGGCAAAATTCTGCTGCGGCATGCCGTTCGAGAGCATGGGCCTGTTCGAGGTCGCGGACAAGCTCTGCGGTCAGCTGGAAAAGGCACTGCTCGCGTGCAGCGAGGAAGGCAAGCTGCCGATTCTCTGCGACATGAGCCCCTGCACGTACCGCATGCAGCACCATATGGACCAGCGTCTGCATATTTACGATACGGTCGAGTTTATCCACAAGTTCCTGCTCGACAAGCTCGACATCCATAAAATCGACCGCACAGTCATGCTGCACGTGACCTGCAGCGCGGTGAAAATGGGCCTCACGCAGCAGTTCAAGGAGATTGCCGAGCGTTGCGTGACTAAGGTCGTCATCCCGCCCAAAGTCAGCTGCTGCGGCTTCTCGGGTGACAAGGGCTTCACCGTGCCTGAGCTCAATGAGACGGCCCTGCGCCACCTCAACGAAGCTATCCCTGACGATTGCGAGTACGGCTATTCAAACAGCCGCACCTGCGAAATCGGTCTTTCGGCCAAGAGCGGCTTCAGTTACCAGTCCATCGCCTACCTGGTGGACGAGTGCTCCCGTCCGCAGGCCTAAGAGATAATACCAACTCAACATGCATGCCGGACCGGCACTTTGCCTTTGAGCAGAGTGCCGGTTTATTTTGACCCAAGTTTGACCCAAAAGTTATGGATAATATTCCTTTCGGCAAAAGATATAACATAACATTGACAAGGAGGCACCCTCAATGATAAATTATGTAAAAAGGGGCAGACAATGCAGGGCGGACGTTTGCGTGCGTTGATGCCGGATACATAGAGTTATGGAAAGGAAATAGACCGTGGAACTTTACCCTTTGCAATTAAAAGCAGCGTTGAAGGACTATATTTGGGGCGGCACGCGCCTGCGCGATGCGTATGGCAAGGCCAGCAACCTTGAGAAGGTGGCGGAGAGCTGGGAGATGTCCGTACATCCGGACGGCCCGAGTGTTATCGTGAACGGCCCGGCAGCCGGTGAGACGCTGGCTGCGTATTTGCAGGAGCTCGGGCAGGCATTGCCACCGATTCTCATCAAGCTCATTGATGCGCATGATAATCTGTCCGTGCAGGTACATCCGGACAACGAGTATGCGCAGCGCGTCGAGGGCGAGCCGGGCAAGACGGAGATGTGGTACATCGTCGAGGCCACGCCGGAGGCGCAGCTCATTTATGGTTTCAAGCAGGAACTCACGCGTGAGGAATTTGCCCGGAGCATTGAGGATAACACGCTGCTGGACAAGGTACGGCAGGTGCCTGTGAAAAAGGGCGATGTCTTCTATATCCCGTCGGGCACGCTGCACGCCATCGGCAAGGGGTGCCTCATCTGCGAGATTCAGCAGAGCTCCAACACGACATACCGCGTCTACGATTACGGCCGTCTGGGCAAGGATGGCCAACCGCGCGAGCTGCATGTGCAAAAAGCGCTCGACGTGACGACGCTGCAGCCGTTGCAACTGCATACCGCACCGGAGGCTGAGTTCCGCGGCGTGCTCGCGGGCGTCGATGTGAGCCTGCTAAAGCAATCGCCGTATTTCACGGTTTACCGTTTTGACGTGCATGGCTGCGCGGACGAGGAAGCTGGCAATATCGAGCTTTTTGTCTCTGACACATCCTTCCAGGCTTTGACGGTGCTCGCTGGTGACCTGCAGGTCCATGCGGGCGGGTACGAGCTCTCACTCACGCAGGGGGAGTCGGCTTTCCTGCCAGCCGGCCTCGGCCGTTGCCACCTGTCCGGTAAGGGAAGTCTCCTGCTGTCAAAAAAACCGTGTGATTGAACGGCACAATAGTACGAAAGTAGCAGAAACAGGACTGTGGGCTGACGTTACCAGGCACTTGCGTCTTAAATTGGCATAAAGATGAAATTTATGCTTGCATAGCGCGGGGCAAAGATGTTATACTGTCTATTAGATTGCATCGACCCCTCGGAAAAGGGGACGATAGCAAGAAAAATCTATAGGATGGTTGATGTATGCAAGTCATTTTGGCAGACTATCTGGGCTTTTGCTATGGCGTCAAGCGCGCTATCAAGATGGCCCGGGAGAATGCGCGCCAGGATGGTCAGGCGAATACGCTGGGACCCATCATCCACAATCCGCAGATGGTCGAGCGGCTGAAGTCCGAGGGCGTCGGCACGGTTGACCGGGTGGAGGATATGGAAAAAGGGACCATCATCATCCGCTCCCACGGCGTCGGCCCCGAAATATACGACCGGGTCGAGCAGCGCGGGCTCAGGCTGGTGGATGCCACCTGCCCGCATGTGCGCAAGGCACAGCTTTCCGCCAAGGAGCTGCATGATGAAGGCTATCGCGTGGTCATCATCGGCGAAAAAGAGCATCCTGAAGTCCAAAGTATCTTCGATTGGTCCGGCCGTGAGGCCGTGACCATCGAGACGGAGGCCGAGGCAGAGAAGCTGGAGCATTGTGCCCGTCTGGGCATTGTGAGTCAGACCACGTTCTCTGGCGAGCGCTTCGAGCGGATTGTCGGGCGGCTGTTAGACAAGTCGCGTGATATCCGGATATTGCGGACCATCTGCACGGCAACGGACCAGCGGCAGTCAGCCGCGGTGGCGCTCGCCAAACAGGTGGATATGATGCTCGTGGTGGGTGGCAAGAACAGTGCCAACACCACACGACTGGCGCAGCTATGCGCCCAAAGCTGTAAGACTTATCACATTGAGACCGCAGCCGAGCTGCAGCCTGAGTGGTTTGATAAAATTGAAAAAATTGGTATTACAGCCGGTGCCTCAACGCCCGACTGGATTATCAAGGAGGTATATAAAAAGTGTCAGAAGATCAGATGAGCATGGAAGAGCTGCTTGCGCAGGAGGAACAGCCGGAAATCCAGGAGCATACCGTTGTCGAAGGCAAGGTTATCCAGGTTTCCCGCGATGAGGCTTATGTCGATATCGGCTACAAGCAGGAGATTGCGGTGCCGAAGCGTGAGCTGGCCAACCCTGAGCCGGAGTCCGCTGAGGATGTCGTCAAAGTCGGCGATGTCATCAAAGTCTACATCCAGTCCCTGGGTGGCGACAACGGCGGTGCCCTGTCCAAGGTCAAGGCTGACCGCATGAAGGGCTGGGAAGAGCTGGAGAAGATGGAGGCCGAGGGCAGCACGGTGCAGGCTACGGTCAACCAGGTTGTCAAAGGCGGCCTCGTGGCCTCTGTTGGCGAGTACAACGTACGCGGCTTCATTCCGGCTTCGCAGGTCGAGCTGCACTTTGTCAAAGACCTCAGCCAGTTCGTCGGTCAGACGTTCGAGTGCGAGATTATCGAACTCGATGTGCATAAACAGCGCCTCGTGCTGTCCCGTCGCAAGCTGCTGCAGGCAGAGCGCGAGCAGGCTGAGGAGCAGATTTTCGCTACGCTCGAGAAGGGCATGACGGTTGAGGGCGTTGTGAAGCGTATTGTTGATTATGGTGCGTTCATCGATATCGGTGGCGTCGATGGTCTGGCACATATCTCCGACCTCGCCTGGCACCGTGTCAAGAACCCGTCTGAGGTGCTGGAAGTCGGCCAGAAGCTCAATGTCTATGTCAAGAACGTGGACAAGGAGAACCGCCGCATTTCGTTGTCCGTCAAGGACACGCTGCCGGATCCGTGGTTCGAGCATGCCGATAAGTACGAGGAAGGCCAGACCATCCACGGCACGATTATCAAGCTGACGGACTTTGGTGCCTTCATGAAGATTGAGGACGGCTTTGACGGCCTGATTCCGATGGGCGAGCTGGCTGACCACCGCATCGAGCGTGCGGATGAGGCTGTGCACAAGGATGACGAGGTCGATGTCAAAATTCTGCGCATCGACAGAAACCGCAAGCGCATTTCCCTGTCCATTACGAAGGCCAACAAGTAAGCCTCCGGCAGGAATACGCAAAGCTATATAGAAATATGAGGAGTGATGGCAGCATCACTCCTTTATTATGTGTCAGAGCAAAGCAGCGTACAGGACGCTACGTGCGGGCTGGCAGGAGGTAGAACATGAAACAGTATGCAGGCGAAATCCTGCGCGTGCACCCGGAGGGGCTCGGTGCGGAACTGGGCCTCGTGGCAGGCGATAAAATCCTCGCCGTCAACGGGCAGCACCTGCGCGACATTATCGACCTGAGCTTCGCCATGGCCGATGAGGAAATCGAGCTGCTCGTCGAACATACGGACGGCACGCAGGAATGTATCGCCTTTGATAAAGATATGGACGAGGAGCTCGACGTTGAGTTTAAGAGCGCAGTGTTTGACGGCATCCGCAACTGCGCGAACCACTGCTGCTTCTGCTTTGTCGACATGATTGCGCCCGACATGCGCAGCAGCCTGTCCATCAAGGATGACGACTACCGCCTGAGCTTTCTTTACGGCAATTTTGTCACGATGACGAATATGGGGCCGGCGGATTTCAAACGCATCGCCCAGTATCACTTGTCACCGCTTTATGTCTCTATACAGTGCATGAATCCGGAGCTACGCGCCCAGATGCTGCGCTGTGAAGCGGCGAAAAACATCGCGCATCAGCTCGACCAGCTGGAGGCAGCGGGCGCGGACTACCACACGCAGGTCGTGCTCTGTGCGGGCGTAAATGATGGCCCCGAACTCGAGCGCACCATCCGGGAGATTGTGGCGCGTCGGCCGCATGCACTGTCGCTGGCCATCGTGCCCGTCGGGCTCACGAAATACCGCGACGACCCGTTCCTGCTCACGCAGTTTGATGCAGCGGGCGCAGCAGCCGTCATTGACGAGGTGGAGCGCTGGCAGCAGCAAATCCGTGCCGAGGAGGGCCGCACGTTCATTTACCTGAGCGATGAGTTCTATTTCCTCGCGGGGCGTGAAGTGCCGCTCGCCGACTACTACGACGGTTTCCCGCAGCTGGACAACGGCATCGGGCTCACGCGCAATTTCATCTGTGAGTGGGAGCGCGCCGCTGCTGGCAACACCGGCAGGGCAGCTGATGAAGGCAAAGGCAGCGCGGTGCAGCCTTTGAGTGTGATAAATAGCACGCCCGCAGCAGGGGAAGATGCGAAGGCGGATGATTTGCCACAGGATGCAGACGTCATGCCGCTGCATCTCGACGTTGTGACAGGTACCTCGGTTGCGCCTGTCATGCAAAGACTGGCCACGGAGGCTATGGCAGCACAGCCCGGGCTCAGCATTCGTCTCGTGCCCGTGGCGAACGACTGGTTCGGCCACATGGTCAACGTCTCGGGCCTGCTCACAGGACACGATATCGTGGCGGCACTTTCGGCACTGACCGGCCCACGCGACGGCATCATTATCCCGGAACCGGCGCTCAGGGCCGGCGAGGACGTATTCCTCGACGATATATCACTCGCGGCTTTGCAGCAAGCCTTTCCAGACGCGCGTATCGAGCCGGTGCAGACGGGCGGTGACTACTACCGCGCCCTGCACGACTGGCCGCATTACCACAAGGACCGCGCGGCCGAGTCCACGTACACGTGGCAGAGCAATGCGGGCTATACGAAGAATTTAACGTATTGATATACAGATGACCAAACAGAAGGAGGATTTTATGAGCAAACCGATTGTTGCCATCGTGGGACGCCCGAATGTGGGCAAGTCCACGCTGTTCAACCAGATTGGCAAAAAGCGCGTCTCCATCGTCGACGACATGCCGGGTGTGACGCGTGACCGCATCTATCTCGATGCGGAGTGGCTGAACCACCATTTTACCATGGTCGACACCGGCGGTATCGAGCTCGACGAGAGCGACCATATCCTGCGCTCCATGCGCGACCAGGCGCAGATTGCCATTGAGGAGGCGGACGTCATCCTGTTCCTCGTGGACGGGCGCGCTGGTCTCACGACAGCGGACGAGGAAATCGCGAAAATGCTGCGCAAGGCGCACAAGCCGGTCATCCTCGGTGTGAACAAGGTCGACAGCCCGCAACGGCAGATGGATATCTACGAGTTCTATCAGCTGGGTCTCGGCGACCCTATCCCGCTGTCGGCTTCGAATGCCATGAATCTCGGCGACCTGCTGGATGCCATCGTGGCCGCCTTCCCGGAGCATGCGGAGGAGGACAAAGAGGAGGACGAAATCGCCATCGCGGTCATCGGCCGCCCGAACGTGGGCAAGTCCAGCCTCGTAAATAAGCTGCTCGGCGAGGAGCGCGTAATTGTCAGCAACGTGGCGGGCACGACGCGCGACGCCATCGACACGCATTTCGTGGCCGACGGGCAGAAATACCTGCTCATCGACACAGCCGGCATGCGCCGCCGCGCTAAAATCGACGCGCCCGTGGAACGCTACAGCGTCATGCGCTCGCTCAGGGCCATCGACCGCGCCGATGTCGTACTCATGCTCATCGACGCCTCGGAGGGTATCACGGAGCAGGACAAGAAAATCGCGGGCTATGCGCACGAGTCCGGCAAAGGTACGGTCATCGTCGTCAACAAATGGGATATTTTCCCTGACAAGGACGACAAGTCCACGCTGCGCTTTACGGATGACTTGCGCGAGCAGCTCGGTTTTCTGCAGTACGCGCCCGTGCTCTACACCTCGGCGCTCACGGGCCAGCGCGTCACGCGCGTGACGGAGCTGGTGAAATACGTGGCCGAGCAACAGAGCATGCGCATCAAGACGAGTGTGCTCAACGAGCTCATCCGCGACGCCATGTCCGTGAACCCGCCGCCCATGCACCGCGGCCGCCAGCTGAAACTCTATTTCATGACGCAGGCCGACGTGCACCCGCCGAAGTTCATCATCTTCGTCAATGACCCGGAGCTCATGCATTTCTCATATCTGCGCTTTATCGAGAACCGCCTGCGCGAGCAGTTCGGCTTTGAGGGCACGCCGCTGAAGCTCATAGTGCGCGCGCGTAAAGAGGAGGAGGATTACTGATGGAGGGGATTTCTGCCTATCTCGTCGTCTGTCTCGTGGCCTATGTGCTCGGCTCTATCCCGAACGGTCTTGTCTGGGGCAAGCTGCTCTGGCATACGGACCTGCGTGAGCACGGCAGTCATAATATCGGCGCCACGAACGCCTGGCGCACGCTGGGCAAGGGGCCCGGCTTTCTCATCTTCCTGCTCGACTTCCTCAAGGGCGCGCTCAGCGTGCTCATCGGCCTCTGGCTGATTGGCAGCCCCTTGGCGCAGGTGCTCGGTGCCATTTTCGCCATCGTGGGCCATTCCTGCTCGCTGTTCCTGATGTTCAAGGGCGGTAAGGGCGTGGCGACGGGCCTCGGCGTCTGCGTCATCATGATGCCGCTCGTGAGCCTTATCGTGTTCCTCGTCTGGCTCGGCATCGTGGCCGTCACGCGCTATGTCTCGCTCGGCTCCTGCGTGGCCGCGGCGCTCGTGCCCATTCTGGCGCTGGCGTGCGGCCTGCCCACGGAGTTTATCGCGTTCGGCGTGCTGGCTGCGGCGTTCATCATCATCCGCCACCGCCCGAACATCGTGCGCCTGCTCAACGGCACGGAGAGCAAAATTCAGGCTGGGCATCGCTGAATACACTGCGGATTGGCAGCTGTCGTATTGACAGATACGTTGCTGAAAATTTACATTTTGTAGTAAATTTTCAGGCTCACGGGCCCCATATTACAGAATGGATAGCCTGTTATGCCTTCTGCAACATGCAACAGGTTAACAAAATGCAGGTTTTTTGCAAAAAAATGCGAGAAAAGTGAAATTGAGGGTAGCAACTGTCCGTAAAGTGTGGTATACTTTCTAGCGTGGCAAGCGTACATTGCTTGTAAAACTTATCGTGAAATTTAATCTTTTTATGGAGGCGTTGTTTTATGACAGAGACAGAGCATCGTAACGGTTTCTTCCTCGTGCGCGAGGAAATCCTGCCAGAGGCAATCAAGAAGACCATCCGCGTCAAGGAAATGCTGAAACGCGGGGACGCACGTACCATCAATGAGGCCGTGGAGCGCATGGAGCTCAGCCGCAGCGCGTATTATAAATACAAGGACTACGTGTTCCCGTTCTACGAGGCCAGCAAGAACAAGATTGTCACGTTGACGTTCCTGCTCGAGCACAAGAAAGGCGTGCTCTCCAGCGTGCTGAACGCCATCTCCTCGGACGGTGGCAGCGTCATGACCATCAACCAGGGCATCCCCCTGCAGGGCGTGGCCAACGCGACGATTTCCATTGAGACGCTGAACCTCTCCATCGACCTCGAGGCACTGCTCGACAAGCTGCGCATGATCGATGGCGTGAAACGTCTGGAAGTCCTCGGCCAGGCTTAAGTACAGGGAAAGGCAGGTGTGCCCCATGGGCAAGGTCATTCGTATTGGTTTACTCGGTGCTGGTACAGTCGGGACAGGCACAGCGCGGGTGCTCGAACTGAATCAGCATGAGATTGCCGAACGTGTGGGCACATCTATCGTCGTCAGCAAGGTACTCGTGCGCGACCCCGCGAAGGAGCGGCATTACCTCTCTCAGGCCGTGCGCACGGATAACTTCGATGATATTCTCAATGACCCCGATATCGACATCATTGTCGAGCTTATGGGCGGGCTGCATCCGGCCAAGGAGTACATGCTGCAGGCGCTGGCGGCTGGCAAGCGCGTCGTGACGGCCAACAAGGACGTCATCGCACAGTTCGGTCATGACCTGTTCGACATGGCGGCCGCGCACCAGACGGAGATTTTCTTTGAAGCGAGCGTGGGCGGGGGCATCCCCATCATCACGCCGCTCAAGGAATGCCTGAACGCGAACCGCATCACGGAAATCATGGGCATCGTCAACGGTACGACGAACTACATGCTCACGAAAATGGCTGAGTGCGGCAGTGACTACGACAGCGTCCTGCGCGAGGCGCAGCAGAAAGGCTATGCTGAGGCCGACCCCACGGCCGACGTCGGCGGCCTCGATGCGGCGCGCAAGGCGGTCATCCTGAGCTCCATCGCGTTTAACTCGCGCGTGCGGCTCGAGGATGTCTCGGTCGAGGGTATCACGAAAATCACCCCGGACGACATCGCCTATGCAGCTGATCTCGGCTATGTGGTGAAGCTGCTCGCCGTGGGCAAGGAGCTCGCGGACGGCATCAACGTGCGCGTGCATCCGGTTTTCCTGCCGAAAACGCACCCGCTGGCCTCGGTCAACGGCGTTTACAACGCGATTTTCGTGCATGGCAATGCCATCGGCGACGCCATGTTCTACGGTCAGGGCGCGGGCTCACTGCCTACGGCCTCGGCTGTGGTGGCGGACATCATGCGCGCGGCGCAGGATATCTGCCGCGGTCAGCTGTCGTCTGTGGGTTGCACCTGCTACGAACAGAAGCCCATCTGCCCGCTGGAAAAGACGCGCTCCTCGTACTACGTGCGCCTGCTCGTCGATGACGAGCCGGGTGTGCTGGCACAGATTGCCACGGCTTTCGGCAACGCGGGCGTGAGCCTGAAGTCCGTCATTCAGACGCGGCAGAACGTCGTCGACCATGCGGAAATCGTGGCTATCACGCATACGGTGGAACATGCGAAAATCCAGGCGGCGCTGGCAGCCATCCGTGATTTGTCAGTCGTGGACGAAGTGCGCAACATCATCCGCGTGGAAAACGGGGAGGATGATTGAGCATGGCCAAAGCTATTCATGTGCGGGTGCCGGGCACGAGTGCGAACTGCGGCCCGGGCTTCGACTGTCTGGGGCTGGCCTGCTCCATCTACAACGACCTCACGCTGACGCTGACGGAGGAGCCGGGGCTCAGCATCGATATCCGCGGCGACGGCGCGCGCATTATCCCACGTGATGAGCGCAATGTCGTCTGGCGCTCTGTGCGTTACCTGCTGGACAAGGCGGGGCATACGGAGTGGCAGGGCGGACGCCTCGAACTCGTGAACCATATCCCGCTCTCGCGAGGCCTCGGCAGCAGTGCCGCCGCCATCGTGGCGGGACTGAAGGCCGCCAATGTCTGGCTGGGCAATCCGTTCAACCGTCACGAACTGTTGCAGTTCGCAACGGACATCGAGGGACACCCTGATAACGTGGCGCCAGCCATTTACGGTGGTTTTACGTCGAGTATCTCGCAGGATGGGCACGTGGAGTGTCTGACTTTTTTGCCGCGTTACCGCATGCGCTACGTCGTGGCCGTGCCCGATTTCCCGCTGCCGACGAAAAAGGCGCGTGAGGTCGTGCCGCAGGAGGTCACGCGCGCCGATGCGGTGTACAATATCGGCCGCGCCAGCATGCTCGTGGGCGCACTCTGCAAGGGTAGCGAACGCTACCTGCGCTACGCGCTCGACGATGCATTGCACCAGCCATACCGGGCAAAGCTCATCCCCGGTATGTACGAGGTGTTCGCGGCGGCGAAACAGGCCGGTGCCTATGGAGCGTCGCTCTCAGGCGCGGGGCCGTGCCTCATCGCGTTTGTGCCGGAGAACCGGCATTGTGCCGATGACGTGGCCTATGCCATGCAAAAGCGGTTCGCCGACTTTAACGTGCGGGCGCGCATGCTGAATATGCGCCTCGATACGCGCGGCGCGCACGTCATCAACGAGCGGCCGCAGGCGGATGCCGATGCTAAAACAGCAACGGTGGACCAGCCGCAGGCAAACGCTGACGCCTAAAACGTAAAGATATTGCTAAAGCAGCTCCTTCTCGCAAGGCAGCTGCTTTTTTGCTATAATAAAAGCGGTGATTTTATGTTGACAGAACAATCTTTCGCCGCCCGCATCCGCGCTATGGGCGGCCGGGTATTTATCGTGGGCGGCTGGGTGCGCGACCAGCTGCGCGGCGTACCGGCGCATGATAAAGATTACCTCGTGAGCGGTCTTGAGGAAATTGATTTTCAGATGGAGTTTCCTGAGGCGGAAAAGGTAGGCAAGTCTTTCCCCGTGTACCTGCTGAAAATTGCGGGGGTGAGCGCCGAGGTGGCCTTTGCGCGCAAGGAGCGCAAGACAGGCAGCGGCTACAAGGGCTTCGCTACCACCTATGACCCAACGGTCACGGTGGAGGAGGACCTCTGGCGACGCGACACGACGATGAACGCGCTGGCACTCGAGCTCACGCCTGACGGTACGCAGCTGCTCGACCCGTTCCACGGGCGGGACGCCATCGCGGCGCGGCGTATCAGCGCGGTGTCGCAGCATTTTTGCGATGACCCGGTGCGGGCACTCAGGGCGGCGCGGCAGGCGGCGGCCTTCGATTTTACTATCGATGACCAGACCTATGCCTATATGCGTGCCTGCCGTAAAGAACTTGCGTCGGAGCCCGTGGAGCGCCTCTATGGCGAACTACTGCGGGCCCTGCAGACAACGCGGCCCTCGGTGTTTTTCCGCGCCTTGCAGCGCGCCGATTTGCTCGCGGTGACGTTCCCTGAGCTTTATGCACTTATCGGCAAGACGCAGCCGGCGGCGTTTCATCCCGAGGGCGATGCCTTTGAGCATATCATGCTCGTCGTCGATGAAGTCGCTGCAGCGACGAAGAATGTCACGGCCCGCTTTGCGGCACTCGCGCACGACCTCGGCAAGGGCGTGACGCCGCCCGAGATGCTGCCGCATCACTACGGCCATGAAATCAAGGGACTGGACGTGCTCGATGCCTGGAACGCGCGCATGACCCTGCCCGCCCGCTGGGTGCAGGCTGCGCGTTTCGTTATCCGTGAGCACATGCGCGCACCGCGCCTCACGAAGCCCGGCAAAATCACGGCACTGCTGCTGGCTATCGACAAACAGCGCCGCACGCTGCCCGTCACGGACTTTCTTGCTATTATCCGCGCCGACCATCACACGCTGCCTTATTATCTCGAGTACGCACCCGAGATTATCACGCGTCTGCACACAGTCACGGGCCGTGACTGCCCCGCACATTTGCAGGGACCGGAGGTGGGGCAGTGGCTGCTCGCGGAGCAATGCAAGATTTTTCGTCAATGGAAGCAGGAAAAACTCGGATAAAGAGCGAAGAAAACTATATACAAAACAGGAATGGTTTTATGATGCTTGACTAGGAGGGGTTCCTGATGTCCATTATTATGCCTTACAACGGTAAAGCGCCCCGCATTGCGCCGGATGTATTCATCGCACCGACGGCGGTCGTGGCTGGCGATGTCGAGATTGGCGCGGGTTCGAGCGTGTGGTTTGGCGCCTCGGTGCGCGGTGATTTCCAGCCCATCCGCATCGGCAAGTACACGAATATCCAGGATAATTGCACCATTCACGTTATGGGCAGCCACGGCCTGGATATCGGCGATGAGGTCATCATCGGCCACAACTGTGTGATTCATAGCAACAAAATCGGCAGCGGCACCATGATTGGCATGGGTTCCATTCTGCTGGGCTATACAGAAATCGGCGAAAATGTTATTATAACACCAGGCAGTCTGATCCCCGAGGGCCGCAAAATCCCCTCCGGCTCACTCGTCATGGGCGAGCCGGCACAGCTCATCCGCTCGTTGCGCGACGATGAGATAGAGGCGTTGCAGGCCTCGGCACATCAATACCATCAGATTGCCAACCAGTACAAGGAGCAGTTGGAAAAACAATAAGGAGTCCTGACACAATGGAAAAAACACTCGTTCTCATCAAGCCGGATGCTTTCTCGAAGCATTACAGCGGCGACATCATCAAGCGCTACGAGCAGGAAGGCCTGCGCATTGTCGCTATGAAGCTGCTGCAGATGGATGAGCGCCTCGCCTCCATCCACTATGCGGAGCACATCGGTCGCCCGTACTACGGCGACCTGACCGGCTTTATGACCTCTGGCCCCATCATCGCCATGGTGCTCGAGGGGGAGAACGCCATCAAAAAGGTACGCGCGCTGAACGGCAAGACGAACCCGGCGGAGGCCGAGGAAGGCACTATCCGCAAGCAGTTCGCCACGGCCAGCAACCGCAACGCCGTGCACGCCTCGGACAGCCCCGAGAGCGCGCAGCGTGAAATCCACATTTTCTTCAACGAGACGGAGATTTACGACGGCGAGTACAAAATCCCCGACTAATGACGCGCCTCACTGCCAGCACACCGGCTCATCAGGTTGGGTGACAGCAAAGGCAAAGCCGCCCGTCAAAGTGAGTGTGTGGCGTCTGTTGCCTTGTTTCAGCGACGCGAATACGTTATAATAAACAGGCTTGCAACTTTACTTGCGGGCCTGTTTTTGTCGTTTTATCAATATTTCCTGCCTACAGGAGTGAACTTATTTTGCACATCGTACTCATCGAGCCGGAAATTCCCGGCAACACGGGCAATATCGCCCGCACCTGCGCCGATACCCATACGGAGCTGCACCTTGTGCGGCCGTTGGGCTTCGAGGTCGACGACAAGCACCTCAAGCGCGCGGGGCTCGACTACTGGCACCTCGTCAAGGTGCACTATCACGATAGCTTTGACGAGGTCCTGCAGGCCTATGCGGGGCACCAGTTTTATTATCTCTCGAAAAAGGCTAAACACTGCTACTCGGACGTCAAATTTGGGCCCAATGACTTGCTCGTATTCGGCAAGGAAACGGCCGGCATCCCCGAGCAGATTCTCAAAGCTAACTGGGAACACACGCTGCGTATCCCCATGGTCGCAGGCGCACGCTCACTGAATCTCTCGAATTCCGTGGCCATTGTACTCTACGAGGCGGAGCGGCAGCTCGGTTTCCCCGGCCTCGCCAACGACGGCCCCGGCCTGCGCATCGACGGCAACGTCGTGGAGTAAAAGCAGGAAAATGGCCCTGCCCGTCGAATTGAAAATAAAGATAGTTATGTGCCAAGGCGGCCCCCTTGTGTATGGGGCTGCAGGGGAGGAAAAATCATGCAGAAACCAGCAAAAAAACTCGGCTTCGGCTTTATGCGGATGCCGCTCACGGATGCGAACGACCAGAAAGCCATTGACATTCAGCAGGTAGAGCAAATGGTGGATAAATTCTTTGCCCGCGGCTTTACCTACTGCGATACGGCCTGGATGTACCATGATTTCATGAGCGAGGGTACAGTGGGGCAGGTCGTCGTCGACCGCTATCCGCGCGAGTCCTTCACCATCGCCACGAAGATGCCGGATATGATGCTCAAGAGTAAGGAGCAGGTCGCAGAGATTTTCGCCAAACAGAAGGAAAAGCTGCACGTTGACTATTTCGACTACTATCTCGTGCATGACATGAACAGCGCGAACTACGAGAAGGCCAGGAAATACGATGTGCTCCCCTTCGTGCGCGCGAAACGCGAGAGCGGCGAGATCCGTTGCCTCGGCTTCTCTTTCCATGACTCAGCGGACGTGCTGGAGCAGATCCTCGAGGAAAATCCCTATTTTGAGTTCGTGCAGCTGCAGATTAACTATCTCGACTGGGAGAGCGCGGGCATCCAGGCGCATAAATGCTACGATGTCTGTGTGAAGCATGGTCTGCCCGTCATCGTCATGGAGCCGGTCAAGGGCGGCACGCTCGCCGACCCGCCCGCAGACGTCAAAAAGCTCCTGCACGACGCGCATCCCGACTGGAGCCCGGCCGAATGGGCCATCCGCTTCGCGGCCAGCCTCGACAACGTCATGTGTGTGCTCTCGGGCATGAGCAATATGGCGCAGCTCGAGGAAAACACGCGCTTTATGCAGGACTTCACGCCGCTGGAGCCTGCTGACTGGAGCCTGCTTTTAAAGGCAGCCGAGATGATCCGTGCGAGCATCGCCATCCCCTGCACGGGCTGCCGTTACTGCGTGGAGGCCAGCAAGTGCCCGCAGAACATCCTCATCCCGAACTATTTTGCGCTCTACAATACGCGTCGCCTCATGCACCGCCGCGATTTCTCGCCGGAGATTGAGTACTACGACAACTATGTTGGTCAGGGTTACGGCAAAGCCTCCAGCTGCATCACCTGCCGCGCCTGTGAGCGCGTCTGCCCGCAGCACATCCACATCTCCGAGTGGATGCCGAAAATCGCCCCCGACCTCGAAGGTGGACAGAATCTGTAATGCAAAAATATAAACTTTACCTTTTCGACTTCGACTACACACTCGTCAACTCCGAGGCGGCCATCCTCAAGTGCTTCCACCTCACGCTGGCCGAGCAGGGCTGTACGGACCCCGGCGATGACGTCATCCGCCACACCATCGGCCTGCCCATGCTCAAGGCCTGCGGTATCATTCTGGGTACGGAGGACGAGGCAAAAATCCGCGCGTTCATCAAAAACTACACGGTGAATGCCGACCGCTACATGACAGCAGGCACGCATTTCTACCCGCATACGGTGGCGACACTGCGCACGTTGCGGGAGCAGGGCGCAAAGATTGGCATCATCTCCAGCAAGACGCGCCACCGCATTCAGGAGAAGTTCGACCAGGATGGCGTGGCGGACCTCGTAGACCACATCCTCGGCAGCGATGACGTGCAGGAGCACAAGCCGTCGCCCGAGGGCATCAACAAGGCCCTGGCCTATTTTGGCGTGCCGCGTGAGGCCGTGCTCTACACGGGTGACAGCTACGTGGACGCAGGTGCGGCCCAGGCTGCCGGTGTGGACTTCGCGGGCGTCACAACGGGCACGACATGTGCTGCAGACCTCGCCACCTATCCGCATGTGGCCATTCTGCAGGATATCGGCGAGCTGGCGACGCTGGCTGCGGCACAAGGCTAAAGAGTAGCAGCCATTTAGCCTTGGTGCATTGACAATTTATACGGCGCACAGGTAGAATAAACCTATTCGGACTTTGTGCGCTGTATTTTTGCGTATAGGAGGCACTGCCTATGGAGATGCTCGACCCGGCCATGTTGGCCTTTATCGTATTTTTTGGCTTTATGGCCGCGTTTATCGACGCTATCGTAGGCGGCGGGGGACTCATCTCCATCCCGACGCTCATGGCGACAGGGGTGCCACCGGTCATCGCGCTGGGTACGAACAAGATGGCCTCGGTCATGGGTGCGCTCATGAGCTTTTACACGTTCCTGCGCTCGGGCAAGGTTGACCGCTGGCTCATCAAGCGCCTGTTTCCGCTGTCGTTCCTCGGCTCGGCGCTCGGCGTCATCACGGTGCGCCTCGTGCCGTCGGAGATACTGCGGCCGCTCGTCGTCGTCATGCTCATCGCCGTGCTTATCTACAGCATCCTCAAAAAGGATTGGGGCAAGAACAGCACCTACGGCGGACTCATGCGGCGCATGCTCGTGCTCTCGCTGCTCGTGGCGTTCAGTCTCGGCTTTTACGATGGCTTTTTCGGGCCGGGAACGGGCTCGTTCCTGCTGTTTGCCTTCCTCACGTTGGGCTTTGATTTTCTCGGTGCAGCAGCCAATGCGCGTGCGCTGAACTTCGCGAGCAACTGCGCGGCCATGCTGTTCTTCAGCTATTTTGGCCTCGTTGATTTTTCCTATGCCATTCCCATGGGCCTTGCGATGATTGTGGGTGCCTGGTGTGGTGCGCGCATGGCCTTGAGCAAAGGTTCTGGTTTTGTGCGGCCGCTCTTCATCATCATGACGACAATTTTGATTGGCAAGCAGTTGCTGGATTTGTTCAAATAAGTACGGCAAGGCAGCCGTAACCTGATAAAGCTAATTTTCTACCTGCTGCTATCTGGGCAGCTACAGGAGGTCTTGCATGAGTGTCTTAACGGTGTCGCATCTGTCGCACAGCTACGGGGGACGCGAGATTTTTGCCGATGTGTCGTTCCGCCTGCTCAAGGGCGAGCATGTCGCGCTCGTGGGCGCGAACGGCGAGGGCAAGTCGACGTTCCTCGCCATCATTACGGGGTGCATGACGCCCGACGCGGGCACGGTGGAGTGGGCGCGCCGCACGAAGGTGGGCTATCTCGACCAGCATGCCTCGCTCACGCCGGGCCTGACCATCCGCGAGGTGCTGCGCACGGCCTTTGCCGACATGACGCAGCTGGAGCAGGAAATGCTCGCACTCTACGATAAAATGGGCGAGGCCGACCCGGACCAAATGGATAAAATGATGCAGGAGACGGCGGAAATACAGGATATCCTCGACGCGGGCAGCTACTACACGCTCGACGCACGCATCGAGGAGGTGGCTGGCGGCCTCGGTCTGCGTGACATTGGCCTGGACCGTCACGTGGACGAGCTCTCGGGCGGCCAGCGCACCAAGGCGCTGCTCACGAAGTTGCTGCTGGAAAACCCGGAAATCCTTATCCTCGACGAGCCGACGAACTATCTCGACGCCGAGCACATCGCCTGGCTCACGCGCTATCTGCAGGACTACGAGAATGCCTTTATCGTCGTTTCGCACGACGTGCCGTTTCTCAACGCCATTACGAACGTCATCTGGCATGTCGATAACCTCACGCTCACGCGCTACACGGGCAGCTACGAGAAATTTGAGGAGATGGCCGCGCTGAAACGCCGTCAGGAGGAGGCCGCCTACGAGCGCCAACAGGCGGAAATCGCCAAAGAAAAGGACTTTATCGCGCGCAACAAGGCCCGCGTGGCCACGCGCGGCATGGCGAACAGCCGCCAGAAACGCCTCGACAAAATGGAACTCCTCACCAAGCGCACGGAAAAGCCCAAGGCGCACTTTGCCTTTAAAATGGACCGCACGCCGTCGCGTTTCGTCATCGAGGCGAAACGGCTCGTACTCGGCTATGATACGCCGCTCACGAACCCCGTCGATCTGCAGGTAGAGCGCGGGCAGAAAATCGCCATCCGCGGCACGAACGGTCTTGGCAAGTCCACGCTCCTGAAGACACTGCTCGGCATGATTAAACCGGTCAGTGGCACGGTAGAGCAGGGGGAGTTCGTCTCCGTCGGCTATTTCGAACAGGAGGAAAAAGCTGGCAACCAAAACACAGCCCTCGACGAGCTCTGGCAGGCCTTTCCCGGCCTCACGCAGTTCGAGGTGCGCGCGGCGCTCGCGAGCTGCGGCCTCACGAACGATCATATCACAACCAAGATGCTCGCCCTATCGGGCGGCGAGGCGGCGAAGGTGCGCCTCGCGAAAATCATGCAGGCGCCCGTGAACCTGCTCGTGCTCGATGAGCCGACTAACCACCTCGACGTCGAGGCAAAAAAGGAGCTTGCCCACGCGTTGAAGGAGTACAAGGGCACCATCCTGCTCGTCTCGCATGAGCCGGAGTTCTACGAGGGCTGGGTCGACAAAGTCTGGAACATCGAGCGTTGGACCACGAAAATTGTTTGAGCTGTAATTTAGACCAAATAACAATGTGGTGGAAACTGTCAACCACATTTTGACTTTATATTGGCAAATCATAACTGCAGAGCAGATGACAACTGCCCCATATCAGCAGCAGTTGGGAGGTACATGACTTTGGAGAAGCATTTCGATATTAACGCCGAGGGTTACAGCGTGCGTTGCCGCCTCATCGCACACAGCGATGCCCGCACGTACCAGCGCGTCGTCATCTGCACGCACGGCTTCGGCAGCAGCAAGGACGTCGGCAATATCACGCGCTTTGCGGAAAAGGAGTCGGCCAAGTACAAGACGGATGCCGTGCTCTGCTTCGACTGGCCCTGTCACGGACAGGACGCGCGCAAAAAGCTTGTTATCAGCGAATGCCTGACGTATTTGCGACTGGTGGTAAACTATGCCCAACAGGAGCTCGCGGCTGAGGAGCTGCTTATTTACTCGGTGAGTTTTGGCGGCTACCTCACGCTGCGTTACCTGCACGACGTGGGCAATCCCTTTGCGCGCATCGCGCTGCGCTGTCCCGGCCTGCGCATGTATGAGTTGATGAAACGCAACGTCTCAACAGATGACCTGAAAAAGCTGGCTAAAGGCAAGGAGGTGCTGGTTGGCTTTGAGCGCAAGCTGAAAATCGACCAGCAGCTGCTTGACGACCTGCAGGCTGGAGATGTGCGCCAGTGGGAATATTTCGACATGGCGGATGACATGCTCATCCTGCACGGTACGGCCGATACGACCGTGGACATCGCCGACTCGCGGCAGTTCGCCGAGGATAACGTCATCGAGTTCGTGCCGGTTGAGGGCGCCGACCATCCGTTCCGCGACCCGAAACTTATGGATTTTGCCATCCATACGGTCATTGAGTTTTTCGCCCCGACAGCCTAAATCAGCTGCTTGCTGGCAAAACGCGCACGCGGCGTACCAAGAGGCGCGACAAAATTTATCTTGTACAGCTAAAAAGCACCGTTAACTTACTCCCTGGCAGGAGAGTGTTAACGGTGCTTTTTCACATGAACCAGGTTTTGGCGCTTAACTCAGCTGTGCTGCATCTTTTTGATAAGCCTGCATTTCGTGCAGCAGCAGGGTGCGTGTGCCTTTGTCTGTAATGCGGTCCAATAGACGCTGCAGGGCTTCTGGCTTCAAGGCAAATAACGTATCCGGGTCCTCAAAGAAGAGCTCCTCGGTATCTGCGCCGTAGAGCTCAGCGATTTTCGGCATATATTCGTTCGCAGGCAGTTCCCAGCCAAGTTCCCAGGCACTGTAGGTGTCAACCGGCACCTCCAGTGCCTTCGCGACATCCTCCTGCCGCAGGCCCAGGCGCAGGCGCAGCTGGCGCAGATTCTTGCCAAAGGCATTCTCAATATGTGGTGCTCCCATGCAGCAGCCTCCTTTATATGCTATCTTCCTTGTACTTTTATAGGACTAAAGTTTTAGATATCCTTACGGCTACGATTATAGCACCGCGCGCAAGGAAGTGCAAGTAAAAGAAAATCATCATACTAAGATAATTTTTGTACTGTAATGTCACTTAAAATGACGCGCTTTTTCTTTATTGTACTATTGACAACAACCATCGTACGTGATAATCTTACCTTAACAGCTGTTGTGGACGATTGTCGCCGACCTGCAGCGCACAGATTGGCATGGAGCAGCAACCGGCGAACTTTGCCGGTTGCAGATGGAGGCATAGCACGAATGAACAGAGTTTATCTCAAAGGTAATTTGGCGCGTGATCCAGAGTTGCGCACCACACAGACCGGCAAAAATGTAGCAAGTTTTAGCTTGGCTGTTGACCGCCCTTATAGCCGCAAGAACGACACGCAGGCAAGCAATCAGCCAACTGTAGATTTCTTAAATTGTGTCGCCTGGTCGTACCATGCTGATTTTGTACAGAAATATCTGCAGAAAGGCAGTTCAATTCTCGTGGAAGGGAAACTGCAGACGCGCAGCTATCAGACTAAAGATGGTACCAAACGCAATATCACTGAGGTTGTTGTGGACAATATCGAATTCACAGGCCCTAAACCCGGTGGCGGGCAGAATATGGGCCAGCCAAATTACAGCCAGCCCGCAGGTGGTTTTGGCCAACAGCCACAGGAGGAGATTCCTTTCTAACCTTTAGCAGCCTTCACCACAGTCATGCAAGGCACTTTCTAATCTTTAGCGGCCTTCACAAAAGGCAATTGAGGCGTTAAAATAAATAGTAAACGTAGCAATTTGCAGATATGAGTGGAGGTACAATTATGGGGTTTCGTTTTGCACATAACAACTTCAACGTGCTGGACCTGGAGAAAAGCCTGCAATTCTATGAGGAGGCACTGGGCTTCAAGGTCGCACATAAGCTGACGCAGCCGGATTTCACGCTTGTCTACCTCACGGACGGTGGGCAGACGCCGCACGAGCTGGAACTCACTTGGCTCAAGAACCGTACGAAGCCCTATGACCTGGGCGAGAACGAATTCCACCTCGCAGTCTATACGGACGACTACGAGGCGGCTCACGCCAAACATAAGGCTATGGGTTGCATCTGCTACGAGAATCCCACGATGGGTATCTATTTCATCAACGACCCGGACGGCTACTGGATTGAGATTCTGCCTGCCAAATAAGCAATTACATCTAGCGTGACACGAGGCCGAGCGGCAACGCCCGGTCTTTTGATGTCTGTTACCCTAAATGTGCCATTCATGCTATAATATTATTTAATTGATTTGCTGGGAGGAACACATCATGAGTAGGAAACGTGCATTTTTGGACCATGCGGCCGTGGCTGTCAATGATCTGGCCTGGCACCTTGATTTCTTTACCCGCGTGTTGGGCATGACGGAAAGCCGTCGCCAGGAGTCACCTGAAGGCAAAGTGCTGCAAATCTGGCTGGATGGCGGCGTTCAGCTCGTACAGGCACAGCCCGACGGCCTGACAACCTACGGCCACAGCCGCCACCTGGGCATCGTCCTCGACGATTTTACCCAGACCATCAAAGACGCGCTGGCCACGCCAGGCGTCAAACAAATCCCCGGTGCGCCGGCCACCTGGCTGCAGCTGCCCGGCGGTCTCGTGCTGGAGCTGTTCCCGGCCGTCGACGGTGCCATTGAAAAAGCCCTGCAGCTGGATATCAACCAGATGCAGGTTGAAATGCGGCGGCAAAATAACGGCAAAAAAATTGTCAAAGACACGGGGAAAGCGTAAAAATACTTATTACTTCCGATAAGTATAAAGCACAGAGGAAACCTTATGTAGCAGGGGCTCGCGGGCCCTTGGCACCCGCGTGGCGCTCACAGGGCACGCTCGAGGGCCTCGCGCATGACGCTGTTGCGGTTCTCCGTGATGTGGGAATAGACGCGCGAGGTAATCACAATGGAGCTG
The DNA here is from genome assembly GCA_900316275.1 of uncultured Veillonellaceae bacterium. Taxonomy (GTDB): domain Bacteria; phylum Bacillota; class Negativicutes; order Selenomonadales; family Selenomonadaceae; genus UBA2897. The sequence goes on from ONCF01000071.1 coordinate 51,724, forward strand.
TGGCCGAGGCGCTTCGAGACGAGCTCGAGGTCCACGCCGGCCTCCAACAGCATAGTAGCATGGGTATGGCGCAGGGAATGGAAGGACCCTGCGCCGAATTCCTGTCTGCAGAATTCGCCGAAGTAGCGTAGGCGGCTCGCGGTCATCTGCGCGCCGTTGTCATTCGTGCAGACGAGCCCGCTGGCGTGCCAGTACTTGCCATAGGCGAGACGCTGCTCCTTCTGCCAGTGCTGCTGCGCTTTGAGCTCGGCCGCGAGCTGGCTGCTGAAAGGGATAGCGCGGATGGAACTGCGCGTTTTGGGCATGGGCTGCAGCTCACCCGCACCGCCGTCATCGTACATGGTGGCGTGGATGGAGACCATGCCGGCCTCCATGTCCACGTCACTCAATGCCAGGGCGAGGCACTCACCGAGGCGCATGCCGGTATAGTACGCCAGCATGATGGGCATGTGGAACTTGTGGCCGCGGGGGAACTTCTGCCAGATGACCTCCAGCTGCTCGGGCGTGAAGACATGCGTCTCACGTTGCGCAACGCGGGCGGGCGGCAGGCGCAGCTGCGCGGCAGGGTTGCGCTGCAGGAAACGGCACGTCTCGTGCGCGTAGGCCAGCGAACGGCGCAGGACATTGCGGATGATCGCGAGCGTACTGCCGGCGAGCTGACGCTGGCTGCTGACAAAGTTCTGCAGGGCGCGCGGCGTGAGCCTGACGAGCGGCACCTCACCGAGTGCCGGCACGATATGATTGTTGATGGCGCTGTTGTACGCGCGGGCAGTCGCTGGGCGCAGCATGATGTCGACATACTCGCGGACCCAGAGCCCGAGGAACTGGCTGTAGGGCATCGTCTCGGGCTGCTCGTAATAGCCGTAGGGGTCGACATTCTCAAAAAGGAACTTGTGGGCGGCCTTCGCCGCGTCGGCGCGGGTATCACCACCGACACGGGAGACCTTCACCTTGTTGCCGAATTCATCCGGCACAGTTACTATGAAATACCATTTGGCACCGCGTTTACGGAAATGCATGTTAATCATCCTCCTAGAAAAAAGGACGGGAACCGTACTGCAAATACCTGTAACATTCTCCGATTTGCTATTGACTTTTCACGGGTAACTGATAGGATAAAGGGGCAGGAAACAGAACCTCCTAGAACATAGAACTTGTCTATCCCAGCAGCCGCACGCCGCGGCTGCACCTCGTGTTAACTCTCCTTTCAAAGGTGAAACCTATAAACACTGCCACGGCCGCCTCCGGGCGGCTGTTGTGGTATATGGAGGACAGCATGGAAAACGAAACTGATACGACAATGTACGAGGCGTATGTTGTGTTGCAACGCATTACGTGGCCGGGACGCGACGAACAAATGCTCGTCTGCGGCAAGGCTGTTGTCACACTTGACGAGGAGTGCAAATTCACCAGCCTGAAGTATACGCCCTCGTTAGCAAAGCAGGGGAAGACTGGCTACACGGTCATCATGACCAGTGACAAGGCTCTCAATGAGCGGGCGCACATCAACCTAAAAGTTCCGTCAGTAGAAACTTGAGCAGGAATATCTTCTCATCCCTGGGCAACGCGGCCAGCTGGTCACGTAGCGGCGGCAAAGTCTTACCATCGGCTTGGGCGACCAGCGATGCGAGTAACTCCTTTTGCTTGACACCACTATTGATGCTGTTTAACTGTGTCACTATCTCGACACAGGCAGGGCTGTACTCAAAATCGGGCGGTACGGTAAAATTTGTATGCATAAAAATCACCTCTTGCAATCCCGCGCCTAACTGATATGATAGGAACACGGATAAGTCGGGGCTTGCCTATCTACCGAGAGCGGCGGCCCTATGCCAGTGCAGGGGCACTCCACAAACCTGTACAGCGGTCACGGCTAATGTGATACCTCATTTTCTAGCAGCACCCATTGCGCATCCTTGGATGCTGCTTTTGTATTTTACAACATCGACAAAATGGTAGGTGATAGCCCCATACCGGTATCAATCTGTTTCAGGACTTCAAGTGGTACTATAGCAGCCATACGTCTATGAGCCTTACGGAACCTGTTCTTTAGTCTACGGAAATCGGCCGTGCCCATAAAGTACCTCATGGCAATCAGCTTAGCAAGCATGTCTGACTTGCCAGCAATATAGTTACCTTGCTGGTTGCGAGGGATATCCAGCTGGGCGTGAATAGGGGTGTCTGGAATAAATTTACGAAAAAGTGGCTGGCTGTCAGATGTATACATGCGATTGCCATGTGCGCAGGCATTGCGGAAATCATTAAGGAAATAAATAAAACCGTCCATAGTGCTGGCAGGCATCTTGAAGTGATAAGCTACTGCCTGCTGTTCAGCCAGATACATACAGGAATAGAAATGTGCAATACGCCCAAAGGAAATCACACTGTTAAGGACCCAAAGGGGGACATACCCGTAGGCGCTCAAATAATGGCAGATAGCGGCATTGCCGGTCCTGCGGGACCGTATTATATCGCCTCTGAGTTTCGTAATCACAATATCAGCAAAGTGAATATTGTTCTGACTAGCGTGCTTGAAGCAATCCAGCGAAAGATACTGCCGGTGGTCGTAACCGTGCTGGGCCGAGAAGTGATAGGCAATAAGCGACTTCACATGCTTTTCTATACGCAGCAGTTCCGTGAGGAACAAGGAACGTATGGCCTGGTCGAACTCGTACAAAGCGTAAACCTGCTCGAAAGTCGTGTCGGGGATATAATGGTCTGGGCTGGTACTGGTAAGGAAATACTTCTTATAGCCGTTGATGATGTTGTAGTAATCATCCTGTTGCATTTTGTGGGTAAAGAACCGCTCGTGCTCAATAACCAGGCCCCGCTGTTGCAAAATCCGGCACTGCTCTCTGTATGTCTTGAAAACTTTGTCTGTCATATAACCCTCCTAAAACACGAATAGCCCTGGCATAATACCAGGGCTATCGCTGTCCAAGGTAGTGGCAAAACCACGCCGAGGATCTTTCCTAAGATTATTTTAGCAGATAGCACTGGATTATGCAAGCTATATCAACGCAATAACACGCTATGACAGATATTTGCAATTAATAAGCCCTGCAATGTGAAGAACGCTCACAATGCACGATTTATTTTATGCCTGCTTTGCGCCGGTAGTCGCGTAGGTAGACGAGCTTCCCTTTTCCTGAGCGTCGAGCTCGAGGTCGAGCTGGCGGTGAGCGGCGCAGGCGGCCTCGCGGGCAACTACCGAGCAATCCTTAATAGTTGGGGCAGTATTTCTTGCAGGCGCACGGGGATACGGTCCCATTTTGCAGACGTCAGCAAAATGGGACCTGTGAGACTGGCCAGACTGCGTATAAGGCGCTGCAGGACGGCATGGGCAAGGGCGGCCAAATTCTCGAGGTGCGCGACGAGAACGACCGCGTCACCTACAAGCGCACGACGGAAAACGCCGAGTGGTATCGTAACTTCTATGCGACGTTCCATCGCGCCCCGACGAAAGACGAGCTGACGCAGATGGCTATCGCGCTCACCACGGGCGACGCCTCCGCGCCGAAGGTCATGGGCTTCATCCCGCAGAGCGAGGAGGAGCAGCAGGCTATGGCCGACTCCAAGCGGGAAATCGACTACCTGCAGCAGGCACTCACCACGCTCGACAAAATCAAGCCGACCATGCAGAAGCTCAACGGCGTCGAAATGAAGCTCACGGAGGGCCTCTCCTCCGAGGCCTTCACCGTCTACCGCACGGTCAGCGACCAGCTGAAAGCCTTCGGCGGCCTGCCAGCCCGCGCGGCCCGCGTGAGCGCCATCCTCACAGCCCGCCACGCCGACATCGTGGCCGGTATCATCAGCAAGAAAACGGGCAAAAAATATACCGCCCTCGACTACATGCGGGAGCGGTACGGGTTCGATGCGGAAGGGAAATATATCGGCGACAACGCACTACATCAGCCTGTTACCGAATTGGACTTGGAGTTAGATAAACAAATTCCAGTGCTTGACTTGGACACCATGGATACGTCATTGCGCAATAAAGAACCCAAGGAGGTGATAGCGTACATAAAAGAAAAGTTGCCTAGAGACGCAATCCCTACGGCAGATTTTAAAGCCATGATTGGAGCGCCGAACGATAGTTATGGTGCAACACATATAGTCAGGAATAAATCTGCAGCTGCAGAAGAAAATAGAATAGCCAGAAACGCTGCTTTGACTAATATCGATGCTGTTATTAGGCATTCGTATCTTATCGAGGTCGTACCGAACGAAAAGATAGCTGTCGCCCAAGAAATGCCACGATGGAAGCGAAAAGCTCAACGCAGGAAAAATAGCATTGATGAGTTTTACCGTTTAATTATTCCTGTCCGTATAGACGGTGAACAGAAAACGCTTATTATCGTAGCAGAAAATAAGCACGGCAAAGTCAGCATTAACCAAAACGAAACTAACCTTTATGAAATTTACACAGCAAAAGAGGAGAACCATCCCGTTCGCCTATCGGAGCAAAACACTCCCGATACTCGCGCTACTGAGGATGGCTCTCCATCTACCATTAGTATACGCGACACTTTACGCGGGGTCAAGGACTATTTGTTTCAGCCATACGTGGACGAGAATGGCAACGCGAACTATGGCGTTTACTTGCAGAATGGCGTTATGTACCTGGGGCAGAACGCATCCCTCAATCAGCTGGCCTGGCACGGCTCGCCACATGTGTTCGACCACTTCGACCTCGGCGCTATCGGCACGGGCGAGGGGGCGCGCGTTCACGGCTGGGGACTTTATTTCGCAAAAAACCGCGAAATGTCCGAGAAATACCGCGCGATGCTTGCAGGAAAACCGGAAAGTGTAGCACTTAACGGAACGACATACCATTATCAGGGCAATAAGATTATCGGCCCAGATGGTAAGGCCGTTGATGACTTGCCGCTCATGCTGGCCATTAGCGAGTTACTGGAGTCTGGAAGCAAAGAAAAGACGCTCGACCGCGCTAAAGGGGCTGCCGCTTTGGCTTTTGACAAAGAGCAGAAGGAAACATGGCAGCGTGTACAGGAGATAATAGAAAACTCAGACGTTCGCTTTAAACAGGACGGCACCCTCCTGGAGGTTGACGTCCCCGAGAACGACGTACTGCTCGACGAGCAGAAACAGTTTGAAGACCAGCCAGAAAACGTAAAAGCAGCATTGTTGAGCCTTGGTATTGCCAATGCCACGGGCAGAAAAGGGCAGCAAATTTATGATGAGCTCAGCCGGAAACTGGGCAGCGACCGTGCAGCATCGCTTGCACTAAACGAGGCAGGTATAAAAGGCCTGCGCTATACCGATGACGTAGACGGCGAGTGCTTTGTCGTTTTCGACGACAAAGCCGTGTCTATCATCGACCGCTACAATCAGGCAGCAAACGCCAAGGCGGCCGTGCGCGGCACGACTACGGTCATGCAGGACGGGCGGCGCATTGTGTCGCTGACGCAGAACGCCGACGAGTCCACCTACATGCACGAGATGTCACACATCTTCCTTATGGACCTCGGCGACCTCGCACAGATTGACGAGACCAGTGCCAAGGAACTTGAAGTTGTCAACCAGTGGGCCGAGTGGCACCGTGGCGACGCGGCGCTCTACAAGGGCTCGCCGTGGGCGGCCGAGTTCCGTGCGCGCGAGGAGTCTATCATCGCAGCCGAGGATGCGGGCGACTTCGACGAGGCCGACCGGCTCAAGAACGTCTGGCGGCAGGAGCGCTTCGCCCGCGCTTTCGAGCAGTATCTGCGCGATGGTCAGGCACCGGCCCGCGGGCTGCGCGCCGTGTTCCGCAAGTTTAAGCAGTTCCTGCGGCAGATTTATCAGGCGGTCATCGCGGACGGCACCAAGGCCAGCGAGCCCGTGCGCCGTATCATGGACCGCATGATTGCCACCGAGGACGAAATCACCGAGATGGAGCTCGACGACCGCTACAAGGACATCAGCAAGGCGGGCGGCGAAAAGCTCTTTAACGAAAGCGAGCAGGACACCTATAAACGCTGGCAGAAGGAGGCGGCCGAGGAAGCCAAGGAAAAGCTCATGAAAGAGCTCATGCAGGACCTCAACGCCAAGGTAGACGAGGAATTCAACGCGCGCGTGGCCAAGGAAGATGAGGACTACCGTCGCGAGCTCATGAACGAGCCTGTCTATCTCGCGATGCAGGCCGCCGTGGCCAGCGGCAGCGAGGAAGCCGTGCTCGGCTGGTTCCCATCCATCGAAGCTTACACCAAGGCAATAGAGGAGGCTCCAACCTTCGAGGATGCGCTCAAGGAACACATGGACGCCTACAAGGAAACGCTGGAGGCCGAGCTCATTCGCACGCACCTCTCCGAGGAGAATGTGACACACATCATGGAAAGCACGCTCTATCGTGCCAAGCTGGAGTCGCTCAAGGCCACGGCCTTTGCCAAAAAGCAACGGCTCATCAACACCATTACCAGCAAGGCCGAGCGCGCGATGTCGTCCGTGGAGGAGAAAATCACGGCCCTGCCCGAGGACACCGACCTCAAAGTCGAACGCTTCGACAAGTCTGTGAAAGACGTCATGAAGGAAATCAACCGTCTGCGCTTCTCCACGCGCTGGAGCACGGCGGACATCGAACGCATCGAGGGCATGCTGCAGGCGGCCACCAAGGAAGAACTGGCCAAGAAAATGGCCGACTTCAAGCTGGCCGTGCAGAACGACAAGGCCAACGAGAAAGCCGTGGAGAAAGCCAACGAGGGCCGCATGCACGCCTATAAGGACATGGCGAAGAAATCCCTCGCTGGCAAGCCGTTGCATGAAGCCTGCGACTATAACGGCTACATCCGCCAGGCCAAGAAGGCCGCCAAGCAGGTGCAGCAGATGGTCAAGGCCAAACGCTGGGACATGGCTATCCTTGCGCAGCAGCGCCAGGCTATGGCTATGGCACTGGCCGAGGAGTCCCGCAAGCTGCGCCAGCACGTCGACAAGCTCACGGGGCAGGTTAAGCGCCAGCTGCAGGCCCGCACCGTGCGCCTGCCGAAGGACGAGCGCTACTGGCACCGCCACCTCGCCTACATGCTGCGCATCACGAGCACCGACGCACAGAAACCGGCAAGCGGCTGCGCGGGACTGGATGCTTTGTTCAGCGACATGACGGCCTCGCTCGACATGCAGGAGGGCTTCTCCCCGACGGATATCCTCGAAATGGCCAACGAGCAGGGCGCAGACTTCAAGGGCTGGCAGTCCCTGACGATGAACCAGTTCGAGGACGCCGTCAATGCCATGAACATCCTGTACACCACCGGCAAGAACAAATTTAACATGGTCACCGTCGGCGGCAAGGCCATCGCCGACGTCGTCGACGAAATCATCCACGACGACAGCGAGGCCAGCCGCGTGGGCGTGCAGCGCCGCGTGGTAAACGAGGACATCGGCGGCCTCGGCTACAATGAGTGGCTGGCCAAACTGCCGGGCGGCGAGGCAGCCGCGCGCATGGGCGTCAAGGCGCTCTCGGCTATCACCAAGCCGGAGGAAATCCTGCGCGCACTGGGAACCAAGGCACACAAGTACATCTATGGCATCTACGAGCGGGCCCGCGAGCAGGAGGGGAAGCGCATCGCCGACGAAATGGCCGCGCTGCAGAAAATCCTCGCGCCGTACTCGCACAAGGAACGCCAGGCATGGAAAGACCGCAATATCCAGCTTAGTGGCTACGAAGGGATGCTCTCAAAAGAGAATGTCATCTGTATGGCGCTCAACCTCGGCAACACTATCAACCGCCAGCGCCTTGCGGGCGGCTTCGAGATGCCAGAGCAGGACATCGTGGACTTTGTCGAAAAGCACATGACCACCAAAGACTGGCAGCTCGTGCAGGACATCTGGGACCATCTCAACACCTACTGGCAGGACACCGTGGCCGTAGAGGAAAAACTCAACGGCATGGCGATCAAGAAAGTGGAGGCCGTGCCTTTTACCGTCAAGGCCAGCGACACAGGCGAGCAGATACGCCTCAAGGGCGGCTACTATCCCATTGCCTACAATCCTAAGAAATCCAGCAAGGCGGCCGAGAACGCCGAGAACGCACTGGCCCGCGGCAGCATGTCGGGCGCTATGGTACTCGGCACCAACCGCGGCTTTACGAAATCCCGTGCCGAGGTGGACATCGAGGGACGGCCCCTGCTGCTGGAATTCAGCGTCGTGCCGGACCATCTGCAGGCGGTCATCCACAATATCACGTTCCGCCTCGCGGCCCGTGACGTCTACCGGCTCATCAACAACAAGGACTTCGAGGCGCACGTCGCCGACACGCTGGGCAGCGAATACCACGCTATCCTCAAGGAATGGGCCACTGACGTCTGGAACATCACCGGCAACAACAACGTGGCGGAAAACGTCATCGGCAAAGTCTTTAACTGGCTGCGGGCCAACTCCACGATGTCCATTATGGGCTATCGCATCTGGCCGGTAGTGGAGAACATCTCCAACATCGCGCCGGTTATCGACAAGCTGGGTGCGGCGGAAACGGCCGCGGCGATTGCGGACTTTTACGCGAATATCGGCGAGGCGCGGCACATGCTCACCAAGTCGGTATTCATGCAGAACCGCATCAACTCGCTCGACCGCGACATCCGGCAGCAGCCGGGGCTGTTCTCGGCCACGTACCGGCCTATTGAGATTATCCGCGACCATGCCTACGACCTCATGCTCTACTCGGACCTCATGCTCTCGGCCCCGCTCTGGCTGCGTTCCTACAAGAACGCCTTCGGCGACAAGCTCGCCGAGGTACGCAAGGAGAACGCCGCGCACATACAGGCCATCCGGGCGGCACAGGACAAAGTGGACAGCATCAAGGCACAGCTGCTGGACCTCGCCGAGGGCAAACTGCCCGAGCGGGCGGAACTCTCGCCCTTTGACGTCGTCAACATGACCGAGGCCGAGGGGATGGACTACCTCGACCGGCAGCAGAAGGACCTCGAAAAGGACCTTTTAAAAGCCGAGCAGGAATTCCAGCAGGCTACGGAACTCCCCATCTATACTGACGCCGAAATCATCAGCGAGGCCGAACGGCGCGCCGTGTTCGCGGCGGACGGGGCCGTGCGTGACACGTTCGGCAGCGGCGCCACGATGGACCAGTCCTCCATCCAGCGCACGCGCAACGCAGCCATCAAGCTCATGACCACGTTCTACTCGTTCTTTAACACGCAGTTTAACGCCATCCTCGCGAGCTACCGGCATGCGAAATTCAGCGAAGGCAGTTACATCACACGCTGGGCACTCTTTGCCCGTTCCATGATGCTGCGCCTCGTGCTCATGGCACTCATCGGCAGCACCATGAAATTCGCGTTTGGCCTGGAGGGCTCCGGCGACGACGACAAGTGGAAGAGAGAGAAGGGCTCCGACGGCAAGGAGACGAAAGTGGCCGTGCCATGGCAGGAGCGCTTCCTCAAGGTGTTCGGCAACAATGCTATGTCACAGACCTTCGGTGCGTTCCCGCTCGTACGCGACTTTGCCAACCTCATGGCGAGCTACCTGTTCAACGGCACCACCTACGGCAAGTCCAGCGCCGACTTTTTCAGCGTCGGCATGCGCGGCTTCACCGAGGGCTGGCGGGCAGTCACGATGCTGGCCAAGAAGAGCGAGCAGAACCTCGAGTTGCAGGAGCAGGAGGCGAAGCGCGAGCAGGCATGGCAGGAACGGCTCAAGAAGCTCAAGGGCAAGAAGCGTGCCGAGGCTATCCGCAAGCACGAGGAGGAGGAGAAATACCGCCACCCGCAGAAGCCTATCACCTACAGCGACGTGGCCAAGCACGGCGCGCGGGCCCTTTCCTCACTCACGGCCGCGCGTGTGGGCATCACCAGCACGATGGCCGACGCCGTCACCACCACCATGCAGTACCTCAACGACAGCTCGGACCGCTACGACAAGACGTGGACCAACATGGTGTGGTCCGTCATCTGGGACAAGAAC
>ONCF01000037.1 GCA_900316275.1 uncultured Veillonellaceae bacterium
CGAGCAGTTCTTTGATACGGTGAACAAATGCGGCGTCAGCGTCATCGGCCAGTCCGGCAACCTCGCGCCGGCCGACAAAAAGCTCTACGCGCTGCGCGATGTCACGGCTACGGTCGACTGCATCCCTCTGATTGCTTCCTCTATCATGAGCAAGAAGCTTGCGGCGGGCTCTGACTGCATCCTGCTCGACGTCAAGACGGGCTCCGGCGCGTTCATGAAGACGCTCGATGACTCCATCAAGCTCGCACAGACGATGGTCAACATCGGCGAGGGTGCCGGCCGCCGTACGGTCGCGCTCATCACGGATATGGACACGCCGCTCGGCTACGGCATCGGCAACAGCATCGAGGTCATGGAGTCCATGGACGTGCTGAAGGGCAAGGGCCCGGACGATCTGCGTGAAGTTTCGCTGCAGCTCGCCGCCAACATGCTCTACCTCGTGGGCAAGGGCACGCCTGAGGAGTGCCGCGCGATGGCCGAAAAGTCCATCGCGGACGGCAGCGCGTTCGAGACGTTCTGCACGATGGTCAAGGCCCAGGGCGGCGACGACAGCGTGCTGCGCGATTACTCGAAGTTCGCCCAGGCACCGTTCAAGGCCGAGGTCAAGGCCGACCGCGACGGTTTCATCACGCGCATGAACGCTGAGGAAATCGGCGAGACGTCCGTCGTGCTCGGCGCAGGCCGTGAGACGAAGGAGAGCAGCATCGACTTCAGCGCGGGCCTCATCCTGCACAAGAAGTACGGCGACGCCGTCAAGAAAGGCGATGTGCTCGTCACGCTCTACACCTCCAAGGAGTCGGCACTGGCCGAGGCCGAGAAGATGTACCGCGAGGCTACGATTATCGGTGACGCGCAGCCGGCCAAGGAGCCGCTCGTCTATGCGCGTGTCGAGAAGGATAAAGTCGAGAAATATTGACATTTTTCCACTGTTAACATATATTTAGGAGAGTGGTTTAAAATGACTGATCAGGAACTCATTGCTGTCGCGAAGAAATACCGCGAATTTTCCTACAGCCCGTACTCCCACTTTGCCGTGGGCGCGGCGGTGCTGACGAAAAAAGGCAACGTCTATGGCGGCTGCAATATCGAGAACTCCAGCTATCCCGTGACGAACTGCGCTGAGCGCACGGCCATCTTCAAGGCCGTTTCCGAAGGTGAGCGCGAGATCGAGGCTATTGCCCTCATCGCTGACACCGACGGTCCGTGCTCCCCCTGTGGCGCCTGCCGTCAGGTGATGGGCGAGTTCCGCATCCCGAAAGTGATTATGGCCAACCTGAAGGGCGACGTGAAAGTCGTGACGCTGGAGGAACTCCTGCCGTACGCTTTCTCCGAGGACGACCTGAAGAACTGAGCCGCCACGAAAAAACAAAAGGAGTAGTACCATGTTATTCATCAACCTCTTGGGCGTGCTGGTCTTCATCGGCATCGGCGTGCTCTTCTCCAAACGGCGCAAGGAAATCAACTGGCGTGGTGTCGGCGTCCTGCTGGCCTTGAACCTCTTTGTCGCGTGGTTCCTCATGTCGTTCCCGGTCGGCCGTCAGATTATTGCCGGCGCTGCCGCTGCGTTTGTCTGGCTGATCAATGTATCCTATGAAGGTATCGCGTTTGCGTTCCCGGACTGGGTGCATCCTGCTGGCGGTCAGATGAACTTCTTCACCTCGGCCCTGCTGCCAATCCTCTTCGTCGTGCCGCTCTTTGATATCCTGACGTACACGGGTATTCTGCCGTTCATTATCAAATGGGTCGGCAAGGGCTTGGCCTTTATCACGCGTCAGCCGAAGTTCGAGGCTTTCTTCGCCATTGAGATGATGTTCCTCGGCAATACGGAGTCGCTGGCCGTCTCCAGCCTGCAGCTGAAGCGCATGAAAGCTGACCGTTGCCTGACGCTCGCCATGATGTCCATGAGCTGCGTCACGGCCGCCCTGATTGGCGTGTACACGCAGATGATGCCGGCGGAGTTCATCATCACGGCGGTGCCGCTGAACGTTATCAACGCGCTCATTGTCACGAACCTCCTGCATCCGGTTAAGATTAGCGAGGAAGAGGATATCATCGCTACGCTTAACGATGAAGGTGCCGAGCGCAAGCCGTTCTTCTCCTTCCTCGGTGACTCCATCCTGGGCGCCGGCCGTCTGGTGCTCATCATCTGCGCCAACGTTATCGCCTTCGTAGCTCTCGCCAAGTGCATCGATATGCTGCTCATCTGCGTACATCCGGCGCTGACGCTCGAGAATATCCTCGGCTGCATCATGTTCCCGTTTGCCTGGCTGCTCGGCCTCGATGCGGGTGAGGCGTTCACGCTCGCACAGTACATGGGCACGAAGCTCGTCACGAATGAGTTCGTCGTCATGCTGAATGTCAAGGATATCATGGACACGTTCTCCCCGCACATGCAGGGCGTGCTGACGGTTTTCATCACGTCGTTCGCGAACTTCTCCACGATTGGCATGATCATCGGCTGCTTTAAAGGCCTGGTCGATGACAGCAAGAACGAGCTCATCTCCCGCAACGTCGGCTACATGCTGCTCTCGGGTATCCTCGTTTCCCTGATGTCGGCTGGTATCGCTGGTCTGTTCATCTGGTAAGTTCACTTTACAGAAAAATATCCCGGCCACTGGGAAGAAATTCCCAGTGGTTTTTTTGTGTCTTGGCAGGGATTGAAGCCGGGCTTGGCGAATGTAACCTATATCGACCTATAAGGATGAGTAGGTATGTTGTGCTCCTGCAAACAGGGTATGGAGGCGAAGCATTTTGGATAGGAAATTAAAAGTCCTGGTAACGGACGACTCGAAGCTGCTGCGCATGAAACTGCGCGACGAACTGGAAAATCTCGACTGTGAGGTACTGGAGGCCGAGAACGGCAAGGACGCGATTATGGACGTGCTGCAGTCGCAGCCGGACTGCGTGTTCCTCGACATCGTCATGCCGGAGGTCGGCGGCATTGAGGCGCTGCAGGTCATCAAGGAGGTGGTACCAGAACTGCCGGTCATCATGCTTTCCTCGGCTGGTACGCCGAAGAAGCTTATGACGACGCTCAAAATGGGCGCGATGGATTTTATCCAGAAACCGTACACCAGCGAACAGATTGCCAAGGCGGTGGAATCTGTCAGGAAGAAGGTCGATGCAGATGCCACGCAAGATGCTTGAAGTGGATTTCTCCCAGTGCCTGGTGAATGCGGGTAAAATCGGCCCGGCTGAGCTCATCGAGCGCCTGCAGGCTATGCCGCCTGAGGAGTGGCAGCCGGCGCTGGCCCAGGAGCTGGATGAGACAGAGTTGGATGTGGAGCCCATTCATGCGGCCGTGCAGATGGTAGCGCGGGCTGCAGGTGGTGACTACGGGCAGGAACTGGCGCTGTATGGCGACTATATGTGCAGTTTCCTCCATGCCTGCCGTGAGTACCTGGAGGTACCCTGTGTGGTCAGCACGGCCCCGGTGACGCTCGAGAACCAGCTGCAGGGCGTGACCTACACGGTCTCGCAGCAGATTACGGGCGACGTGTCGCTCGTGGGCAGCATCATGGCGCAGGAGCCCGTGTTTCTCGCGCTGGCCAGCGCCTACAGCCATCTGCAGATTACGGAGGCGGACAGCGAGATTGCTGTCGACAGCGTGCAGGAGTTCGTGAACGTCTACACGGGCCTGTTCGGCCGTGAACTGGCGGCACGGCAGCAGGAGGTCGAGCTCGAGCTGCCCCGCTCCGGTGTGAACGTCGCGCCGGATGGCAGTCATCAGCTCGTGCTGCGCATTTTCTCCGGACTGGGTGTATTTGATGTGATTTTGGCTATCGATGAATTTTTCTGAGTCTGTGGCAAATTTTCATTGACAAGTCCTGTCTGCTCTGCTAAAATAGTTTCTGTTGTGAGCGACATAGCGAGCAAAACAACTGAATAGCTTTTAATAGTAGAGCATTGTGGAGAGTTGTCCGAGTGGTTGAAGGAGCACGCCTGGAAAGCGTGTATACGGGGAAACCTGTATCGAGAGTTC